>NZ_VCKX01000001.1 GCF_005889725.1 Nonomuraea zeae
GGCTGATGAGGGAGGGAGGCGTCGGGCCTGGCTCAGCGGGGGGCGTTGACCAGGCTGGTGCGGTGGTGGGCCACCAGCTCGGCCAGCTCGGGCTCGAACTCGGCGACGATCTGCTTGACCCGGAACTCCGCGAGCGGGCCGAGGGTGTCGTAGACCTCCACGAACACGTCCCTCGCCGCGCTCCTGGGCCAGTCGGCAGGCAGCAGCTCGGCCGGCAGGTCGGGGTCGTGGTTGGGGAAGGTCCGCCAGGTGTCCATGATGCCGCTGCGCGCCACGAGCGCCTCGGACGCGCCCACCGCCCCCTTGCGGACGCGGACCAGCAGCGGCGAGTATTGCGCCACGAAGCCTTCGTAGGTGCGCCGGAGCTGGTCGAAGTCCCACGCCTCCTGCGGCGCCCGCATGCCGGGCAGGTCCAGGGCCCGGGCGCGCAAGATCGTGGACGTGGGCACCTGCAGCTCGGCGAGCACCGCCGCCGCGTCGTCGGCGTCCGCCGTGGGAGAGACCCACAGCCCGTCGTAGAGCGGGGCGAAGCCCAGCCAGCGCAGCCGGGCGCGCAGCGCGTGCCGCAGGTCGCGCTGCTCCTCGGAGATGGAGAACGCGGCCACCACCCAGGTCCCGTCCCACGCGTCCTGGTCCAGCCCGAAGGACATGATCCGCTGCCGCCCGTCCAGCAGGACGGCGGCGGCCCGGTCGGTGAGCCGGTAGTAGGTGCGCCGCCCCACCTTGGACGACTCCAGCAGCTCGCGCCGCGTCAGGCGGGAGAGCGCGGCCCTGGCGGCCACGGCGGACACGCCGAACTCCTCGGCCAGCCGCACCAGCGCCGCGGACGGCAACTGCTCGGGCCTGCTGATCCAGTAGTCGCCGAGCAGCGTCGTGATCAGATGCTGCGGAGGCGCACCCACCTGGAAGCGCGGGAGATCGACGTCGCCTGCCTCGGCCCATGCACCGTCAGTCACGGTAGGAGTATATGTATAACGCTTACGCATACGCACGCAATCGAATCGTCGTACATCTCAGGCCGGCCGAAGCCGTACCGGAACGGACACGGCACCGATCTCGGGCATGCGCGCGCTCTCGGTCGGCCCGCTGACCTCGATCGCGGACGTGCGCCGCAGCAGCTCCTCCAGCGCGACGCGCATCGACAGCCGGGCCAGCGGCATGCCGGCGCACGCGTGCCGGCCGCGCCCGAAGGCCAGGTGCGCTGCGATGTTGGGACGTCCCAGGACGAACGTGTCGGGGTCGGGGAAGACCTCCTCGTCCCGGTTCGCAGAGGCGTAGACGAGCGTCACCGGCTCGCCGGGGCGGATGGTGCGCCCGTGCAGCTCGACCTCCCGGCTGACGGTGCGGGCGAAGCCGCGGTAGGGCGCGTACAGGCGCAGCAGCTCCTCCAGCGCCGCGGGCAGCAGCTCGGGGCGCGCCCGCAGCTCCGACTGGAGCTCCGGGTGCTGCGACAGGTGCACGCAGATGGAGCCGAGCAGGATGGGCGGCGCCACCATGCCCACGACGAGGCACTGGCGCAGCGCGCCGACGATGTGCTCCTCCTCCAGCGGCCGGCCGTCCGGCCGTTCGGCCAGCAACGAGCTGGCCGGGTCCTCCTCGACGGGGCGCGGGGACGCGCGGCGGTCGCGCACCAGGTCGCGCGCGATGCCGTACATGCGCTCGCTGGTCTCGTTGACCACGTCCCGGTCGAGTGCCCGCCAGGCCCGCACCCACCGCGCGGCGGTGGCGGCCAGCTCGGGGGCGAGCTCGGGGTCGAGGTTCAGCCATTCGGTGGTGACCCAGGCGGGGAACTGCGCGCCGAACTCCTGGGCGATGTCGCCGCCGCCGCGCTCGACGAGCGGGGTCAGCTCGCGGGCGGCGTGCGCGCGCAGCCGCGGCTCCAGGCGAGCGATGCGGGCCCGCTGGAGGGTGCGGTCCAGCGCTCTGCGATAGGGCGTGTGGGCGGGGGCGTCGTAGTTGAGCGGCGGGCGGCGCAGGCCGCGGGGGTCGCTCGGGACCACGGCGCGCACCGAGGAGATGAAGGTCGCCGGGTCGCCGGCCGCGGCGGCCACGTCGGCGTGCCGGGTCAGCGCCCAGAAGCCGCCGTACCTGCTGCTGCGGGCCACCGGGCAGGAGCCGCGCAGCCGGGCGTACATCTCCAGGCTCTCGGGGGCCGAGCCCGCCTCGTCGGGGTCGAAGTCGTCGGGGACCACCGGATCGGGCGCCGCGACGTTGGCCGGGCCGGGCGCCGCGACGTTGGCCGGGCCGGGGGCCGCAGGGTTGGCCGCGCCGGGGGCCGCAGGGTTGGCCGCGCCGGGGGCCGTGCCGCCTGCCGAGCCGGTCATCGGGTGGCCGCCGTGAACCGCATGGGGACCGAGTTGGTGCCCCACTCGGCCCAGCTCGCCATCCTGACCTCGCCGCTCACCTCGAACGCCGACGTGCGCGCCAGCGCCTCCTCCAGGGTCGCGATCAGCATGATGCGGGCCAGCGGGGCGCCGGGGCAGGTGTGGACGCCGCTGCCGAAGGCGAGGTGGCGGGCGAGGTTCGGCCGGTCGAACCGGAACGTCTCGCCGTCGGGGAAGACCGTCTCATCGCGGTTGGCCGAGGTGTACACCAGCGCGATGGGCTCACCGGCCTTGATCAGCCGGCCCCCGAACTCCACGTCTTCCCGCGCCGTCCTGGCCATCCCCCGGTACGGGCCGTACAGGCGGAGAAACTCCTCGACGGCGGCGGGGATGCGGGATGGGTCGGCGCGCAGCAGGTCCGCGAGCGCCGGGTCGCCGCTCAGGTGGACGAACATGTTCCCGATGAAGACGCTGGGCGCGACCATCCCGGTGACGAGGAGCTGGCGGACGCAGCCCAGCACCATGTCCGGAGGCAGGGGGTCGCCTTCGTACTCGGCGTTCATGAGGGCGCTAGCGAGGTCGTGGCCGGGGTCGATCGGGTGGGCGAGCCGCTCGTCGATGACCGCCTGGGCGATCTCGTACAGCCGGCGGCTCAGACGTACGACGTTATCCGTGTCGACCACTTGAATGGCTGCAACATACTGGGCGCTGATCTCCTTGATCAGCTCAGCCAGGTCGGTCGGCAGATTGAAGAACGCCGCGAAGACATGTGCCGGGAACTTCTGGGCGTAGTCCACCGAGACGTCCCCCTCGCCGGCGTCGATGAGCGGCTGGAGCAGCTGCACGGCGTACTCGCGCACGCGCGGCTCCAGGGCGGCCATCTTGTCCCGGGTGAAGAAGCGGTTGATCACCCGCCGGTAGGCCGTGTGCTCCGGCGGGTCGAAGTGCAGCGGCGGCCGGCGGCCGGTGAAGGCGAACTTCGGCACCGTGTTCTGCACCGACGTGGTGAAAAGGGTCCGGCCGTCGAGGACGCGCTTGACGTCCTCGTAGCGGAACAGCGCCCAGAACCCGCCGTCATAGGTCGTGCTGTGGGCGACGGGACAGGACGACCTCATCTCCTTGTACAGCGCGTGGGCGCTGGTGAAGGTCTCGGGGGCGCGGGGGTCGAAGTCATGGGTGACGTCGCGGTCGGATCCGATGTCCTGGTGGGGCGTGGTCATCTTGGCCTTTCGTCGCGCTCGCGGACTCAGCAGGGAGACCTTCTGACATTAGACATTTATCATTACGTGCGTCAACACAGTGACGCTTATGTGTGCGCGGGCCACGGGGATGCAACTTTCAGGCGTCGGCAGCAGGGATCCGCAGCTCACCTCCGGGCGACTTCACCGGCAGGACACGAGATCTTGACAGCGCCTGTCGGCTCGCCAACACTCGGAGCCGCTCAACGGCATGTCACATACCGCAACCCGGCCCGGAGTGTTAGCGCTAACACCTCGTCTGGAGGTCCTTCACATGAGACGACTGCGGGTGGCCGCGACCGCCCTCCTCCTGCTTGCCGGCCTGTTATCCCTGTCCACGCCCCCCGCGGCGGCGGGCAGCGGGTCGGCGCTCGCCAAGACCGTCTACATCCCGTCGCGCTGGGCCACCACCGGCGAGGTGCCCTGGGTCCCCGAGCGGACGAAGGAGTCGGCCGATTTCATCCTGCTGTGGGGTGATCGATCGGGCACCGACCCCAGGAACGCCCCCTCGGCGTACCGCTTCGACCCCGACAACATCCTCGGCCAGCTGGAGAGTCTCTACTCCTTCTACGTGAACACCATGCGGTTCACGCCGGAGACCGGCCTGCTCGCCCAGCACAAGATCATCGTGATCATCACCAGGACCTGGTCCACCGCCCCGCTGGACGCCTGGGCGACGGGCGGCTCGACCGACGGCAGGGTCGGCGTCATCAACATCGCCCCGGGGGCCGCGCAACCCGGCTCGTGGGGCCTGGCGCACGAGCTGGCCCACGTCTTCCAGAACTACACCTTCCTCGGCAGGTCCGGTTACGGCTTCACCCACCCGGGCTCCGGGACGTTCTGGGAGGCCAGCGCCGAGTTCATGGCCATGCAGGTCTACCCCAGGACGGCCGCGGGCGACCTCACCAGGTTCATCCGCACGGAGAACCTCGCCTACAGCAGCAGCCGCCACCACTACGGCGCCTGGATGCTGCTGCAGTACATCAAGGACCGCGACGGCCTGGCCATGTTCAACCGCCTGTGGAACGAGGCCAGGAACACCGAGCACCCCCTGGAGGTCTACCGCCGCATCACCGGCATCGACCAGGCCGAGCTCAACCGGCGCCTCGGCGAGTACGCCCAGCGCAACGTCACCTGGGACTACTCCAACCGGGCCGACTTCATGCCGTTCATCACCGGCCTGTACCCGTTCGTCACCGCCTACAACGGCGTCGCGGTGGAGGCGGTGAACGCCGCGGCCGGCCACTTCCGCGTCTCCGACGCCCTCGCGCCCTCCGACTACGGCTACAACAAGATCCGCCTCGTGCCCGGCAGCGACGGCGCGCTCATCCGGCTGCGTTTCCGTGGCCACGTCAACGCCGCGGCGCAGTCCGGATGGTCGTACGGGTTCGTCGCCGTACGGAACGGCACGCCCCGGTACGGCCCCGTCCACAGCTCGTCCAACGGCGAGGTGACCTTTCAGACGCAGCCCGGCGAGAAGGACGTCTACCTCGTGGTCCTCGGCGCGCCGGGGACCGTGCACAAGTACGCCTACCTTGACGGCTATCCGCGCAACTACCGCTACCCCTACCAGTTCCGCCTCCAGGGGGCGACGCCGTGGGGCTTCGAGCCGGGCCACGTACGGCCGTCCGCGCCGGGCAACGGGCACTGGCACTCCAACGGCGGCGGCTGGGTCGACAATCGGGCCAGCGTGGCCGCCACCGCCTACGTCGGCCCGCGAGCCGCCGTGTACGGCAACAGCACCGTCAGCGGCAACGCCCGCATCGAGGACCTGGCCTGGGTCAACAGCGGCGCCACCGTCACCGGCAACGCCGTGGTCAAGAACAGCGCCCTCGTCCAGGGAGGGGCCAACCTGAGCGGTGGGGTGGTCGTCGGCGGCGACGCCGAGCCGGCCACGGCGTGCGGCTCGGGGACGTACCTGATGTTCAACCCGGATCGCCGCTGCGACGGCGGCGCGGGCGAGACGGACGTGAACCCGGCGCATCCCGTCTTCAGCGACAGCGACCTCGCCTTCGGCAGCGGCTGAGCCCGACCGGCGGTGGACTCGGTGATCGCGTTCCGCTCGGCCAGTGCTCCCCGGTGCTCGCCAGCGCCGCGACCGGCGGTGGACTCGGTGATCGTGTCCCGCTCGGCCATGCCCCCGTCGCAGGTCGGCACGACCTCGCCGCGCAGCGCGTGCTCGGCCAGGCGGGCGAGCATTCTGGCGTTGGCCGTCAGATGGGCCGGCACGTGCCCGCGTGGACCATCCGGGAAGCGCGGACGCGCCGGTCGCCGGGCTCGGCCAGGACCTCCTGAAGCGCGCGGTGCGCCTGGGCGGCCTCGGCCGCTGGCGGCTCCTCGCCCTCCTTAGGAGCCCTGCTTCTAGGAGCCCTGCTTCTCAGAGCCCTCCTTGCCTGCGCGCCACTCCGGCGCGAGCACGGACCAGACCTCCACGTCGTGCCGCTTGCCCCGGTGCGGATAGCTTTCCCGCAGCACGCCGTCCTTCCTCATGCCGAGCCGCCGGGCCACGGCGATGCTGGCCGCGTTCCCCGCCGCGACGAGCCACTCCACCCGGTGCACGGCCCGCTCCTCGACGGCCCAGTCGATGATCAGGCGGGCCGCCCGGGTGACGAGCCCCTTGCCGGCGGCGGCGGGCTCCAGCCAGCAGCCCGCCTCGGCAGTGCCCATCTTGATGTCCATCGTGCGGAAGAGGACTCCGCCGACCAGCTTGTCATCCACCCAGATGCCCCAGAGCCGCGCCGTGTCGGCGGCGGCCTTGTCCGCGTACGCCTGGAGGAACGCCCGGCTCGACGCCAGGTCCACGACCGCGTCCGGCAGCATGATGTACTGCCCGATGAACTCCCTGCCCCGCTCCATGTGGGCCAGCAACTCCTCGGCCCGCCACGGCTCCAGCGGACGCAACTCCGCGCCGTCATCTCCCAAAGAGGTCGCGAACATTGGTCATCTCCACATTTATCGACCTAAGGAATGCAGTGACGACGTAAGGTACCAGAAGTCCCTTAATGTTGTCATCGGACCCGTCACGCGAACACCCCCGCCGACCAGGTTGCAGAGATAGCCGATGGCCATGAAGGCGACCGCGCCGGCGGCGTACGCGGCGGGATCGACCGAGAGCCGCCCCGACAGCCCCCATCACCCCTTCCACCAGGCGACGCCCGCGCACCCCACGAGCCCGGCGGTCAGCACCGAAGGCAGGCAGGGCGCCGACCAGCAGCGGGGAGCCCACGAAGATTGAGCCGGTGCGATGACGAACATGGCGGCCGGCCCGTACAGGACGACGGCGACGAGCACGCCGGCCGGCCAGGCAAGCCACCAGGCCAGGCGGTGCCGGGCAGCGCAACGAACGCCGGCAGCAGGGCCAGCACGATCCCGACCCGCATGTCAGCGGGCCGCGGCCCGGCTCAGCCGCGCGCGGCGGTAGAGCAGCGACCAGCCGATCAGCAACGCGAACGTGGCGAGCTGGAGCACGGTGGACAGGCCCACCATCACATCGAGCGGCAGGCTGTAGATGAGCGGCACCCTGACGATCGACTCGGCGAGCAGCCCGGCGCCCCAGACCAGGGTCAGGGTGAGGAACACCTTGCGGAACTGGGGCGCGGACGCCCACAGCCGCTCCCATTCCGCGAGCTTGCCCGGGTCGCCGGCCGTCAGGCGGCGCATGAGGGCGTACATGAGGGGCTTGCCCACCAGGCAGGAGCCGAGCAGGAGCAGGCCGAGCAGCCCGGACAGGAACGACTCCTTGGCCAGCAGGAAGCGCGGGTCGCCGGTGACGAGGGTCAGCAGCGCGCCGGCCGCGAAGCCGGCGCACACCAGGGCGGCCAGGCCGTTGAACCGGCGTCCCACGACGGCGGCGAGCAGCACGCGGACGAGGGCCGCCGCCGCGCCCAGCAGCATCGAGCATTCCTCCGCCACGCCGAGCCTACGGCAGGCGTAGTAGACCGCGACGGGCAGAACCACGTCCGGGATGAGTGTCTTGAGCAGGCTGGACTTGTTCACAGTGACTCCCCGAGGAGATGAAAGATCCAGTCCCCTATTAAGGGACGTTTAGTACCTTACAAATGGGTGCCCTAGGATGCAATAAGAGACGAACCGGACCGTAAACGTCAGGAGGAGCCCGTGGCGCCGACGACGAGGGCGGATGGTGACAAGCGTTCCCGGCGACGGGGCGCCGAGCTGGAAAAGGCGCTCCTCCAGGCCGCGGTGGACGAGCTGGCCGACGGCGGCTACGCGCGGCTGACCATCGATCGGGTGGCGCAGCGGGCGGGCACCAACAAGACGGCGATCTACCGTCGCTGGCCGAACCGCGCCGCGCTTGCCTTCGCCGCCTACCGCCACTTCGTAGCCCGGCCGGCGGCCCTGCCCGACACCGGCGACCTGCGTGCCGACGTGCTGGCGCTGTTGCGGGGGGCGGCGGCCCGGATGGGGTCGGCGGTGGGCGGCGAGATCCTGCGCGGCGTCATGTCCGAGACGCACGCCCATCCGGAGCTGCTGCAGCACCTGCGCGAGGAGCTCGCCCACGAGCCCGGCGCCATGATGACCATCCTGGGCCGGGCGGTGGCGCGCGGCGAGGCCAGGCCCGACGCGCTGAGGCCCCGCGTGGCTACCGTGCCGGTCGTCCTCCTGCGCCAGGAATATCTGATGAACCCGGACGCCAGCATCTCCGACGAGGTGCTGGTCGAGCTGGTCGACCAGGTCTTCTTGCCCATGGTCCGCCGCTGATCACCTCATTTCTCCCCGGGAAGCTCCAGGAGCATGGGCCGAAGCCGGCTCGCGAGATCGGGGACGGTCCGGTCCATCTCCTCCGCGAGCGCGGCGGGTGACGGCGCGGAAGGAGCGGCAGGACTCGGCCTCGGCGAGAGAGCGGACGAGCGCCACCTCCAGTGGTGCTGTCCAGCTGGGCGAACTCGAGCAGGCGCGCTGGAACGCGATCCCGTTTCTTCGGCGGAGAACACGGTACGAAACGCCCAGAAGGCGGTCATCACGTTACAGTGGACGGTATGACGGTGACGGTGGACGCGATGCCGCTGGCGGGCCTCGTCGAGCTGGTCAACGGGTGGGGCACGGTGCCCCGCGAGGCGCGGGCCGAGGACGGCGGGGAGGAGGCCTACCCGCCCATCGCCGCGCAGGCGGGCGTCCCGCCCGAGGCCGCGGGCGTGCTCACGGACCAGGCGATGGCTCACATCGCCGACCGCCTTCACCCGATCTTCGCCACGTCCGGCGCGGCCGAGCAGGTCCGGCTGGTCAACGAGCTGCTCGCCGAGACCGGGGTCCGGCCCATCCTGAGCATGGAGGAAGATCAGCCGCGCCTCGGGTGGATCGTCGGCGGCGGCAAGGACGCGGTCCTCGCCGCCGGGGCGGTCGCGCTCCGGCAGTATCTCGCCGACCACAGATCCGACCGCCTCGGTGTGTGCACCGGACGGCGCTGCGCCGACGTCTACATCGATACCTCACCGGCCGGACGGCGCCGCTTCTGCTCCCTCACCTGCCAGAACCGCGCCCGCGTCGCCGCCTTCCGCAGCCGCCGGGCGCGGTCGGGCTCGTCGCGGACCTAGCCGCCCAGGCCGTACCCCCCAGCCGTTGATCTCCTCGACGAGTGCGTCCTCGTCGATGAAGGACCGCGTGGCCGTGACGGGGCCGAAGATCTCCTCCGACCACAGCGCGAGGGAGCCATCGGGGCATTCGACCACCGAGGGGCTGACGAAGCAGCCCTGGCCAGGGGCGTCCGGGCCCGGGGATGACCCGCGCGCCGGCCGCGTGCGCCTACGCGACCAGGCCGGCCAGCCGCCGCTGCTGCTGCTGCTCGGCGGTGATGAGAGGGCCGAGGCCGGTGCTCTCGTCCGCGGGGTCGCCCTACCGCAGAGCCGTCGCGCGTCTGGCGAACCGCTCGATGAACGGCGCGTACAGGTCCTCGTGCACTTCACCGAGCTGTCCGGCACCGGCCGCGATCGGCCGCGCCGGTCGCGTCCGGCGGCGTCTCCGGCTGAGCGCGCACCCCGACCGGCCGCCGACACGTGTGGTGTCTCGGCGTCAGGCGGCCGGTCCCTGAACATTTCACGCCACGGACCGTCGTCCCCCGCGTTCGCGCAGGTCGCCGAAGAGGGTCGGGCACCGGCATTGCATCCGGGATCGGCGCATCGTGCAATTTACGATGATCCGCCCCTTCGAGATGGGAGTCCCGGTGCGTCACCGACTCGTCGCCCTGTCACTGTTCGCGGCCACCGCTCTGACACCGGTCCTGGCCACGGCCACGCCCGCGCAGGCCACCCCGACCCTCCAGGTCGTCTACACTAACCTCCCCTACGAGATCTGCCTCTCGTTCGGCCGGTCCGGGCAGGAGAACGACCGGTGGGGCACCTGGTGGTGCAGCATGCACTATCCGTCGAATCCGTACTATCCGGCGTACGACCTCTGGGCGTACGTGAACTGAGCGCAGGACCGCGTCACTGCTCCAGCTCGGAGTGCCGCCGGCTGTACGCGAAGTAGACGATCAGCCCGATCGCGAACCAGACGATGAACCGGAGCCAGGTCTGCGGTGCCAGAAAGGTGATCAACCAGAGGGAGAAGACCACCCCGATCGCCGGCACCGCGGGCATCGCCGGCGTCCGGAACGCCCTGGGCAGCTCCGGATGCCGGTAGCGCAGCACGATCACCGCGACGCACACCACCACGAAGGCCAGCAGGATCCCGATGTTCGTCAGCTCGGCCGCCTCCCTGATGGGCAGGAACCCGGCTATCAGCGCCGAGACGGCGCCCACGATCCAGGTGACGCGCGTGGGCACCCGCCGTACGGGGTGCAGCCGGGCGAACCACGCCGGCAACAGCCCGTCCCGGCTCATGGAGAACCAGACCCGGGTGACCCCCAGCATGAACGTGAACATGACGGTCAGGATGCCGATGATGGCTCCCACGGCGATCACGCTAGCCAGGCCGGACAGCCCGACCGACGCGAACGCCGAGGAGAACCCGCTCTCCGGGTCGATCTCGCGGTAGTTCTGCATGCCGGTGAGCACGAGCGTGGCCAGCACGTACAGCACCATGGAGATGGCCAGCGAGTAGATGATCGCCCTGGGCATGTGCCGCGTGGCGTCCTTCGACTCCTCGGCGGCGGTGCTCATCGCGTCGTAGCCGAAGACGGCGAAGAACACCGTGGCCGCGCCCGTGAGCGCCCCGCCGACACCGAACGGGAAGAAGGGCGTGTAGTTGGCGGTGTTCACGTAGAAGAAGCCGACCACGATCACCAGCAGCACCACGGCGATCTTGAGCGCGACCACGAACGTCTCGAACCTGGCGGCCGTCCGGATGCCCAGGTTCAGCAGGAACGCGATCAGCAGGCACAGCACCACCGCGAACAGGTCCACCACGCGCCCCTCACCGGTGCCGGGCGCACCCAGCATCCAGGCGGGCAACGCGAAGCCCAGCTGCTGGACGAGGAAGCCGAAGTAACCGGAGATGCCGATGGCCACGACCGCGACGATGGCGGTGTACTCCAGCAGCAGGTCCCAGCCGATGAACCAGCCCACGATCTCGCCCAGGACCGCGTAGCCGTAGGTGTAGGCCGATCCCGCCTTCGGGATCATCCCGGCGAACTCGGCGTACGACAGGGCCGCCGCCGCGCTGGCCACACCGGCGATCAGGAACGACACGAGCACGGCGGGCCCGGCGGTCTGGTTGGCGACGGCGCCCGCGAGGGCGAAGATCCCCGCGCCGATGATGCCGCCGACGCCGATCGCGGTGAGCTGCCACAGGCCGAGCGACCGGGACAGCTCGCCCTCGTGCTCGACGGCGATCTGTTCCACCGGCTTACGGCGGAAGATGCTCCGCGAAGAGACCATGACACCACTCCTGACCTGGCATTACACCAGTCCTTCCCGCCTGGCCTCGTCTCCAAGCCCCACCTTTCCGGCGTTCGCCCGGCCGGGGCCGGCCGCCGGGAACGAGCCGTCGCCGAACAGGATCCGCGCCGCCAGGGCCCGGCCGGCGCGACCGCGCAGCGCGCGCACCGCCGCCTCGGCCATGGCGGGGGATCGGATGCCGGCGAACACGCGGCGCAGCAGCAGCCGGCCTCGGAACCGGGCCCGCAGCGCGCCCCCGTCGTACTGGCTCAGCATGCGCTGATCACCGGTCCGCAGGTATCCGGCGGCCACCGACGCGGCCAGCTCGGACATGCGTAAGCAGGGGTCCAGCCCGCCGGCGGTCAGCGGCGACACCGCGCCCGCCGCGTCCCCGACGAGCAGCCCCTCCGGGCAGACCAGCCGGCGCAGCACACCGCCGACCGGGATCGGGCCGCCCCGGCGCTCGACCGGGCCGGCCGGCGCCGCGCGGCCGGGCGCGTCCGCGGCGAAGTCGTCCAGCAGGTGGCGGATGCCGGCGCGCATCGCGTCCGGATATCCGGCGACGCCGACGTGCGCGTGCCGTCCGTCGTCGATGACCCAGCCCAGGTAGCCCGGGGCGACCCGGGGGTCCAGCACGCAGTGGAACGCCGGGGTGGTCGTGCCCGGCGCGATCGGGTGGACGATCTCGGCGCCGACGAGGAAGCGCCGGTTGACGTCGAGCCCGAGGTCACGCGCCACCCGGGAGCGGGCGCCGTCCGCCCCGACGATGAACCGGGCCGTCACCGGCTCCGCGTCCGCGAACCGCGCCAAACCCTTCGACGCGCCGGCGTACCGCACGCCCAGCAGGACCCGCGCCCCGGCCGACTCCGCCGCGCGGTGCGCGTGCTCGTAGACGGCCGCCATGTCGGCCACCCGGTACTCGTCCCGGTCGCTGGTGAGCCGGATCGGCGCCCGCCGCGACGGCGGATACAGCAGCACGTCCCGTACGCCGGGCCCGAGCAGGTGCTCTGGCAGGTCGAAGTCGTCGAGGGTCCGCCGCACGAAGATCCCGGTGGTGCGGATGCCCGCCGACAGCGACCTGCGGCGGTCGACCACCATCACGTTCAGCTCCCGTCGCGCGAGCAGACGGGCTGTACGCAGACCGGCCAGGCCCGCCCCCACGACCAGTACGTCTACTGTCTGCATACTCCGCGACGTTAGGAGCCACGCCCCACCCACGCGATGGTTTGCACGCTACCCACCCAGTACCTCTACACCGTCGCCACACTCGGGTCGTAGCGGATGATCGGCCCCGCCGTTGTCCTCTTGCCGACCGCACGGCGCGTCGGGTCGCCGGCGGATCGCGGCAACGCCCGGCGAATGTCCGGTCATTGACCTGTCAGCGGTCACGCCTGCGATGAAAGTGTGATGTCGCGCGAACGAATGATCAGGCCAGATTCCGCGATCGACGCGAAAGCCACCACGAACGCCTCGCGGATGACGCATGCCCTCATGCGGAAAAAGGAGAGCCCATGAAATCGACGATGCAGAACTTCTTTCTGGCCACCACGGCGGCATTGATGCTCATCACCACGGCCGGCGCCGCACACGCCACCGGCACCAGGCAAGCCGGTTTGTGCGACGCGCCCAACGCGTGCAACTACAAGACGCAGATTCTCAAGCCCAATCCGCGTGACGATTGGGCCTACAGCCAGGCGATCAGGACCATCTACCTGGCAGCGGGCACGTACTCGCTGCGGTACGAAGGGTGCCTCGACCACGCCACCGCCTCGACCTACCTGCCCGCCGGAACGTACAGCTGGCGCAATCTCCTCGACCCCAAGAACGGCTATTACCACCAGAGCGTGGTGCTCGACGGGCCCGTGTACTGGAGCAGGGGAACCTGCGACTGGCAGGTTTTCACCGAAGGGTCCTACACGTGGGGCACCAGCCTTTCCCCGGTGCGATAGGCCAGCGAATTCCCCGATCTCCGAATACCGCCAGATCGGCTGCCGGAACATCCCCGTCCCACAAATGCCAACCGGAGGTACAAATGAAACGTCAGCTCTCTGTGCTCGTCGGCACGGCGGCCACCGCGTTGTTCACCACGTTCGGCGCCGGCACCGCCGCGTACGCACAACCGGCGCAGGCCGACCCCGTCACCGTGGCGGCCACGTGCAACGGGAACACCTGCTCGGGCAAGGACCCCAACGCCACCGGCTGTTCGGCCGGCGCGCGGGTTCTCGCCGACATGGTGGTCCCCGGCTACGCCTCCAAGGAGTTTCTCGTCCGGCTCTCGTACTCGCCGACCTGCAACGCGAGCTGGACGGACATCCAGGCCATCAACCAGCCGGACTGCTACGGCGGGGAGAACATCTGGCACGAGGCGGTCAACAACAGCACCGGCGCCGTGACCAGAACCGCGAGGGTGTACGACGGGGACGCCTGCAGTGCGTACACCGTGATGATGAGCCGGGTCGGCAGGTCCACCCGAGCCTGTTCCACCAGTGCCTGGACCGGCGGTAACTACTGCACCCCGTGGAAGTAACCAAGCGATCCGCGCACCGGCGACCCACGGGGGACTAACCCCTGGATCCATCCGCCGGCGGACCGTCAGCGCCGGTGGCGCTGGCCGTCCGCCGGCTCTTGACTTTACGGCCGCGCTACTCAACGTTATGAACTATCTAGTTCGTACTCTCGGGACGGAGTCTCCCATGCGCCCCCTCCTCCTGGCCTGCGCGTTATCCCTCGTGCTGATCAGCACCCCGGCCCTCCCCGCGAACGCCCATCTGGATCAGCCGGGCTCCCCCTTGGTGACAGGACCGATCCCCGCCGGCGACCAGCCCCGGGACCACCCGTTCTTCGCCACCGACCAGGACCTCGGCAAGGCCGGATACGTCGAGGAGGAGTACTTCATCGAGGGCACGGCCAGCCGCTACACCACGCCCGACCAGGCCACCGGCACGGTCATCGACAGCGGGCACCCGTACCGGACCCGCATCGTGGTCCGCCGGCCGATCTCGCCGAAGAAGTTCAACGGCACGGCCGTCGTGGAGTGGTACAACGTGACCAACAACTTCGACTACGAGGTCATGTGGTCCCGCTCGTTCCGCCACCTGCTCGACGAGGGGTACGCCTGGGTCGGCGTGAGCGCGCAGCGCAACGGCGTCCACACTCCCACCGGCCTCAAGCTGTGGAATCCGGCCCGCTACGGCGATCTCGACCTGACCGCCGGCGGCGCCGTCACCGACGACGGCCTGGCCTACGATGTCTTCACCCAGGCCGCCAAGGCCCTGACCGAGCCGCGCGGCGCGCACCCCCTCGGCAACCTGAAGGTCAGGACGCTGATCGCGACAGGCCAGTCCCAATCGGCATCAAGGCTCGCCGTCTACGCCAACTCGGTGCACCCCCTCGCCCCCGTCTACGACGTGATCACCGTCGTGGACGGCGGCGTGCAGATCCGCACCGACCTGAGCACCAAGGTCTTCAAGACCGCCAGCGAGTACGACGTCCTCGCCAACCAGGCCGCCCGCCGCCAGCCCACCGGCGACCGCTACGCCTACTGGGAGATCGCCGGAGCCTCGCACTCCGACCGGCACGCCTATCTCGTCAACAACCCGATCAGGCTCCGCGACGCCGGAGTGTCGGGCCTGCTCGCCGGGCCCACCGCGCCGTGCGTGTCCCCGGCGCGCAGCAACGTCCCCTACGAGTACGTGCTGAACGCGATGTTCGACCACTCCGTGCGCTGGGCGCGCGACAACCGGCAGCCGCCCGCCGCTCCCCTGCTGGAGGTCACCGACACCACCACCAGCCCCGCCGTCGTCACCAGGGACGCCTACCAGCTCGCCCGCGGCGGCATCCGGCTCGCGGCGGTCGACGTCCCGACCGAGCGCAACACCGGCTGGAACCTCGGGCTGACCGACGCCACCGCCAGCGCCTGCCGCCAGGGCGGAACCTGGATCCCCTTCGACGAGACGACCCTGGACGCGCTGTATCCCAGCCACCGCGACTACGTGGCCAAGGTGCGCGCGGCCACCGAGCGGAACCTCCGCGCGGGCTTCATCACCTGGCGGGACGCCGACAGGACCATCCGCGACGCCGAGCGCTCACGGGTAGGCAGGTAACCGCGAAAGGCGCACGTCGTCCGGCTCGGCGACGTGCGCCTTCGCCGCGCTGGACGCGTGACGAGCCGATCACATTACGAATTATGGCCCGCTCCAATCGGATTAGATGCCATATCTCGCTATTTATGGACATGGGGTAAAAGCGTCGATTGTCCCCGGGGCCGGGTATGGCCCGGCTAAGGTGATCAACACTCGCTTCAGGGAACCCCCCGACTGGAGGCCCTTTGTTAACCCATCGACGGGCGGTGCCTGCCGTCCTCGTCGCCTTGGCCTGCGTGTTCACCACCGGTGTGACGCACGCGTCGGCTGCGACGGCGCCGGTGAGCGTCGTGGTCCCCTCGACCAACGACGTGTTCATCAGTCAGGCCGCTCCTGAAACCGTTTACAGTAGCGCTGAGTGGATGTCAGTCTGCGTCAAGACCTGCAACGACGCCACCAACGCCGAGCGTAGAGCCCTGATGGGGTTCAAAGTGTCCGGCATCCCGGCCGGCGCCCAGGACGTCAAGCTGACGCTCCAGGTGCGCTCCACCCGGACGACCGACACCACGGTCAGCGCCCACAAGGTCACCGGCACCTGGTCGCAGAGCGCCACGTCGTGGACCTCCCGGCCGACGTTCGGCACGGCGCTGACGACCCACACCGGTTTCACCGCGAACGCGGTGGCGAGCCTGGACGTCTCCAAGGCGTACACGGGCAACGGCACCTACTCCTTCGGCCTCACCGCGTCCAAGGGACCGGTGGCGGTGCTGTACTCCTCGCGTACCTCCGGCAAGGGCCCCAGCCTCAAGGTCACCTACACCCCGGCCACGGCCACCCCGACCGCGAGCCCCACCGCGACGGCGTCCCCGACGGCCACCGCCACGGCGTCCCCGACCGCGAGCCCGACCTCAAGCCCGACCGCCAGCCCGACGGCGACGGGCAACGTCCCCTGCCTGCCGTTCGACAAGCCGGCCGCGTCCACGCTGCGCTCGTACGACAAGAAGGTCTTCGCCTTCTACTTCCCGCCCTATCCGCTGTCCATCGACAACAAGGACCCGTCGAAGGACCAGTACGCGTCATGGCTGGACCCCGCGGGCTCCAACGGCATGTACGCCGCGCAGGGCGGCCACTCGCGTGACCGGCCGCTGACCCGTCCGGTGCGCACCGGCGACTGGCGGCAGGCGGACTTCGAGGTCGAGGTGCGCCAGGCCATCGCGATGGGCCTGGACGGCTTCATCTACGAGCACCACACCTCGGCCAGCGACCAGCGCTTCAACCAGTTCCCCAAGATGCTGGCGGCGGCCAAGGCGGTGGACCCGGGCTTCCGGATCATGCTCAGCCCGGACTTCCCGACCACGAAGGACGCGGCGCCCGACAAGGTGATCACCGACATCCTGATGGCCAAGGGGCACCCGTCGCTGTACACGCTGCCCGACGGGACGATCCCGCTCGCGCCGTTCTACCCCGAGCGCCAGTCCCCGGCCTGGTGGGACACGCTGCGCGAGAAGCTGTCCGCCCAGGGCATGAAGACGGTGCTGGTGCCGATCTTCCTGGACTGGAGCGGCTCGGGCAAGACCGAGTGGAACGACTCGGTGGCCGGCTACTCCTCCTGGGGCGTCCGCTGGCAGACCTCGACGGACGGCTACCGCAAGTCGGGCATCGAGGCGGCCAAGCGCGGCAAGTTCTACATGGCCCCGGCGGCCCTGGAGGACGTGCGCCCGCGCGACAAGCGCTACTGGGAGCCGTCCAACAGCGGCACCCTGCGGCAGTCCTTCGTCAAGGCCATGGAGGGCGACGCGGACATCGTCAACCTGCTGACGTGGAACGACTACGCCGAGTCGTGGCTGGCCCCGTCGGTCGAGCGGGGTTACGCGCCCGCCGACGTGATCGCGTACTACACGACCTGGTTCAAGACCGGCAAGGAGCCCAGCGTCAAGCGGGACGCCCTGTACTACTTCCACCGCAGCCACCGCACCGACGCGCCGTTCGACGCCACGAAGCAGACCATCGGCCCGATCTCCATCCCGTACGGTGACGCGGCCACCAACAACGTCGAGCTGCTCGCCTTCGTCAAGGAAGCGGGCACCCTGACCATCAAGCAGGGCGACGACGTGCAGACCAAGGAGGTGACCGGCCCCGGCATGGTGTCCTTCAAGGCGCCGATGGTGCCAGGGACGACCCCCGTCTTCGAGCTGAAGCGGGACGGCAAGGTCATCCAGACGGTCAAGAGCGACACCCCGATCGTCAAGAGCGTCGTCTACCAGGATCTGATCAACCACGCAGGCGGCGGCGTCGCCTGCTCGCGCCCGCTCTAGCGGCCACCCAGCCGCCTGGCGGCCACCGCCTCCCGGCCCCTCTCGGGCCGGGAGGCGTTCGTGTTCCGGCGGGTGGCGGTGTACGCGGCGATGGCCCTACCTGCCGTGCCGGTCCCGGAGGGCGTCGCGGAGCTGGCCGCGCGCGGTGATGCCGAGCTTGCGGAACACCCGGTACAGATGCGTGCTGACGGTCCGGTGCGACAGGTACAGCTGCTGGCCGATCTCGCGGTTGGTCAGCCCGGCGGCGGCCAGCCGGGCGATGTGCAGCTCCTGTGCGGTGAGCTGGTCGACGCTGCTCGGCAGGCGCAGGTCGCTGGCCTCGCCCGCGGCGCGCAGCTCCTGCCTGGCCTTCTCGCCGAAGGCGAGCAGCCCCAGCGCGTCGAAGGCGTCCCGCGCGGTACGCAGCGGGACGCGGGCTTCCTGGATCCTGCGCCGGCGGCGTAACCAGACACCGTGGGCGAGCAGCAGTCGTGCCCGCGCGGTGGGCCAGGGCGACAGGTCGGCGTTCAGGGCGTCCTGGTAGAGCGGTCCGGCGTCGGCGTCGTCGGCCAGGACCGCCCGCGCGTGGCGCAGCCCCACGTGCAGCAGCGGGGCCGGGGTCCGCGCCCCCACCTCCTCCAGCTCCGCCAGCACCGCCCTGACGGCCTCGCGCCGCTCCGGGATCGCGGCCTCGGTCAGGTCGATGATCGCCCACAGCCGCCACATCGGGTGGTAGACGGCGTCGTCCGGGTCGAACAGCCGCCGCAGACGCCCGAACGCCTCCTCGTGCCGTCCGGCGCACAGAGCGATCACGCCCCTGGCGTGCTCGACGATCGCCATGGTCGAGCTGTTGGCGCCGGAGCCGAGCACGCGCTCGGCCTGCGCGGCCAGCGCCAGGCCGCGCTCCTCCTCCCCGCGGAGGCCGGCGAGCAGCGCCAGCGCGGCGCAGGCGGAGGACTGCCAGCGCGGCTGGGCGGTCTCGCGGGCCAGTCGTTCGCCCTCCTCGGCGGCCAGCAGCGCGCTCTGCCAGTCGCCGCAGAAGAGCCGGCTCCACATCTGCGAGCCGAGCGCCTGCGCCAGCAGGCCGAGCCGGCCCTGGGCGCGCGCGTCGGAGATGCAGGCGTCGAGGAAGTGCCCGGCGAGGTCGTGGGCGCCGACCGCGGTCCCGGCCACGCCCAGGAACCTGGCCATGGCCGCGTCGAAGCGGGCGTCGCGCAGCTTGGTCAGGCGATCGATGATGGCGCCGCCGCTCTCGACGGGGGTGACGGTGGCCAGGATCAGCAGCAGCTCGGGGTCGTCGCCGCTGCTCGCCAGCCGCTCGGCCAGCGCCATGACGCGCCGCCGCAGGTCCCGGCCGGAGTCGGTCCACCAGCAGCGCAGGGCGGCGGCGCGGGCGAAGTTGAGCGCGAGCGTGGGATCGCCGGCGGACTCCATGGTCTCGGCGTACGCGATCAGCCGCAGGATCCGTTCGGGCCCCTCGTTGCGCCCCTCCTCCAGCACCTCGCCCAGCCAGGCCAGCCTGGCCCGTTGCGGCCGGCCGAGGAGCGCGGGCTCGACCAGGGCCAGCAGCGCGGCGACCTGGTCGCGGCGGCCGAGCTCGAAGGCCAGCTCGGCGGCGCGCAGGAGGCGCTCGGCGCGGACCGGCGGGTCCTCGCTGACCTCCGCGGCCCGCCGCAGCGCGGCCACCGCCACCGTGATCGCGCCGCGCCGCCGCGCCCGCGCGGCCACCTCTTCGAGCTCGGCGGCGACGGACTCGTCCTGACGGGCGATCGCGGCGGCGCGGTGCCAGGTCCTGCGGTCGGGATCGGCCGCGTGCACGGTGGCCAGCGCGCGGTGGGCGGCCAGGCGGTCGGCGGGCCCGGCCTTCTGGTAGACGGCCGAGCGCACCAGCGGATGGCGGAACTGGATGCCCGGCTCGCGCAGCTCCACCAGGCCGGCCTCGACGGCCGGGGCCAGGGCCTCGGCCGTCAGCTCCGTGCCAGTCACGGCGGCGCCCGCCAGCAGGGCGGCGGAGAGGTCGGGGCCGTCGTTGGCGGCGGAGACCAGCAGCAGCGCCTTGGTGGGCGGCGGCAGCGCGGCCAGGCGGGCGGCGAAGGCCCGCTCCAGACGCGCGGTGAGCGGCAGGAACTCCGCGTTCGTCGTGGCCGCGCCGCTGTCGAGGGCGAGCGGCAGCTCGACCAGGGCGAGCGGGTTGCCGGCCGCCTCGGACAGCACCCGCCAGCGCATGCCGACGGGGAGCGCGGGCGACTGGGCGTCCAGCAGCGCCTCGGCGGCCGCGGGCGCGAGGCCGTCCAGGGCCAGCTCGGTCAGGTCGCTGTCGTCGAGGCTCGTGGCGTAGCCGTCGCGGACGGCCAGCAGCAGCGCGATCGGCTCGGAGCGCACCCTCCTGGCCACGAATCCCAGCACCTCGGTGGTGGAGCGATCAAGCCACTGGACGTCGTCCACGACGATCAGCAGGGGCCGGCGGGCGGCCGCGTCGCCGAACAGGTTGAGTACGGCCAGCGCGATCAGGAACGGCTCCGGGGCGGCGGCGTCCTCCATGCCGAAGGCGCCGAGCAGGGCCTCGCGCTGGCGGGCGGGCAGCTCGTCCGCGGCGCCGAGCAGCGGCTGAACGAGCTGGTACAGGCCGGCGAAGGGCAGATGCGTCTCGCTCTGGACGCCGGACGTGCTCGACACGGCCACCTCGTGCGCCCGCGCCCACTCGCTCGCGACCGCGAGGAGGGCAGACTTGCCGATCCCCGGCGCGCCCCGCAGCACGAGCGCGTCGCCGCGCTCCCGGATGCGGTCGACGAGCGCTTCGACCTGCGCCGTCTCACGCTCGCGCCCGACTAACGCGATCACGCTGCCTTCTCCCCGCCTGATGATCATGTCCGTCCCCGAGCGAATTGTCGCAGACGTACGTCATGTGACGAATGTCCGGCAGGTAACTTCCGCCTAGTGTCAGCGGCGGTCTCGTCCTTTCCTTGGAGCGCCCATGACCAAGCCCGTGCTGGAGCCCGCCGCCCAGGCTTTCGCCGATGCCACCGCGAACCCGCCCTACCTGTACGGCATACCGCCCCACCAGGCCCGCACGGCCGTCGGCGACGTCCAGCGCCCCGAGCCTGCAGTGCCGGGCGTCTCGCGGCAACGCCTGCGGGAGGCGGGCGTGACCGTCTTCCGGGCCGAGCGGACCGGCGGCCTCCTCCCCGTCGTGCTCTACCTGCACGGCGGCTGGGTCTTCGGGGACGAGCACACCCACGGGCGGCTGGCCCGGGAGCTGGCCCTGTGCGCGACGGCCGCGGTGGTGTTCGTGCACTACAGCCGCGCGCCCGAAGCCCGCTATCCCGTCGCGCTGGAGGAGAGCGGGGCCGCGCTCGACTGGGTGCGCACGCGCGGGAAGGCGTACGGGCTGGACGCCTCCAGGATCGCGGTGGCGGGCGACTCCGAGGGCGGCGCGCTGGCCGCGGCGCTGTGCCTGCTCGACCGGCGCGGGCTGGCCGGGCAGGTGCTGTTCTGCCCGGTCACCGACGCGTCCTTCGACACCGGCTCCTACCACGACTTCGCGGAGGGCGTACGCGGCCAAGCTCCGCGCGGCGCGCGTGGCCATCACCGCGGCGCGCTACCAGGGCGTCATCCACGGCTTCGTCACGCTCAACGCCCTGCGCGGCACCCACGCCGCCGAGGCGGCGATCGACCAGGCCGGGCGCTTCCTCACGCGGGTGCTCGGCCACGGAGGTGATCATGACCAGTAGGCGTGTCGTCAACGCCGCCGTGATCGGCAGCGTCGTGGAGTTCTACGACTTCACCCTCTTCGGCCTGGCCGCGGCGCTCGTCTTCAACGAACAGTTCTTTCCTTCCGCCAGCCCGGTCGCGGGCACGCTCGGCGCCTTCGCCACGTTCGCGGTCGGCTTCTTCGCCAGGCCGGTCGGCGGCGCGGTGTTCAGCCACTTCGGCGACCGCGTCGGCCGCCGGCAGATGCTCGTGGTGACGCTGCTGCTGATGGGCGTGTCCACGGCCGGGATCGGGTTGCTGCCGACGTATGAGACGGCCGGTCTGCTCGCGCCCGTGCTGCTGACGCTGCTGCGGGTCGCGCAGGGCTTCGGCGCGGGAGCGGAGTACGCGGGCGCCCTGGTCATGACGGCCGAGGCCAGCGACCCGAGGCGGCGCGGCCTGTGGGCCGCGCTGCCGGGCGCGGGGGTCTCCGCCGGCATCCTGCTGGCCACGCTGGTCTTCACCGGGGCGGCCGCACTGCCGTTCTTCGAGACGTGGGGCTGGCGGGTGCCGTTCCTGCTCAGCCTGGCCGGGGTGGGCGTGGGGCTGTACTTCAGGTTCCGGGTGCCGGAGTCGGAGATCTTCGAACGCGAGCGCTCGCGCGGCCTGAGCCGCTTCCCGATGCTGGAGGTCGTCAGGCGGCAGCCGCGCAGCCTGCTGATCGTCTTCGTGGCGAACGCCCCCTTCGGCGCGATGAGCTACATCATCCAGGTCTTCGTCCTGTCGTACGTGACCAGGACCCTGGGCCTGCCCGCCACCGTGGGATTGCTCGCCAACGTCGCCTGCGCCGCGGTGGCGATCGTGGCGGGCCCGCTGTTCGGGCTGCTGAGCGACCGCGTCGGCAGGCGGCCGGTCTTCCTCGGCGGCGCGGCCTTCCTCGCGGTCTTCGGCTTCCCGATGTTCTGGCTGCTCGGCACCGGCGACCCCGTCCTGGTCATCGTCGCCGTCGTGCTCGGCTACGGGGGCGGCATCACCGCCATGTTCGCCGCGCAGGCCGCCTTGTACACCGAGCTGTTCCAGACCCGCTACCGCTACAGCGGCATCGCCATCGCCCGCGAGTGGACGGCCGCGCTCACCAGCGGGCCCGCCCCGTTCGTGGCCACGGCGCTGGTGGCGGGCGCGGGCGGCGCGTCCTGGCCGATCGCACTGCTGATCACGGTGTGCGCGGTGATCTCGTACGTCGCGGTGGCGCTCGCCCCCGAGACCCGCGACACCGACCTGGACACCTACGCCGGCGACCTGGCCACCTACTCGCCTTCCTGAACTCCTGACGAGCCACCAGCACGGCCCCATCCCTCTAACCGAAGGAAACCCGCCATGAAACCCGACACGATCGTCCTGATCCACGGCTTCTGGGTCACGCCCCGCAGCTGGGAGCACTGGATCGCCCACTACCAGGCCAAGGGCTTCAAGGTCCTCGCCCCCGCCTACCCCGGTTTCGAGGTCGAGGTGGAGGCGCTCACCGCCGACCCCACCCCGATCGAGCAGGTCACCGTCCCGCAGATCATCGAGTCGCTGGAGACCCTGATCCGCGGCCTGGAGACCCCGCCGATCATCATGGGCCACTCCGCCGGCGGCGTGTTCACCCAGATCCTTCTCGACCACGGGTACGGCGCCGCCGGGGTGGCCATCAACTCCGCCCCTACGGAAGGGGTGAAGGTCATCCCGCTGTCCCAGCTCAAGGCCACCTTCCCGGTGCTCAAGAACCCGGCCAACCGGCACAAGGCCGTCGGGTTCACTTACGACCAGTGGCGTTACGCCTTCACCAACACCTTCCCCGAGGACCAGGCCCGCGCGACGTACGAGCGCTACCACATCCCCGCCTCCGGCCACATCTTCTGGGGCAGCGCGCTGGCCAACGTCCACCCGGGCAAGGACGACAACTGGGTGAACTACCACAACGACGATCGCAAGCCGCTGCTGTTCGTCGCCGGTGAGAACGACAACCTCATGCCGCCCAAGATCCAGCGATCCAACGCCGCGCACTACAAGTCGCCGAAGACCGTCACCGAAGTGGTCGAGTACCCCGGCCGGGCCCACCTGCTGCCTGCCCAGGACGGCTGGGAGGAGATCGCCGACCACGCCCTGGCCTGGGCCCTGGACCACTCCTGACCTCGGGGGCCGGCTTCCGGGCACGCCGCCAGGGAAGCCGGCCCCAGGGGCCTGATCGGCGCCGCCCAGGTCGTGGCGCCGGAGCTCACCACCGCCGGGAGGACCATTCCATGACGAAAGCGCGCTTCACCCATATCGGCGGCCCCACGGTCCTGATCGAGTTCGGCGGCTGGCGGCTGCTCACCGACCCCACCTTCGATCCCCCGGGCCGCACCTACTCCTTCGGCTGGGGGACGTCCTCCCGCAAGCTCACCGGTCCCGCCGTGACCGCCGCCGGCCTGCCGCCCGTCGACGCCGTGCTGCTGTCGCACGTGCACCACGGCGACAACCTCGACGATGCGGGACGCGCCCTGCTCCCGGACGCCGGCACGATCGTGACGACCGCCTCCGGCGCCCGCTCCCTGCCCGCCGCCCGCGGGCTGAGCGCGGGCCGGACCACCCGCCTGGAAGCGCCCGGACGCCCGGCTATCGACATCACCGCCACCCCCTGCCGCCACGGGCCCCCGCTGAGCAGGCCGATCGTCGGCGACGTCATCGGCTTCTCGCTCACCTGGCCCGGCCAGGAGCACGGGCCGCTCTGGATCACCGGCGACACCGTCTACCATCGCGCGCTCCGCAGGGCCGCCGCCGGGATCCGGCCGGGAACGGTCCTGCTGCATCTGGGCGGCGTCGGCTTCCCCCTCACGGGGCCGCTGCGCTACACCATGACCGCCAGGCAGGCCGTACGGCTGTGCGAGGCCATCGCCCCGCGCACGGTCCTGCCCGTCCACTACGAGGGATGGCAGCACTTCCGGCAGGGACGCGACGGCATCGAGCGGGACCTGCGGCGGGCACCGGAGCGGATCCGCGACCTGTTCCACTGGCTGCCGCCAGGCACGGCGGACCACGTGCTGCTCTAGCCGCCCGCCGGGTAGGGCGACGCACCACACCCGTCATTCACCTTCGCGTCAGGCGCGGTTCACACATTATTCCCAGCTTCGTGCTGTCAGATGTGTGCTGACGTAAGGAGGGACATGCTGAAAAGGTTCCGCAAACCAGCCGTTTCCGCAGCCGGCAGTGGCGATCAGCCGGTGCCCGGTGCGGAGACGGGTGGCGACCTGGGTCACCGGCTGCGGGCGCCGAGCAGGCTGCACGCCTTCAACCGGTACGAGATCAAGTATCTCGTGGACGCGGCGGAGGCGGCCGCGCTCAGGGAGGAGATCGAGCAGCGCCTGGATCGCGACCACCACAGCGGCGACCAGGGCTACGGCATCTGGAGCGTCTACTACGACACCCGGCAACTCCGCTTCTACTGGGAGAAGATCGAGGGCCTGAAGTTCCGCAGGAAGCTGCGGATCCGCCACTACGGCGACCGGTTCGCCGTGCAGGACGGCACGCCGGTGTTCGTCGAGATCAAGCAGCGGATCAACCGGGTCACCCAGAAGCGCCGGGTACGCCTGCCGTACCGGGACGCGCTGCGGCTGTGCGACCGGCGCGAGATGGTCGAGCACGAGCCTTCCCAGGCGGCCTTCCTCGAAGAGGTGCTCGACCTGGTCCTCCGCCTGGACCTGCGGGCCGTCGCGATGACCGGCTACCAGCGGCACGCTTACATGGGACGCGACGCCGACGTGGGCCTGCGCGTCACCTTCGACCAGCGCATCCGCGGCCGTGACCGGGACTTCCACCTCGGCGCCGACAGCGAGAACCGGCTCATCGTCCCCGCCCGCAAGTCGATCGTCGAGGTCAAGGCCAACGAGCGGGTGCCGTACTGGCTGACCGACCTGACCGCCAAGCGGAACCTGCAGGTGGTGCGGGTCTCCAAGTACTGCCAGAGCGTGGAGGCCCACGGCCTGGCCCCGCGATCGATCTTCCACGTTCCCGACCACGACCACGACCTCGGCCGCGACCGGCCGACCGTTCTCTCGGAGGCATGACCCCCCATGGACTTCTCCTTCCAGGACCTGTCCGGCACGTTCAGCGTGGCTGACATCGCGATCGCGATGGCCCTGTCGTTCGTGCTCAGCGCGATGATCGGCTGGGTGTACCGGGCGACGCACCGCAACGTGTCCTACAGCCAGTCGTACGTGCAGACGCTGGTCATCCTGGGCATGCTGATCTCGCTGATCATGCTGGTCGTGGGCTCGAACATCGCCCGTGCCTTCGCGCTGGTCGGCGCCCTGTCGGTGGTGCGGTTCCGCAACGCCATCAAGGAGACACGCGATGTCGGGTTCATCTTCCTGGTGATGGGCGTCGGCATGGCCGTCGGCACCCGCTTCTACCTGCTGGGCATCGTCGCCGCCGTGGCCATCTCGCTGATCATCATGGTCATGAGCCGGTTCAACTGGTTCCAGCTGAACGTGCGGCGCCAGGTCGTCAAGGTCCAGGTCCCGTCGGACGAGGACTTCACCGCCTCGATCCAGGATGTGCTGATCCGGCACACCGACGAGTTCGAGCTGGTCAGCATGGAGTCGATCAGGGCGGGCGCGCTCATGGAGCTGATGTACACGGTCAAGATCAAGAAGGGCAGCGAGCCCGCCGACCTCATCGCCGCCCTCCGCGAGCGCAACCACGGCCAGTCGGTCACCGTCCTGACCGGGTACGACCAGACCGATCTGTAGGCCCGGCACATGGCACAGTCCAAGCAGCTCAAGCACCGCATTCCGGTCAAACTCCGGCACAACTGGAAGCTGGTCGCGCTGTGCGTGGCGTTCCTCGCGGCGTGCTGGGGCGTGTTCGGCAGCGGGACGATCCGCCCGTACGTCACCACCGCCCAGGCCGCCGAGGCCAGGACCGTCACCACGAACCTGACCGGCACCAAGGACCTGTTCGACGCCTCCATGGCGCACGAGGTGAAGCTCACCTTCACCGACGAGGCGTATGAGGACATGCTGACCGAGTACTTCAAGGAAGGCGAGAAGAAGTACGTCGAAGCCGACCTGACCGTCGACGGCACCCGCATCCCCAGCGTGGGTGTCCGGCTCAAGGGCAACTCCACCTTGCAGGGACTGACCTGGAAGGGGCAGTCCAAGCGGCGGGCCGTGCCCGGTGGCGGGCAGCGGCCGGAGGGGATGCCCGAGGGCTTCCAGCCACCCGAGGGCTTCGAGCCACCTGAGGGTTTCCAGCCGCCTGAGGGTTTCCAGCCACCCGGCAATGGCCAGCCTCAGACCGGCCAGCCTCAGACCGGGCAGCCTCAGACAGGGCAGCCGCAAGGTAATGGGGGGCCGCCCGGAGGCGGCATGTTCGGCTCGTCCCTGAAGGCCGAGGAGCCGGAGAACCTGCCGTGGCTGATCAGCTTCGACGAGTTCGTGGAGGGCCGCCGCTATCAGGGCCACAGCCAGGTGGCCGTACGACCGGCCGCGATGGGCTCGACGACGATGCTGAACGAGGCACTGGGCATCTCGGTCGTCGGCGCCTCCGGCGAGCCGACCCAGCGCTCCGCCTACAGCTCCTTCACCGTCAACGACCGCTCCTCGACGCCGCGCCTGGTGGTGGAGTACCTGGACGAGGGCTACGCCGAGGGTCTCGGTGACGGCGTGCTGTACAAGTCGCTGGCCACCAGCACGTTCACCTACAAGGGCGAGGACCAGACCGAGTACACCACCGACTTCAAGCAGATCAACAAGGTCGGCGGCAAGGACCTGCAGCCGGTCATCGACCTGGTCAAATGGGTGAACGAAGCCTCCGACGCCGAGTTCGCCGCGGGCCTCGCCTACCGCCTGGACGTGGAGTCGTTCGCCCGCTACCTGGTCCTGCAGAACCTCATGGTCAACTTCGACGACATGGCCGGCCCCGGACGTAACTACTACCTGTGGTACGACACGGCCGCCAGGAAGTTCAAGGTCATCACCTGGGACCTCAACCTCGCCTTCAACGGCGACGCCAAGAGCGGGGTGAACGACTCGATCGGGATGGGCGGCTTCGGCCGGGGACGTCCCCAGCAGAACCAGCAGCAGAACCAGCAGCAGGGCCAGCAGGCACAGCCCCAGCAGCAGGGGCGGGCACAAGGTGGCGGCGGGATGCGCATGGGCCACCCCCTGAAGGAGAAGTTCCTCAAGAACGCCACCTTCAAGAAGCTCTACGAGGAGCAGTACCGCGCCCTGTACGCCAAGCTGCTGAGCGACGGCACCGCCTCCGGCCTGCTCGACGACCTCGTCACCTCCTACAAGCTGAACGAGAAGGCCGACGACGCCAAGGTCGACGCCGAGGCGCAGACCCTGCGCACGTTCCTGCAGACCCGGGCCGAGACACTGCGCTCCGACAAGGCGATCAGCGGCGCCTGACGCTTTCCCGGTGATGGGTTCCCGGGGCTCCAACCCGGAGAGCCCATCACCGGAACGCGGGTCCAGCAGCCCGCCCGGCGCGCCACGTCCGAGCGGACCGGTTCGGCCGGCACCGGCGCTAGCTGACCTTGCTGACCTGCCACGTCTGGTTGGCGCCGCTCCAGCACCTGGACTGGACGAGCCTGACGCCGTCGGTCTTGCCGGCCCAGGCCACGTCCAGGCACTTGCCGCTGTGCTTGGCGATGACCTTCTGCGGGCGCGAGCCGTCGGCGGGGTCGTCCTTGATCCACCACCGCTGGTTGTTCCTGAAGTAGCAGGTGGCCTGCACGACGATGGTGGCGTCGGTGGTGCTCGCGCTGTACACATCCAGGCACCGGCCGCTGCGCCGGTTGACGATGCCGTAGGAGCCGTCGTCGAGCGGGCGCAGCTCCCACTGCTGGCTGTTCAGCCCGGGGATGCACTGCCACTGGTGGACGCGGGCGCCGTGCGCGGTGCTGCCGTCCTTGACGTCCAGGCACTTGCCACTGTGCTTGGCGGCGAAGGTGTAGTACGGGCCATCGGCGTGGGCCGTACCCATGCCGGCGAGGACGACGCCCGCGGCGGTCAGGGCGACGGCGACGGCGCGGCGGGTTGCTGTGATGGACATGTTTGTCCTCTCTGATGGGTGTGCTTGGGCGGGTCAGGCGCGACCGGGGGCGGCGAGGTCGATCCCGTCGGAGGAGCGCCGGGCGCGGCGGCGGTCGCGCAGCCAGGCCCCGAGGGCGACCAGGCCGAGCCCGGCGGCGTAGATGGCGAGGTTGACGACGGCGTACGGCCATTCGGGCTGGTTGGGATCCTTGGCGAAGGCGTCGTAGGCCCCGCCGACCCAGGCCTTGGTGAGCGTCATGGTCTGGAAGGTGAAGACGAAGGAGTGCGCGCCGATGTAGGCGAGGTAGGCGGCGACCCGCGACCGGACGAGGTAGCCCAGTGGCAGGGGCAGCAGCAGCATGACGATGAGTTCCACGGTCGGTCCTTTCCTGCACCTGTTGCCGGTGTGCACCGATCGTGGCCGGGCGGCCGGGCCCGGCACATCCGGGCCAGCGCCGGATCGGCGAGGAGGCGGCCACGCACGTGCTGGCACGGATGTCCCGGGCCGCCCGTCCCGTGCATCATGGCGAGATGGACGTCCGGAGATCGTTGCGCCGGCCGGTGGCCGCGCCCGTGGGCGTGTTCGCGGTGGGCGCCGCCTTGCAGGTGGCGTTATCGGTCTCGGCGGGGGTGGACGGCCGGCCGGGTGAGCCCGCGGTGACGTTGACGATCCTGGCGATCCCGGTGCTGATCGGCTGCCTGGTCGGATGGCGGGCGCCGCAGGTGCCCGTCGGCGCCGCGCTGGCGTGGGTGGGCGCGGCGCCGGCCGCGGTGTTCGCGCTGGAGCAATGGGGAGAGAGCGCTCTGACGCCGCACCCGTGGCCGGGCGCCGACGCTGTTTACGTGGTGCAGCTCGGCGCCTGGGTGTGGAATCTGGCCGGGTTCGCCGCGCTGTGCCTGGTCTTCCCGTCCGGGATGCTGCCGGGGCGGTGGTGGCGGACGGTGGCGTGGGGCGCGGTGGCGACCGGCGTGCTGGCCAATGCCGCGATCTCCTGGCTGCGTACCGACGCCGGCCAGGCCACGCTGGCCGGCCTGCCGGACCTGGCGCAGACGGCCATCACGGTGGTGCTGTTCGGGGTGCTGCTGGCGGTCCTGGCCGCGGTGCTGTGCAGCCTGCTGGTGCGGTACCGGCGGGGTGACGAGGTGACCCGGTTGCAGCTGCGGTGGCCGCTGCTGGGCGCCGGACTGGTGCCGGTGCTGCTGGGCGCCGGGTGGGTGGCGGAGGCGTACGGCGCGCCGGTCATCGTCGCCTACACGGGGTTCCTGCTGGCGATGCTCGTCGCGATCCCGTCCGCGGTGGCCGTGGCGGTGCTGCGGCATGATCTGTTCGACGTCGATCGGCTGCTCGGCTCGTCGCTGGCGTGGCTGCTCACCTCGCTGCTGTCGGCCGCCGTGTTCGCCGCCGTCGTGTACGGAGCCGGCGAGGTGGCCGGAGCGGCCGCCGGCGGCCTTGGGACCACGGCGGCGGCGTTCGTGACGGCGCTGGCGCTGCTGCCTCTGCACCGCCGCGTCAACGAGCTCGTCGGCCGGGTGACCGACGCCGAGCGGTACCGGGTGGACGCCAGGGTCCAGCGGTTCGTCGCCCGCGTACGCGACGGCACGGCCGAGCCCGAGTCCGTCCTGGACGTGCTGCGCGAGGCGCTGGCCGACCCGCGGCTCCAATTGCTGATCAGGCTGCCGGACAGCGGCCCGGGCGAGTACGTCGACCTGTCCGGCGCCCCCGCCGTGCCCGCGCCCGGCCGGACCCGCATCCCGTTGCGCACGGGTGACACCGAGGTCGGCGTGATCGTGCTCGGCACGTCCTCGGTCCGCCGGCTGCGCCTGGCCAAGGACGTGGCCCGGCAGGCCAGGCTGCCGATCGAGGTGACGCGGTTGCGGCTGGAGCTGCGGGCCGCGCTGGAGGAGGTCCGCCAGAGCCGTACCCGTCTGGCCATGGCCGCCGTGGAGGAGCGGCGGCAGCTGGAACGCGACCTGCATGACGGCGCCCAGCAGCAGATCGTCGCCGCCGGCATGCGCCTGCGCTCCCTGCAGCGCCGCTTCCCCGCCACGGCCGGCGAGCACGCGGACCTGGACGCCGTGGTCGAGACCTTGGAGGGCGCGATCGCCGAGCTGCGCCGCCTGGCCCACGGGATCAGGCCCAGCCGGCTCGACGACGGCCTGGCCGCCGCGCTCCAGGCCCTGGTCGCGGACGCGCCCATTCCGGTACGGTTGTCCGTCGCCGACGTGGCGGTGCCCGAGGTCCTGGCGGCGACGCTGTACTTCGTGGTGGCCGAGATCTACGCCAATGCCCTCAAGCATGCCAAAGCGTCCACAGTGACCATCGACGTGACGGAGACCGCGGAAGGGGCACTGCGCGTGCGAGTGACGGACGACGGGATCGGCGGCGCCACCACCGGGCTCACCTCCACGCGCGACCGGGTCGCCTCCGTCGGAGGCGAGCTGCACGTGCACAGCCCGCATGGGGGCGGCACCCGGGTGGAGGTGGAGATCGCTGATGCGCATCGTGGTGGCCGATGACTCGGTGCTGTTCCGGGAAGGGCTGATCAGGCTGCTCACCGAGGCCGGCCATCAGGTCGTCTCGGGGGTCGGCGACAGCGACGCGCTGGAGGACGCGGTGGCCATGCACCTGCCCGACCTGGCGGTCATCGACGTACGCATGCCGCCCTCGATGACCGACGACGGAGCCCGCGCGGCACGCCGCCTGCGGCAGGCGCATCCCGGCCTGCCGATGATCCTGCTGTCCCAGCACATCGAGACCCGCCACACGGTCCCTCTCGTCGCCTCCGGCGGCTTCGGCTACCTCCTCAAGGACAGAGTGCTGCGCGTCGACGACTTCCTCGACGCCCTCCGCCGGGTCGCCGACGGCGGATCAGCCCTCGATCCCGAGGTCGTCGCCGCCCTCCTTGCCCCCACCCGGCACCAGGGCGCGCTCACCGTGCTCACCCAGCGCGAACACGACGTGCTCGCGCTCGTGGCCGAGGGCCACAGCAACGCGGGGATCGCCGCCAGGCTGTCCCTTGCCGAACGCACCGTCGAGACCCACATGCGCAGCATCTTCCAGAAGCTGGGCATCGCCGAGAGCGGAGACCGCCACCGCCGGGTCCTCGCCGTGCTCGCGTACATGACCCATCAACCACCACCCGCGACCTGACGGGCCTCGCCTCGCTTCCAGGGATTCCGATGACCACACTTCTGGACCGCATCCACGGCAGCCTGGCCGCCGCCTGCATCGCCGACGCGCTCGGCGCCCCCACCGAGGAACGCTCCATACCGGAGATCCGGCAGCTGTTCGGCCGGCGGGTGGAGACCTTCCACGCGCCGCTGCCCGACGCGGCGTACGCGGCCGGGCGCGGGCCGGCCCAGATCACCGACGACTCCAGCCAGATGCTGCTGCTGGCCGAGGCGTTCATCGCGCATGGCGGGGAGGTCACGCCCGAGATCATGGCCGACCTGCTCGTCGGCTGGTCCGGCAACCCCGACTACTTCCCGCGCTTCGCCGGCCCCACCACGCGCCGGGCGATCGAGCGGCTCAAGGCCGGCGACAGCCCCTGGGAGTCAGGCAAGGCGGGACGCACCATGAGCGAGGGCACCAGCAACGGCGGCGCGATGCGGGTCGCTCCCGCCGGCCTGGTGCACCCCGGCGACATCGAGGGCGCCGTGCGCGCCGCGCACCTGACGTGCGTGCCGAGCCACCACACGAACATCGGCGTCGCCGGGGCCGCGGCCATCGCCGCCGCCACCGCCGCGGCCTGCGTGGACGGCGCCGACCTGTTCCAGGTCGTACGGGCGGCGCGGCACGGCGCGGAGCTCGGCGAGCGGCTGGGCTCCGACCAGGGCCGGCGCGTCCCCGGGCCGTCGGTCGCCGAGCGAATCGACCTCGCGGTCACCCTCGCCGTCCAGTCCCGCGACCTGGACGACGCCATCGAGCGGATCGCCGCCGTCATCGGCACCGGGCTGCCCGCGGCGGAGGCCTGCCCGGCGGCCATCGGCCTGCTGGTGGCGGCCGGTGGCGACCCGTTCGGCACGGCGGTCGCGGCGGCCACCGCCGGCGGCGACTCCGACACGGTGGGGTGCATGGCGGCGGCGGTCGCGGGCGCGCTCAACGGCATCGCCGCGCTACCCGCCGAGCCCGTCTCCCTGGTCGAGCAGGCCAACAGGCTGGACCTGGCCGACGTGGCCGCCCGCCTGGCCGCGGTCGCCCACCCGGTGCCCGCGGGGGGCGCCGCGGGCCGGGAGTGAGCTCCGCGCGGGGCCCGGGGTTCGTGCGAATCGGCCCGGCGACGCGCTCGTGACAGCCTCACCGGGCGAGCAGGCGCGCCACCGCCGTGCCGAGCATCCGCACGCCGAGGGTCGAGCCGGGCTCGATGCCGGTCACCTTACGGGCGCGCCGCAGCCGATAGTCCAGGGTGCGCGGGTGGATGCGCAGCGCGGCCGACGCGGCGGCGCGGTTCATGTCATGGCGGTAGTAGGCATGCAGCGTTGACACGAGGTCCGGCCCGTCGGACAGCTGCCGGGCGAAGTCGCGGAGCCAGGTGTCGATCTCCGGCGTCTTCGCCACGGCCATCTCGACGAACAGGTCGGCGAGGACGTACAGGCGCGCCGGCCGGTCCTCCGCCGGCGCGACCCGGGCGGCCTCCCGCGCCCAGGTGAGGGATCCGGCGAGCTGACCGGTCACGCCGTCCGCTGAGGCGATCTGGCAGGCGCGCCCGATGCTCGCCACCGCCGCCCGCACCTGGCGCAGCGCCACCGCGTCGCCGGCCGCCCCGGGGGTCAGCAGGACCAGCTCGCTACGGCTCACCCAGGCGACCAGCGCACCGGTCGCGAGCGCGCTCACCATGGCGGAGCGGTCCTGCTCCGGCACGGCCGGGGCGGGCACGCGCAGCACCGACACCACGTAGCGGGAGGCCACCAGCGGCCGCAGCAGGCCGGCCAGGTGGGGCTCCACCGGCTCGTCCGCGAGGAGTGCGCGGGCGAGCAGCTCGTTGCGGGTCGCCAGCGTCCGCGATCGGCCGACCCCGTCGGTGTAGCCGTGCAGGTACGCGTTCCTGGCCCGGACCCCCTGCGCGCCGAACCAGCCGAGCATCCGCAGCAGGTCGTTGCCGTCCTCCGGGCCGGCCACTTTGTGGATCTCCTGGAGCCTGAGATGCGTGTGCAGCCCGAGCACGCGCTGCAGTGACAGCACCGACAGCCCCAGTTCGGCACGCCGCCGACCGGCCGACGAGATCACCGACAGGTCCTCGACGCTGAGCGGCCGGCCCACCGGCGCGAGGTCGAGACCCCGGGACCGGATGTAGACCGCGAAACCGTACATGCTCGCCTGGTCGTCACGCTCACCGCCGGCCATCGGAACGTCCTCGTACTCGGGTATCTCGCGCAGATACACCGACACGGCGTTCCGCGCGCTCTCCTCCACCTGCTCACGTAACGACTCGAACAGTCCGCCCACGTTCCGTTCCCCCTTCAACGGTCTGGTTCGGCCCGTGCGTATTCGTCCCGCCGCCCGTCGTGGATCATCGCCTTTCACGCGAACGCGCAACGACGCGTGAAACGTTGTGTCGCCGTCACGAAGACCTGCTTGCCGGACGGATCTGACACTTGGCACGCCGCGGCAGGTTTCGGCCGCGGCGCATCCACCGTCCGACGAAGGGATCGGTATGCGACTGCGTCAGCTCGTCCTGGCCGTACTGATGGTGTGCCTGGGCGCGACCTGGATCGGTGCCTCGCCCGCTCAGGCCGCCCCGCTCAGAGCCCAATCGGTCGACGTCTATCTGGGCGGCGTCGACCTCAGCGGCTACTGCCGGACGCTCGGCTACCAGGGCGCCAAGCGGATCGGCCAGCACGGCATCGGGGACTGGCGGTGCTACAACGCCAGCGCCGAAGCCAGCCTCTCGGTCATCAGCGCCTGCCAGTGGCAGTTCAAACCCCTCGTGGCCGCCGGCTATCCGGTCACCGCGGGAACCAACGGCGACAGCGCCGGCGAGTGGAAGTGCCACGCCACGGCGGGATCGACCGAGTTCTACCGGAGCATGAATCTCGCCGGCTTCTGCGGGTCGATCGGTTACAACGGCGCGAAGCACACCGGCGACAACGTGACCGGCTGGCGGTGCTACCTGAACAGCGGTGCGACGATCCCCCTCGACCTGCACGCGGCCTGCACCTGGCAGCACGCGGCCAAGGTCGCCGTGGGGTACACCGTCGTAGCGGTCTGGGAGAGCTACGCCGACTCGTTCAAGATCAATTGCCGGGGGGCGCACGCGTGACGCTCGCCTGACCAGCGCGCCGGTGGTCCCCTGGTACGGGCACCACCGGCGCGAGGCCAGAGGCACCGCAGCGGGCCCAATGGGCGGCAAAGTGCAATTGCTCACGTCTGGAGTGATCTTCAGGCACGCCACCTTCAGGTACGCCATCTTCAGGCGGCACATCACCGGCCGGGACGCCGGACGGACAGAACCGGCATCGGCGCTTGCACTTGCCTTTCCTCCACCGAATGTGAGTGCAGGAGATCGTCAGGAGTCTCCGGGTGGGGTGGTTGGCACCGATGGCTCGGGGCGGGAGAGCGGCAGGGCCGTGACGAGGATCATCAGGACGACCCCGGCGGCGCACCACGCCCCGATGACGGCCGAGGTGGGGAAGCGCTCGCTGAGGGCGCCGGTGGTCAGGATCGCGGCGCCCTGGGCGATCTGGATTCCGCTGTTCATGACGCCGAAGGCCCGCGCCCGGTATTCGTCCGGGAGCACGTCCTTGAACAACGTCTGGGCGGCCGGCAGCAGCAGCGACATGACCACGCCGGAGGCGGTGACCAGGATCAGCACGCCGGTCAGCGGCGGGTCGAAGATCGCGGGTACCAGGGTGAGAGGGGCCAGGACCGCCAGCGGGCGGATCAGCCGGATCCGGGCTTTCGGCCGCAGCAGCCGGGTCAGCAGCAGGCCGCCGATGGCGACGCCGAGCGGGTTCGCGGCCATGATGAGCCCCTGGGCCGCGCCTCCACCGCCGATCTCGGACGCCCAGGCCGCCGCGAGGCCCTCCGGCACGATCACGAAGGTGACTGTCGCGAAGGCGATGAACGCGATGACCCGCATCACCGGGTCGCCGAAGACGAGGGCGTACCCCTGCAGGGTCTCTCGCCACAGGCCCGTGCGCCGAATGTGCGCGAGCGACGCCGGCCGGAGCCTGACGTGGCGGTGCAGGAGGAACGCCGAGCCGACGAAGGTGCCGGCGTTCAGCAGCAGCGCGACATGCGAGCTGTAGCCGGCGATCAGGCCGCCCGCGGCGTACCCGAAGACCTGGGCCACGTGGAAGACGGAGTTGTTGAAGGCGAGGCCGAGCGGATACCGGTCGCCGGTCAGGATGTGCGGGAGCTGCGCGGACCGGGCCGCCTCGAACGGCGGGGCCAGCAACCCGCCGGCGAACAGCAGCACCAGCAGGACCGGCACCGGCACGCCGGGGATCGCGATCAATCCGATGAGCGCGGCCCTGACCAGGTCGCAAGAGATCATCACCGAGCGCGCGGGATAGCGTTCGGCCGCTGCCGCGAGTATCGGCCCCGCGGTCAGCCACGGCAGGTACCCCACGGCGAAGGTCACCGCCGAGGCCAGCACCGAGCCGGTGCGATCGAAGACCAGCAGCGCCACCGCGGCCTTGCATAAATAGTCCCCGATCCAGGAGAGCAGGCTCGCGCCGAACACCGCGCGGTATTCCACCGAGGCGAACAGATCTCGATAGCTTGCCGGTCGTTCCGCATCCGCCGCCGGGCGACTCATCCGGTCTCCGCAGTGTGCTCGAAGGAAAGGCAGGCCACACGCCTGGAACTGCGCGCCGGTGCGACCGGCGCGCGTGAATCCACGGTCGGCCGGCGACCGGCCGCCGAAGATCATAAGTTACCCGACTATCCCGTCAGCCCGGATGTTTCCGTACGGCGTCTCTCCCTTGATCGTCAACGCCGTGGTCACTTTTACCCCGCCCGTTGACACTTGTGGCGTATGTGATCAGAGTGGTCCGCGTCGGAAGAGATCTTCCGGCGCGCCACAGCGGCGCGAATGCAGAGGGAGTCATGTTGAGCGATCTGCTTACTCTGGAACCCCGTGAGGCAGGAACGGACGTGCTGGAGCCGGCCGTCCACTTCCCCGAGACCGTCAAGGCGCAGGACGGGCGACTGCAGGCCGACAGCAGCTGGTCCCTGGCCCACGACAGCAGCTGGTCCCTGGCCCACGACAGCAGCTGGTCCCTGGCCCACGACAGCAGCTGGTCCCTGGCCCATGACAGCAGCTGGTCGCTGGCGCAGGACAGCGGCCTGTCCTAGGCGGTTGACAGCACCCGGCCTGCACTCAGGGCGGTGCTGAGTCTTCTGGAGAAAGAGATCCGGCATGCTCTTCTGGCGTTATGGCATCAATGTCTGACGGGTCAGCCAGTGACTCCGAAACCATCGAGAAAATCGTCGGGGAGCATGTACGGACCGGCCATCGCATACGCCTCGGCCCGACCTGGCTGACGGTCTATCCCGATGATGTCCCGCTCCCCGAACACGGCTGGAAATTACACGTTTCCTCCAGGTTGGCCACCTACTCGGAGCTGGTCGAGAAGCTTCTCCCCCTGCTCCTCGCCGAGGGCTGCGTGTTCAAGCTCGCCCGCTCGCACCAGGCACTGAAGCGGCTGAACGACGGATACAGCGCCCCGGCGAGCGTCGGCAAGGCGTTCACGATCTATCCGGACCAGCGGCGCGTCCGCGAGCTCGGCGAGCGGTTGGCCGAGCTCCTGCGTGGCCGCGAAGGACCGCGAGTGCTCAGCGACCGGCGGGTGGACCAGGCTTCGCCGGTGTACTACCGATATGGCCCGTTCGTGCGGGTCGAGGAGTCAGGCGCGCGAGGACGGTTCGCCGCCCGCATCGACGGGCCCGGCGGCGAGGAGTTCGAGGGGCTGGCCGGCCTGCACTACGAGCAGCCGGCCTGGGTCGTCGATCCGTTCACCGGCCTGCGCGGGGGCGAAGAGGACCCGGTGGCCGAACCGGCGGTTCTCGGCCACCACTACCAGGTCGTCGCGGGGATCTTCGAATCCGCGCGCGGCAACGTCTATCGCGCCGTCGACCGGCGCGACGGGACGAACGTCGTGGTCAAGCAGGCCCGCGCCCTGGTGGACGAGCACGGGGCCACCGGCGACATCCGGATGCGTCTGCGCAACGAGCGCCGCGTCCTGCAAGCGCTCGAGGACTGCCCGGGCGTCCCGCGATTCCTGGACCACTTCCGGCACGGCCAGGACGAGTTCCTGGTGACCTCCGACGCCGGCCCGTTCGATCTCGCTGAGGACGTCGCCCGGAACGGCCCGTATCCGATCGATCCGCCGCATGGCGCCGGAGAGCGGCGTTCCCTGGAGACGCTCGGCAGGAGGCTCGCCGAGATCGTCCTCGATCTCCATACGCGCGGCGTCGTCATGCGCGACCTCACGCCGAAGAACGTGGTGATCGACGGCGACCGGGTCAGCATCGTCGACTTCGGCGTGGCCGGATACGACGGCCTGCACCTCCCCGGCGGGACGGACGGCTACGCACCGGCGCGGCAGCGCCGCGAAGAGCCGCCGCAGGACACCGACGACCTGCACGCCCTGGCCATGACGCTGCTGTTCGCGGCGCTGTACCTGCAGCCGGTCACGCTGCGGAGAGACTTCGACCTGGCTCGCCTGCGCGCGCTCCAGGCGATTCGATCCGCCCATGGCGAGGAGCCGGCCGGGGTGATCGGCGTCATCGCGGACCTGCTCGGCGACGGGGACACCGCCCGGGCCGCGCTGCGCAGGCTCGCCGGAGGAGAGATCCGGCGAGCCGAAGCGAAGCGCACGAGACGGCTGCCCGCGCCGCCGGTCGTCACCCCCGAGCTCGCCGCGGACATCACGGCGAATCTCCTCACCGACGTGCTCGCTCAGACCCGCCGGAAGCTGGCCGCCCCATCGGCACTCGCGTACGGCGTCCACGACGGGACGGCGGGCATCGGCCTCGAACTGCTGGAGCATCTGGACGAGGCCGGTGTCGCCGACCGCGTGCACGAGCTGGCGGCCGCCACCGTCCGTGCCATGCCTGCCCGCCCGAGTCCAGGTCTGTTCCGCGGCCGGACGGGCGCCGACATCTTTCTGGCCCGGGCGGGCGAGCACGGGATCGCACCGGCCGGCGAGTACGCGGGGCCGTACGTCCCGGACGCGGAGTGGGAGCCGGACGGGCTCGGCCTGATCTCCGGGGCGGCCGGTGTCGGTATCGGCCACCTGGTGCTGTCGCGGCACGACGCCGGCGCGGCCCATCTCGCCGTCGTCCGGCGATGCGCGGAGCTCGTCCTCGAAGGCGGCGAATCCGGCCCGGCCGCCGGCGCCGACCTGCCGCGCCGCTGGGCGGCCGTCGACCCGTCCATGGGGCTGGCGCACGGGCGGGCGGGCGTCATCGAGTTGCTGATCAGCGCCGGCACGCGTACCGGCGACGATCGTCTGCTGGCGGAGGCCGTCAAGCGCACCGGACGGCTGGCCGAGCACGCGGCGATGTGGGCCCGGCAGGCCCGCGAGGAGTCCGTGCCGCCACTCGCCCTGTCCTGGTGCCGTGGCCTGGCCGGCATCGCGCGCACGCTGCTCCACGCGGGCGCGGCGTTCGGCGATCCGGCGCTGACCGACCTCGCCAGGGAGCTCGGCACGGCGATGGAGCCCGCCCTGCCCCGGATCGGTGCACTCGATCAGTGCTGCGGCGCGGCCGGCATCGGCAACGCGCTCATCGACCTCGCCGTCCTCGATGGGGATCCGCGGCGTTGGGACGCCGCCCGCGCCGTTGCCGTCCAGCTGCTGGCACGCAGCGCCGGTCCGGCCGACCACCCGGTCTTCATCAAGGACCCGGGCGAGGCCGGCGCGGCTTCGCTGATGACCGGGCTGGCCGGAATCCTGGGCTTCTTCCGCCGGCTCGCCCGGGAAGGTGGCGAAACGGCCCTGCCCCTGCTGCCCGTCCCAGCCCCAGCCCCAGCCCCAGCCCCAGCCAAGGAGACACCATGACCGCTCCCGACCTCCGCACTCTTGACGCTGAGGAGGAGCCTCGCGACGGCCAGGGAGATCGGTTCGGTCCGCGCGTCGGTGACGCGATCGGAGACATGCTGCGCGATGCCTACCTGGCGGCTCAGACTCCGGACGCCGCCCCGGTGCTCCAGATCATGGAACGCGACGACGGCCTGGTGAAGTCCCTTCCCGTCGCGCCCTGGCTAGCGCCGATCGAGCAGTGGCCGGACGACGAACGCCGGGCACTGGATCTACTCAAGGGCAAGGTCCTGGACATCGGCGCGGGCGGAGGACGAGCCGCACGCGCGCTGCTCGACCGTGGCTTCGCCGTCACCGCGCTCGACACCTCCCCTGGCGCGCTCGACGTGTGCGGGCAGCGAGGGATCCGGTCAGTCGTTCTCGGCACGGTGGACGAGCACGCCGCGACCGGGGCGCGATACGACAGCTTCCTGCTCATGGGAGCGAACCTCGGCCTGCTGGAAAGCCGCGAGCGGGCACCGCGGTTCCTGCGGGCCCTGGCCGCGATGGCCGCGCCCGGCGCCGTGATCGTCGGCCAAGGCACCAACAGGACCGATTCCGACGATCCCGAACACCTGCCCAACAACGAGCGGAACCTGCGGGCAGGCCGCATCGCCGGGCAGCGCACCCTGCGGATCCGCTATCGCGACGTGGCGACGTCCTGGTTCCACTACCTGTGCCTGGCACCACGCGAGCTCGCCGACCTCGCCGCCGGCACCGGCTGGGAGCTGGTCGAGGCCACCTATTCCAAGGACTCGACGGTCAGCTACATCGCCACCCTCCGCCTCGTGGGCTGACCGCCGGCACCATCGAACCGGATCAAGCCCGCTCGCGGATGAACGGGCGTTCGCCGGCGTAGAACACGTAGACGCCCGTCTGGAAGACGGCCGCGACGGCGAGGCGGTGTGCGGTGTCCCGGTCGCGGCGCAGGCCGGCCATCCCCAGGACGACGGTGGTCACGCGCAGGAGCGGGTGTCGCGCCTTCCGGTGCTGAACGGTTCGGGGTGCGAGCAGGGCCGTACGGGGATCACGGCCTGCTCGCCCTCGCTCTGGTGGAGGTGGACGGCGATCGGCGGGACGCCCCGCAGACGTTCGACGCCGGCCCTTCACCTGGAACGACCCTCAGCGCGTGGCAGAGATTCGACGGATCCCCTGCCTCACTCCCGGCCGGAATGGTTCACCGCGGGTGAAGGGAAGGTGCGTTATTGGGCCTGCTGGTCGTACAGGCCGTCCAGCATCCGCAGGAGCGGGGCGGGGTAGGAGCCCACACCCTCCTCGCTGAGCTGCCCGCCGTACGTCGCCTGCCAGTCGCCGGTCGAGGTGTTCCGGATGGAGGTGTGGCTCAGCGTGCCCCCGTCCGCATTCGAGCTGTAGAGCGCCCAATGGTGGGCGGTGCGCTTGTTGGTCGCCGAATCGGAGCTGACCGTGTCGTCGTGACTCGACGCGAGGAAGGTGTAGTCGGTGCCCATCTGGGAGAGCGGCTGCTTTCCCAGCCAGCTGATGAAGCCGCTGCCCGGGCGCATGTCGCTGCACTGCTCGTGGGTGAGGGCGCACGCGGTCACCACCGCGCTGCCGATGCCCTGGTGCGGCGTGGCGAGCGTGACCATGTCCTCGATGTACAGGAATGGGGGCCAGGCTCTGGGCCACACGGTCGCGCCGAGGTCGTCCGGGTTGACCGTCAGCCCGCTCAGGTCGGGCGGCGGCTTGCCCACGCCGTACCGGTTGACGCCTTCGATGGCCGCCTTCGCGACCAGACCGCCCATGGAGTGCGTCACGACGTCGATCGCCACGTCATGGCTGGAGTACAGGTAGTAGACGGTCCACGCGAACTGGCGGCCGACCTCCTGGATGCGCGTGTCGGTGGTCCCCTGAAGCCTGAGGTCGCAGTTCGTGGCCTTGTTGTAGTAGCCGAAGGTGACGACGTCGCCCCAGCCGTTGGCGTTCAGCAGGTTCTCGGCGCTGTTCCAGGCGCCGGAGCAGCTGATGTCGGCCTCGCGGTCGAAGCCGTGGACCATGACGGTGACCCGGTGCCCGTCGCCGCGCGCGGGTACGGCTGACGCGGCCGGTGCGGTGGCGACCAGGGCGGCCGCGACCATGACTCCCACCGAGGACAGGACAAAACCGGATCTGGCTAATCTGCGCATCCACGCTCTCCGTTTCCGTGAGGTCGGAGGCAGGGTAGCGCGCGGACGATCACCTGGGAATGAGCCTGCGTCCGGCAGGCCGCCGGTCATGCCGCGTCAGCGGGCGCGGTCACTGGCGTTTCGGTGTTCCGTACGGGTCGTGCGGTGTGTCGGCGTAGGCCCACTGGTGGTCGCGGGCGTGGCGGCAGGCCGTCTCGACGTCTCCGGCGCGCATGACGTCCAGCAGCTCGCGGTGCTCTTCGGCGACCCGCTCGAGTTCCGGTCTGGTGACCATCAGGGCGATGGCCGTACGCGCCTCGATCTGCAGCACCTCCCAGGCGCGGGTCAGCAGCCCGTTGCCGCCGGCCCGCACGACGTGCCGGTGGAACCGGGCGCTGGCCAGGCCGATGCCGGGCACGTCGTCGTTGCGGGCGCAGCGGTACATCTCCTCGACCGCTTCCTCCAAGCGGTCCAGCGGGAGGGTCCCGGCCAGCATGGCGAGCCGCGTCGCGGTCTCCTCAAGTGCCGCCCGCAGGATGTACGCCTCGCGGATCGTCTGCTCGGCGAAGGGAAGCACCCGGCTGCCGTGTCGCGGCTGGCCCTCGATGAGGCCGAGGCCCTCAAGCTCCCGGAGCGCCTCCCGGACCGGGGCCTGGCTGGTTCCGAACTCGAGGGCGATCTTCGTCTCGATCAGCCGGTCGCCCTCGCCGAGCTCGCCGCTGACGATCCGCTGCAGCAGACCGTCGCGGATCTGCCGGCTCAGGGTCGGCCGTGCGGAGCGCGGGACGGTGTACGGGGTCCCCGTGGGTTCCGACAACAAGCCTCCCGTGACTTCGAGTGCCCAGAGTGCCCTTGACTCTTAGATCATGCCATCTAGTCTCAAATTATCGATATCGATAATTGGAGCCTAGATGCTGATATCGGTTCAGATGCCGGAGAGTGCCGAGGCGGCTCATGCGGGCCTGCAGACCGGGGCCACGGCTCTCGGCGGCGGCACCCACCTGATGACCCGGCTGAACGACCTGGCCGGCGGCGACCTGCGGCTCGTCAGCCTGCGCAGGGCGGGGCTGTGCGGCATCGACGTCAACGGCGCCGCCGTGGCCCTGGGGGCGGCCACCACGCTCGCGGACATCGAGGACGACGCTCGGCTGGATTACCTGTCGCGCTGCGTGCGCTCGATCGCCTCCCCGCCGGTCCGCAGCCTTGCCACGGTGGCCGGCAACCTCTTCGTGCCTCAGCCGTACGGCGACCTGGCGGCGGCCCTTCTCGCCCTGGACGCGGAGCTGGACGTGCTCGGCACTGACGGCGCGCGCCGCGAACCGCTGGAGCGGGTCGTCACGGACGGCCTGCCCGCGGGCGAGCTGGTGACCTGCGTCCGGTTCACCGCTCCGGCGAAGGACACGTTCCGGTTCTACAAGGCGAGCCGGCGGCGGCTCAACTCGGGATCCATCGTCACGGTGGCGGCCCGGATCACGATCGAGGACGGCCTGGTCGGCGACATCCGTCTCGTGCTCGGCGGTCTCGCCCGCCGCCTGGTGCGGGCGGCCGGCGCCGAGCGCGTCCTGCTGGGCGCGCCGCTGAATGCCGAGGTCGTCGCCCGGGCGGCCGAAGCGGACGTCATCGAGCCGTTCGACGACGCCTACGCCTCCGCCTGGTACCGGGCTCGGGTCTACCCCGTCCACCTGCGTCGTGCCCTGCTCGGGGCCTGAAAGGGGATCGTATGCCCTCGACCATCGTCACGCTCAAGCTGAACGGCACCGAGCGCGAGCTGATCGCCCGGCCGTCGACGACTTTGCTGAACGCCCTGCGCGAGACATTCGGTCTGATGGGCGCCAAGCGCGGCTGCGCACAAGGGGGCTGCGGCAGTTGCACGGTGCTGCTGGACGGCCGGCCTGTGGTCTCGTGCCTGATCCCCGTCGTGACGGTCGACGGCTCCACCGTGGAGACGATCGAGGGCCAGGCCGACGGCGACCGGCTCAGTGCCGTGCAGCAGGCGTTCGTCGATCACTTCGCGACGCAGTGCGGGTTCTGTACCCCCGGGATGATCATGTCAGCCACCGCGCTGCTCGACCGGACGCCGAATCCGACCCGTCAGGAGGTCTCCGAGGCGATCTGCGGCAACGTCTGCCGCTGCACCGGGTACGAGCCGATCATAGCCGCCGTCCTCGCCGCCGCGGAGCGAGGCCGCGACGCCCTGCCGGAGCCCGCGAAGGCCGACGTCTGATGGCGCGCATCACGCCGATCGACCTCGCGTACTTCAAGGGCGAGCGGGCGGGCGACTTCGCCGTCATCGGCTCCGCGGTCCAGCGCTCGGACGCCCGCGGTCACGTCACCGGCCGCACGGTCTTCTTCGAGGACATGACGCCGCCGGAGATGACGCACATCAAGATCCACCGCTCCACGCGGCACCACGCCCTCATCAACCGGGTCGACGTCTCCGGCGCCCTCCAGGTGCCGGGCGTGCTTCGCGTCATCACCCACGAGGACGTGCCGGGCAACTGGTACGTCGTGCTGCGCCTGATCGGTGTGGGGCCCGACGACGAGCCGGTGCTGGCCGAGGACCGGGTCCTCTACCGCGGCGAGCCGATCGTCGCGGTGGTCGCCGAGACCGAGGACGCCGCCCGCGAGGGTGCCGCCCGGGTCCTGGTCGACTACACCGACCTGCCCGCCGTGCTCGACGTCGAGGAGGCACTGGCCGACGGCGCGCCGATCATCAAGCAGGCGGGCACCAACCACTTCGTGTACGAGGGACACCACTGCCGCCGGGTCCGCTTCGGCGACGTCGAGCGGGGGTTCGCGGAGGCGGACCGCATCATCGAGGGCGGCTACAGCTCCTCGCCGATCGAACACGCGCCGGTCGAGCCGACCGGCTGCATCGTGGTCCCCCAGGGCGACGGCCGGCTACGGATACACACCAACACCCAGGCCGCCTTCTTCACCCTCGACAACACCGCGCTCATCCTCGGCGTCCCGCCCACCGGACTGCGCGTCGTCGGAGGCACCGTCGGGGGCGGCTTCGGCGGCAAGGTGGACGTCATCGTCGAGCCCCTCGCCTGCATCGCCGCCACGCTCACCGGCCGGCCCGCCAAGTACGTCTACAGCCGCGCCGAGGAGATGCAGGTGTCATCCACGCGCGCGGCCGAGCGCATCTACATCAAGGACGGCGTCATGAACGACGGCCGGATCGTCGCCCGCAAGATCACACTTTATGTGGACGCGGGGGCGTACTCCCGGCACAGCCCGTACGGCGTCACCAAGGCGGCGGCGCACATGCCCGGCCCCTACACGATCCCGAACGTCCACGTCGACTGCTACTGCGTCTACACGAACCGGACGCCGTCCAGCGCCATGCGCGGGTTCGGCGTCACGATCGGCGACTTCGCGCTGGAGTCGCACATGGACCACGTCGCCCGGGAGCTGGGCATGGACCCGCTGCGGCTCCGGCTCACGAACGCCTACCGGGACGGCGACATGAAGGCCCATCGCAAGATCGCATCCGGCACGGCGCTGGTCGAGGTGATCCAGAGCGCCGCCGACCTGGTGGGGCACGACCTTCCGCCGGAGTACCGGGCGATGTCGTCGACCGAACGAGCGGAGGGCTGAGCGATGGCGTCGACCGAACGAGCGGAGGGCTGAGCGATGGCGTTACGGCACGGGCGCGGATACGCCGCGGTCAACTACCCGACCGGGATGAACCTCGGCGGCGACCCGTCGCAGGCACTCGTTCATGCCACCACCATGGGCGGATTCGTCGTCACGCTCTCCTCGGTGGATCTCGGCCAGGGGCTGCGGACGGTCGTCGCGCAGTGCGCGGCGGAGACGCTCGGCATCCCGATCGAGCACATCATCGTCGACACCGCCGACACCGACACCGGCCCGCACTGCATGGGGACGTTCGCCAGCCGCGGCACCCATCGCGTCGGCAACGCCGTGATCATGGCCGCACGCGAGGCCAGGGAGGTCATGCTCCAGGTCGCCGCCGACGAGTTGGAGGTCGACGCGGAGGATCTGGAGACCGACGGCACGGGCTTCATCCGCCTGAAAGGCTCGTCGGAGATGAAGATCCACGTCAGCGACGTCGCGCTAGCCGCGCACTTCCGGCAGGGCCGGACCATCTCCGGCCGGGGCATCTTCCTCAAGGAGCCGAGCACTCCGGTGCCGGAGACCGGCGAGATGGACCCGGACTCCTGCCAGGCGCACGCGTGCACGGTGGCCGAGGTCGAGGTCGACGATGAGACCGGCGTCATCGAGGTGCTACGGCTCTACAACACCTACGAGGTCGGCCGGGCGCTCAACCCGGCCATCGCCACGCAGCAGGTCGAGGGCGGCGCCTGGATGGGCCTGTCGCATGCGCTGTTCGAGTCGACCGAGCCGTACTATCCGGGGTCGCGCGAGCACGGCCCGGTCGATTTCGTGGAGTACCTGATGCCGGGGCCGGCCGACATCCCGGCGCAGACGAGCGTGTTCCTCGAACGGCCCGCCGGCAACGGGCCGTTCGGGGCCAAGGGGATCGGCGAGATGACGGCGAACGCGCCGATCCCCGCGATCGCCAACGCGGTGTACGACGCGGTCGGCGTACGGCTGACGAGCATGCCGTTCACCCCGGAGAAGGTGCTACGCGGACTCGACGCGCTGCGGGCCGGCCGTGCTGGTTGATCAGGGCGCGCTGGCCCGGCGGCTGGGCGCGGAGGGCTATCTCGCCGACGATGGCCTGCTCACCGCCGTCCGCCTGGCCGGCGTGCTCGGGCTTCCGCTGCTCCTGGAGGGTGAGCCGGGGGTCGGCAAGACGGAGATCGCGAACGTCCTGGCCAGGGTCCTCGACCGCGAGCTGATCCGGCTGCAGTGCTACGAAGGGCTGGACGCCTCCCAGGCCCTGTACGAGTGGGACTACCCGAAGCAACTGCTGTCCCTGCGGGCCGCCGAGGTCGAGGGGCGCGGCGTCGGCGACCTGTACCGCGAGGAGTTCCTGCTGGAGCGCCCGCTGCTGAGGTCGCTGCGGGCGGCGGCCGGTGCGGTGCTGCTGATCGACGAGATCGATCGCGCGGACAGCGAGTTCGAGGCGTTTCTTCTGGAGTTCCTCAGCGACTTCCAGATCACCGTCCCCGAGATCGGCACCATCAGGGCGGCGAGCGTTCCGTTCGTCATCCTCACCTCGAACCGGACCCGCGAACTGCACGACGCGCTCAAGCGCCGGTGCCTGTACCACTGGATCCCCTTCCCCGACGCCGAACGGGAGCGAGCGATCATCCAGGCGCAGGCGCCGGGCCTGGACGAGAGGAGCGCGGCCCGCCTCGTGGCCGCCGTGCACCGGATCCGCGGACTGGCCCTGCTGAAGCGCCCGGGCATCGCGGAGTCGACCTCGTGGGCCCGTGGCGTGCAGGTGCTGGCCGAGGAGGGTTCGAGCTGGCTGGAAGCGATGCGCCGCTCCGCTGGGCTGCTCGTCAAGCACGAGGAGGACCTGGCCCTCGTCAGCCGCCATGCCGCGGAGGTGTTCCGTGACTGATCGGTCCCTCGTCCTGCGCATCGGCGATCACGTGCACGGGTTCCTGCGGGACCTGCACGATCAGGGCCTGCGCGTGCCGTTGCCCAGGCGGCGGGTCTTCCTCCAGGCGATCGAGGCCGTCGGCCCGTGCGACGCCACGGACCTCTACTGGATCGGGGCGAGCACGCTCACCATGTCCCGCGAGGACCTGGAGGTGTACTCCCCCACCTTTGAGCGCTGGTTCGGGGCGGTCGCGACACGGCCCGCCCGCGATCAGGAGTCCCCCGACGACGAGACCCCCGTGCCGCATGGGAAGGGGGGCGAGGCTCCCTTCACGGCGGCGCTCGGCGGGCAGGCGGGCCTTGAGGCCGGCTACTCGGAGCGTGAGAGACACCCGGTGTTCGGCCCGGCGAGCGCGGAGGACCGGGAGGTGCTCTCGCTGCTGCGGCGGGAGTTGCGTGGTGCGGTGCCGACGGTCCGGTCACGCCGCCGCCGGCCCGGCCGGCGAGGTCCCTGGATCGACCTCGCCCGGATCTGCCGTGAGTCCTGGCGCGGCCACGGCGAGATCGTGACGTTGCGGCGGCGGAACCGTCCGCGGCGGCAGCGCCGGGTGCTGCTGCTCATCGACGTGTCGGGGTCGATGAAGCAGCACAGCGCCGGCTACCTCCGTTTCGCCCACGCCGCGGTCGGCTGCCTCGACCGCGTCGAGGTGTTCACCTTCGGCACCCGGCTGACCCGCGTCACCGAGCCGCTGCGGGCCCGGGATGTCGACGCGGCCGTCGCCTCGCTGAGCGATGTCGTCCTGGACGCCGAGGGCGGGACGCGGATCGGTGTCTCGCTCCAGGAGTTCCTCGGCAACACCCGATATGTCACCGTGGCGCGCGGCGCTCTGGTGATCGTGCTCTCGGACGGCCTGGAACGCGGCGACTGCCGGCCCATGCAGGCGGCGGTACGGCGGTTGTCGCTGCTGGGCCACCGGTTGCTGTGGTGGACGCCGCTCGCCTGCGACCCGGCGTACCGGCCGGTCACCCGCGGCATGTCGGCCGTGCTCGGCAGCGTGGACGCGCTGGCCGGCGTACGTGACCTGCGCACGGCGTACGAGCAGGTACAGACCTTGATCAGGGAGTGATCGTCATGCCGGAGGCGACCCGCTACACGGGCGACATCGTCGACTCGCACCATCACATCTGGCGGGCCAGGGACCTGCCGTGGCTCTCCGGCCCGATGGTGCCGCGGATCTTCGGGCCTTACGAGCCGATCAGGCGGGACTACCTGATCGACGAGTACGTCGCCGAAGCCACGGCCTCGGGCATCGGCGAGTCGGTCTACGTGCAGACGAACTGGCCGCTCGACCGGGTCGTGGACGAGGTGCGCTGGCTCGGCGAGGTGCACCAGGAGACGGGATGGCCGATGGCCGTCATCGGAGCGGCCGACATGTTCGACGAGGACGCTCCGGAGATCATGCGACGGCAGGCCGCGCTCACACCACTGATGCGAGGGACCAGGCAGCAACTGCACTGGCACGAGCGCCCGGAGTTCCGCTTCGCCACCGCGCCCGACCGCATGAGAGATCCGGTCTTCCGCAAGAACATCGGCGCGCTCGCCGACCTCGGCTGGCTGTTCGAGCTGCAGATCTTTCCCGAGCAGATGGCGGATGCGGGCGAATTGGCGGCGGCCTTCCCCGATGTCACCTTCGTCCTCGTGCACGCGGGCATGCTCACCGGCCACGAGTGCCTCGAGTCGTGGCGGGCCGGGATGGCCGCGCTGGCCGAGCGGCCGAACATCGTCGTCAAGCTCACGGGGCAGGGCACCTTCGTCCACCGGGTGGATCACGACGTCATCTCCCTGGTCGCCGACGAGGTGATCGGCTGGTTCGGCGCCGGCCGGGCCATGTTCGGCACCAACTTCCCGATCGAAAAGCTCTGGGCCACCATGCCGCAACTGGTCGGCGTCTGGAAGGACGCGCTGGCCCACCTCTCCCCTGACGACCAGCACGCCGTTTTCGCCGGCAACGCACGACGGGTGTACGGGCTGGGGGGCTGACATCTAACTTCCGGCACCACGCCCAAGAGGAAGCTCGAAAGCTCCGGCCGGCGTCAGGCAGTCCCGGTCGTCCAGCGACAGAACCGAAAGGAAGTAACTCGACATGGCACTGTTCGTTCTGACCTATGGCTACAACGACACACCGTTGAGGGCGGAGCGCCGCGAGGACCATCTCGCGCATCTGAACAAGCTCTGGGAGCAGGGCAGCCTCGTCGCGGCCGGCCCGTACACCGACCTGACGGCCGGCATGATCGTCCTGCGGGCGGAAGACGAGAACGCGGCGCAGGCGCTCGTCGGCCAGGACCCCTACACCCAGCTGGAGGTCACCAAGGACCGCAGGCTGCGCGAGTGGCGTGTGACAGTCGGCTCGCTCGGCTCCGGCTAGAGCCGCTCAGGGCAGAGCCGCCCATGTCCACCGCCGGGTGGTACCGACGCCGCCGGCGAGAGTCGTTCACGGGCGCGGGACGTTGCGCAGGTTCGAGCGGGCGAGCTGGATCATGCGGCCGACGCCGCCGCTGAGCACGAGCTTGCTGGTGGTCGTGGCGAAGCCGGCCAGCTGCTGTCCGGTGATGTGCGGCGGCATGGACAGGGCGTTGGGATCGGTGACGAGATCGAGGAGCGCCGGTCCGTCGTGGTCCAGCGTCTGGCGCAGCGCGTCGCGCACGTCGCGTGGATCGTCGACCCGGAGGCCGTGAATGCCGCACGCGCGGGCGATCGCGGCATAGTCGGTGTGCGGGTACGTCGTGCCGTACGGCGGGAAGCCGGCGACGATCATCTCCAGGTCGACCATGCCGAGCGCGGAGTTGTCGAACAACACGATCTTGACCGGAAGGTCGTACTGGGTCAGCGTGAGCAGGTCGCCCATCAGCATGGAGAGCCCGCCGTCGCCCGACAGGGAGATGACCTGCCGGCCGCGGTCGGCCAGCTGCGCGCCGATGGCTTGGGGCAAGGCGTTGGCCATCGACCCGTGGGAGAAGGAGCCGAGCAGGCGACGCCGGCCGTTCGGAGACAGGTAGCGGGCCGCCCAGACCGTGCACATGCCGGTGTCCACGGTGAAGACGGCGTCGCCGGCGGCCTCGTCGTCCAGCAGGGAAGCGACGTATTCGGGGTGGATCGGGCGGTGCCGCTCGACGTCGCGGGTGTAGGCCGACACGGCTCCTTCCAGAGCGGTGGCGTGCTTGTGCAGCATCCGGTCCAGGAAGCGGCGGCTGCTCTTCTCCCGCACCCGCGGCGTCAGGGCGCGCAGGGTTTCGCCGGCATCACCCCAGACGGCCAGGTCCAGCTTGCAGCGGCGGCCCAGGTTCTCGGGGCGGATGTCGACCTGGACGACGCGCACGTCGCCGGGGAGGAACGCGGTGTAGGGGAAGTCGGTGCCCAGCAGTATGAGCAGGTCCGCCTCGTGCATCGCCTCGTACGCGGCGCCGTAGCCGATCAGGCCGGACATGCCGACGTCGAACGCGTTGTCGTACTGGATCCATTCCTTGCCGCGCAGCGCGTGTCCGACCGGCGCCTTGACGCGGGCGGCGAAAGCCATGACCTCGTCGTGGGCGCCGGCCGTCCCGCTGCCGCAGAACAGCGTGACCGTCTCGGCTTCGTCGACCAGCCTGGCCAGCTCGGCGATCTCGGCCTCGCCGGGCCGCACGACCGGTCGCCGGGTGAGGATCGCCACGTCCGCACCCGGTTGCGCGGCGTCCTGTCCGGCGATGTCGCCCGACATGCTGACGACGGCGACCCCGCCCAAACCGATGGCGTGCTGGACGGCGGTCTGCAGGACGCGCGGCATCTGCTCCGGGTGTGAGATCAGCTCGGAGTAGTGGCTGCACTCGGCGAACAGCCGGTCCGGGTGGGTCTCCTGGAAGTAGGAGGTGCCGATCTCGGCGCTGGGAATGTGGGCGGCCAGCGCCAGCACCGGGGCCATGCTGCGATGCGCGTCGTACAGACCGTTGATCAGGTGCAGATGACCCGGGCCGCAGCTGCCCGCGCAGGCGCCCAGCCGCCCGGTGAGCTGTGCCTCCGCACCTGCCGCGAACGCTCCGACCTCCTCGTGCCGCACCTGCACCCACTCGATCGCCGGATGACGGCGCACGGCGTCGGTGACCGGATTGAGGCTGTCACCGACGACGCCGTACATCCGCTCGACCCCGGCCCGCACGAGAATGTCCACGAACTGCTCCGCGACGCTCTGCTTGGCCATATCCCTCGACGCCCCCGTCTGCTCAGAAACTCCGGCCGATCAGCAGGCCCCCACCTCTGATCTGCCGAATCTCCATCGAATCGCCTTGTCCGGCTGGATTCCCCTAGCGTTCCCGTTTCCGCCAGTACGAAGAGTGGCCTTTCGTCACGGACAGCCCCGCCCGGCTTACGGCGAGCCCGAAGCCGCATCATCCACGCCCCGAAACGTCAGGAGGCGTGCATGGAGCTGTCGTCCGTGGGAAGTCAAGCGTGGCGGCCGATCAGCACTAATAGGTGACAGATCTGTGTTTGGCCTCAAGTCCAAATGAATTACTTGGGCATGAAGTGGGATAACTCTAGTAATAGATCTTGGATTCTAGTTTACTTTTAGTCTGGAGACCAAAGATCAGAGACAGGGTCCACTATGAACCGGCGCAATGGACAGCAGAAGAAGCCGGCCGAGATCGCGATCATCGGAATCGCCTGCCGGTACCCAGGAGTGCACGGTCCTCGTCAGTTCTGGCGTTCTCTCATGAGCGCCGACGACGCGATCGGCAAAAGCCCGCCGCAGCATTCCCGCTGGGGCCGTCCACAGGGCGGCTGTCTCGACGCGATCGACGAGTTCGACGCGGCGTTCTTCGACATGGCACCGCGCGAGGCCCAGCAGGCCGACCCGCAGCTGCGGCTCTTCCTCGAGACCGCGTGGGAGGCCGTCGAGGACGCCGGCGTGGTCCCGGATCGGCTCGCGGGCACCCGTACCGGCGTGTTCGTCGGGCAGGTGACCTCCAACTACTGGGAGCTGCTCTGCCGGAGCACCGATCCCGACATCTACAGCCTGGTGGGCAGCGAGTTCCGGGCGTCGTTACCCGGGCGCGCCTCGTTCCATCTCGATCTACGGGGTCCCAGCATGTCCGTGGACACGGCCTGCTCGGCGTCCCTGGCGGCAGTGCATCTCGCCTGCCAGAGCATCCAGCTGGGCGAGTCGGTGATGGCCCTGGCCGGAGGAGTCAACCTGGCGCTGCTGCCGTTCGAGGAGGAGGCCTTCTCCGACGCCGGCATGCTCGCCGCCGACAGGCGCTGCAAGTTCGGCGACGCGCAGGCCGACGGGTTCGTGCGGTCCGAGGGCGTCGGAGTGGTCATGCTCAAGCCGCTGCCGCACGCCATCGCCGACGGCGATCGCGTGTACGCGGTCATTCGCGGCAGCTCGGTCACCAACGACGGCCACAGCAACGGCCTGCTGATGACTCCCAGCCAGACCGGGCAGGAGCACATGCTTCGTCACGCCCTGGACGACGCCGCGATACACCCGGCACAGGTCGACTACGTCGAGGCGCACGGCACCGGGACGCCCGTGGGCGACGAGGTGGAGCTGACGGCCCTCGGCAACGTCCTCGGCGAGGGCCGCCCGCCCGGACGACCGTGCCTCGTGGGCTCGGTCAAGTCGAACATCGGTCACACCGAGGCGGCAGCGGGAGTGGCCGGGCTCATCAAGGCGGCTCTGTGCCTGCATCACCAGGTCGTGCCGCCCACCCTGCACGTGCGCGAGCCCAGTGCCTCGCTCGGCTGGAACTCCTCGGCTCTGGAGCTCCCCACCCGGGCGCGGCCGTTGACCCGCGGCGACGGGCCGCTGGTGGCGGGTGTGAGTTCGTTCGGGATCACCGGCACGAACGTGCACGTCGTGCTGGCCGAACACGTCTCGGCCGGGCACCCGGAGCCGGCCGGCGCGCCGGTGGGCGGCCGGCATCTGTTCGCGCTGTCGGCGCGCTCGCCCGAGACCCTGCGGGCGGCCGCCTCGCAAGCCGCCGACTTCCTGTTACCCGGCGGCGCCGGGCACGGTCTCGGGCTGGCGGACATCTGCCACACGGCCACCCGGCGACGTAAACATCACGAACATCGCCTGGTGGCGGTGGGCTCCACCCATGAGGACCTGGCCGCGGCCCTGCTCACGCACGCCCGCGGCGACGACGACGCTGACGTCGCCGGCACGGCGCCGGCGGCCGAGGCGGGCGGGCCCGTCTCGGGAGAGGTGCCAGGAGAGGCGGCCCGCATCGTCTTCGTGTTCCCCGGCCAGGGTGCCCAGTGGACCGGAATGGCCCGCGACTTGCTGTCGGACTCGCCGGTTTTCCGCGCGGCGCTGCGGGAGTGCTCCGACGCCGTCGAGGCGGAGACGGGCTGGTCCGTGCTCGACCGGCTGGCCGGCGACACCCCTCTGCCGCCGCGCGCCCGAGATGTCCAGCCCGTCCTGTGGGCGGTCCAGGTGGCGCTGGCGTCGCTGTGGTCGTCGATGGGTGTGGAGCCGGATCTGGTCATCGGGCACAGCATGGGCGAGGTGGCGGCCGTCTGCGCGGCGGGCGGCCTCAGCGTGCCGGACGCCGCGGCGGTCATCTGCCGCCGCAGCGCGCTGACCGAGCGGATCAGCGGCCGTGGGGCCATGCTGTCCGCGGGTCTGTCGCCGGTCGAGGCCCAGGCGGTGCTGGCCGGTTTCGAGGACCGGGTGTCCGTGGCCGCCGCCAACGGTCCCGCCTGCACCGTGCTGTCCGGCGAGCGGGCGGCGCTGGCCGAGATCGCCGGCAAGCTCGATCGCGCGGGCGTGTTCCATCGCAGGGTGGCGGTCGACTTCGCCTCGCACAGCCCGCAGGTGGACGAGGTCGCCGACGACCTCGGCCGCGCCTTGGCCGGGATCCGCCCGGTGGCCGGCGGCGTGCCGGTGTGGTCCACGATGCTGGACCGGGTCACGGACGGCGCCTGTTTCGATGCCGCCTACTGGGTGCGTAACCTGCGCGAACCGGTGCGCTTCGCCTCCGCGGTCGCCGGGGCGGCGAAGGAGCAGCCGACGGTGTTCGTGGAGATCAGCCCGCATCCGATCCTGGCGGGGGCGGTCCAGGACTGCCTGCGGCATCACGGGCTGACCGGGACGGCGGTGCCTTCGCTGCGGCGCGGGTGCGAGTCCTGGCCGCAGTTGCTGGAGTCGCTGGCGTCCATCCATGTGGCCGGGGGCGCGGTGGACTGGGCCCGGCTGCACCCGGCGGGACGCCCGGTGAGCCTGCCGACCTATCCCTGGCAGCGCGAGAGCTACTGGTTCGGCCGGCCCGATGCCGCCCCGCCGGGCCCGCCGCGTGATCCCGCCGCCTTTCCCTCTGCGCCATCCCACCACGCCCCGGCCGTACCGGTCGCGCAGAACGCGGCGGGCGGACGCCCGGCAGTGCCGGTCGAGCTGGTCGGCGACCTGCGCCTGCTCGGTCTCGAAGGCCCCGTGACGGCCGAGCTGCGCAACGTGAGCCTGCAACTGGTCGTTCGGGACGACGCCGCGGATCCCGGTCCGCAGCCACAGATCGGCCCGGCAGCGCAACCCGCCGCACGGCCCACCGCATGGCCCGCCGCACAGCCCGCGGCACGGCCCGCCGAACAGCCCGCCGCACGGCCCGCGGCTCGGGACGGAGCTCAGGGCGGTGAGCTGGCCGAGTGGGTGATGGACCAGATCGCCCGGGAGCTGTCCCTGCCCGCCGCGCGGCTCAACCCTCGCCGGTGCCTGCACGCCATGGGCCTGGACTCCTTGATGGCCGCGCGCCTGGCCGGCCGCCTGCGTGCCGACGCCGGAGTGGACGTCCCCACCGGCCTGCTCCTGGGTGAACGCCCCCTCGGTGACGTGCTCGCCACCATCCAGTCGCTTGCCCGCCAAGCGCCATAGTGTAGACTCGGGTCCAAGATTCTACTGCGAACCATCGAGGTGGACCCACGCAATGACACCTCAGCACAGCGTCGGCCGACGAGAGCGCAACAGGGAGGCGATGCGGGCTCGGGTGTACGAAGCCGCCATCTCCCTCTTCGCCGAGAAGGGCTACACCGCGACCTCCTTCGACGAGATCGCCGACCGGGCCGATGTCGCACGCGCCACCGTCTTCAACTACTTCAAGCGCAAGGACGAGTTCCTCCTGGCCTGGGGCGACGAGCGCCGCCGCCGCCTCGGGGTCATGCTCATCCAGGAGAGCTCGCGCGAGAGCGGCGTCCTCGACCAGCTGACGCGCTGCATGAGCCGGCTGGGCGAGGTCACCACGCACGAGCGCCGCATCACCAGCGAGCTGCTGCTGGCCTGGGTGCGCACAGGAGCCCCGGTGCTCGAGGAGCCGTACACCGCCTTCATCTTCGCGCAGATCCTCACCGACGGTAAGGCGCGGGGGGAGGTGCGTCCCGACATCGACGCGGTGGCCGTGGGCCACCTGCTTCGCGACATGTACCTGGGCACGCTGTACCGCTGGGTGGGCGAGGGGCCGCCGCCGTTCCCGCTGGCGCAGTCGCTGACGGCATCGCTGCGCCTCATCTTCGACGGCATACTCCCCGAAGACGCCACGGTTGCGCACTAGACATAGGCTTGAGTATCAAGTTAGACTTGAGTCTATAAATATCCGCTGATGGGATGGCGTCATGAGCCTCAGCGAGCCGAACGGCCGGGCAATGCCCGGAGGACTACGCCGCAGGTGCGGCGGACGGTCCGACAATCCGAGCCGGGCTCCGCGGCCGGCACCCGCCAAACCTGATCATGGACGCTTCGCCGCGCGGAAGACCACGGCGACCTCCGGCCCGGGGAGGCCGTGATGATGGATGTCGAAGCCCTCCTGGTCGATGCCCATCCGGCCTTCCGTGATGGCCTGCGGGCCGCGCTGGAGTCGGCCGGGATCGCCCGCGTGGTCGGAGAAGCCGGCGACGGGGTCAGCGCGGTCCAGATGGTCGCGGCCATGCAGCCGGACGTCGTCCTCATCGACGTCACGCTCAACGGGAGCTCCGGCATCGAGGCCACCCGGCGCATCACCGGAGGACCCCACGCTCCCCACGTCCTGGTGATCTCCGCGGTCGATGACGACGATGCCGTCATCGGAGCCCTGCGGGCCGGCGCCAAGGGGTTCATCGACAAGGCCGTGTCGCGCGAGGAGCTGCTGCACGGCATCCATCTGGTGGCGCACGGCGGAGCGGCGTTCAGCCCGAGCGTGGCCGATCGGCTCCCCGCCTACTTCTCGGCCCTGCACGAGGTGCCCGGCCGGGTGGCCTTTCCCGACCTCACCGACCGCGAGACGCAGATTCTCGAGCTGCTCGCATGCGGGTACGACAACCGCAGCATCTCCCGGCGCCTCGTGCTGGCCGAGAAGACCATCCGCAATCACATCACGCGAATATTCACCAAATTGGATGTGCCTGACAGAATGACCGCGGCGCTGCGCGCCAGAAACGCCGGACTGGGTTTGGAGCACGTTTCCTGACACTTCCCGGCACCGGCCGGCGAACTCCGCAAGCGTCCATGCCCAGACCGGCTCCGCATTCACAGGAGCCGGTCTTGGCTGCGTCGACACCCGGAAAATCCCGCAAACTTTCCCGTTTCCCCATGGGCCCTATACGGGACCTGATAGGGACATCGCTCCCAAGAAAGCGGGACATCCGGCCGCCTAGGCTCATATGTGTCAGCTGACCGGCAAAAGGCATTCTCGAGGCGGAAACCGCAATGGCCTCCGCAGCACCGCTCCATGCGGAACAGAATTCCCCTTTTGTCATCAGCGCAGGTGACATCAGCACATATCTGGGAGGTACGATGCGTGACGACGTTCTCACCCGCGACCTCGACAGCGACTCGCGCGGTGACCCGCGGCGCGCGTCCGGCACCGGCGCCAAGGGCCCGCTGGCGCCCGGCGCGCAAGTCTGGCACAACTTCGCGCTCTCGGCCGGACGACCGGCGTTCTTCCGGGCGGCCAAAGGCGCGCGGGTGCTCACCGAGGACGGCACCACCCTGCTCGACCTGTACGGCGGCAGCGGGACGATCATCCTCGGGCACGGCAACCAGGCGCAGATCGACGCCGTGCGCGCCGTGCTCGACAGCGGCGCCACCGTGAGCCTTCGCCATCCCCTGGAGCCACGGCTGGCCGGGCGCGTGGTGGACCTGTGCCCCGAAGCCGAGTACGCCGCCTTCTTCAAGACCGGCTCGGAAGCCGTCCACGCGGCCATCACCGCGTGCATCCGGGCGACCGGACGGCGCAAGGTGCTCACCACCACCTACCACGGATGGCTGCTCCCGCTCGGGTACCTCAAGCCCGAGAACCGATCGGCCGCCAACCGGACCTCGGCGCGGGAGACGACGGGCAACGCGTCCGGCATCGACGTGGTCGATCTGGACTGGCAGTCGCCGAACCTGGTCGAGGAGGTACGTGCGGCCGCCCAGGGCGCCGCCTGCATCCTCGTCACGCCCAACGCGCTCACCCCCGGCGCTCCGATCGTGCGCGCCGTGGTGCGCGCCGCCCGCGACGCCGGCGCCCTGGTGGTGTTCGACGAGGTGAAGGCGGGCTTCCGCTACGCCTATCCCAACGTGACGGCGGTGTGGGACCTGCGGCCGGATCTGCGGGTGCTCAGCAAGGCCATGGGCAACGGCTTCCCCATCGCCGCGCTGGCCGGAGGCGAACTGCTCGCCTCCGAGGCCACTTTCAGCCTGTTCAGCACCTACGCGTCGGAGTTCGTCTCGATGGCGGCCGCCTCGGCCTGCCTGGACGAGCTGGCCGGCGGCGGCTACGACGCCTTCGCCCGCGCCTCGACCGCCCTGTACGAGGGGCTGCGGGAGATCGGCCCGCGCTACGGCGTCGCCGTCCGCGGCATCCCGACCTTCTTCCGGCTGGAGCTGCCCGGCACCGTGCAACCGGACGTGCTCTGCCGGGCTCTCTACGACCGGGGCGTCCTGTACCACCCGCTGGACGAGGTCCTGGCCAGCGCGGCGTACGGATCGGCAGAGGTCGAGCAGGCGCTCGCCGCCTTCACCGGCGCGTTCGACGAGACGATCCTGGGGTGAGCGGCATGGGCGGGAAGACCTATGACCACGTCATCGTCGGCGCCGGGGCGGCGGGCGCGGTGCTGGCCGCCCGCCTCAGCGAGGATCCGGCGTGCGAGGTGCTGCTCCTGGAGGCCGGGCCGGACTATCCCCGCTCGGACGACATGCCCTGGGAGCTGCGGCGGAGTTACGGTGCAGGCCACGTCATCCAGGGATACGACACCCACGACTGGAATCTCCGGGCACGGGTGACGGAGCTGGCGACGATCCACATGCCGCGCGGCAAGGTGGTCGGCGGTTCGAGCACCACCAACGGCCAGGTCTTCCTGCGCCCCGAACCGGGCGACCTGGACTCGTGGAACCTGCCGCGGTGGACCTTCGACCAGGCGCTGCCGTACTTCCGCAAGCTGGAGAGCGACCAGGACTTCGACGGGCCGCAGCACGGCTCGGACGGCCCGATCACGGTGCGCCGCTTTCCGCGCCCCACCTGGACGGCTGACCAGGAGGCGTTCTACGAGGTCAGCCGGACGTTCGGGCATCCCGACTGCGACGACCACAACCGGCCCGGGTCCACCGGCATCGGGGCCACCCCGCTCAACGACGCGGACGGGTTGCGGAGCAGCACCCTGACCGGCTACCTCAACCCCGTCCGCGGCCGGCCGAACCTGACGATCACCGCCGGCGCCCTGGCGTGCCGGGTCGTCCTCGACGGCGGACGCGCCACCGGCGTGGTCGTCGAGACGGACGGGCGGGTGGAGACGGTGCGCGGGCGGGAGGTCATCCTGTGCGCGGGCGCCATCGGGTCCCCGCACCTGCTCATGCTCTCGGGCCTCGGTCCCGCCGGACGCCTCCGTCACGTCGGCCTGCCGGTCGTCGCGGACCTGCCCGGTGTGGGCCGGAACCTACGCGACCACATGACGACCGAGCTGATCTGGCCGCTGCGCCCGGATTTCCGGCCCGACGGCGTCCACCACCCGCACCAGGTGCTCCTGCGGCACACGTCCTCCGGCTCGGCACCGGTCAACGACATGATCGTCTACGCCGCGGCCCGGTGGGCCGAGCGCACGTTCGCGATGCGGCCGACGGTGAACCTCGCCGTCAGCCAGGGTGAGCTCACGCCCGCCTCCGACGATCCCCACGTGCCGCCCGTCCTCGACTTCCGCTACTTCTCCTGCCCGTCCGACCTGGAACGGCAGCGGGACGGCATCCGGATGTGCGCCGCCATGGCACGGGAGCCCGAGCTCGACAAGCTCATCGACGCGCGTACCACCCCTGCCGAAGAGGTCCTCGGCTCGGACCGCGCGCTGGACCGCTGGATCCTGCGCAACGCCGCCACCGGCTACCACGCGTCCAGCACCTGCCGCATGGGCCCGGCCGGGGACGCGGCGAGCGTGGTGGACGAGTGCGGGCGGGTCCACGGCGTGGAGGGCCTCCGGGTGCTGGACGCGTCGATCCTGCCGGACAACGTCCGGGCGAACCTGCACGCCACCGTCATCATGATCGCCGAGCGAGCCGTGCCGCTGATCCGCGAGTCGACATAAGGAGCCAGGACATGTTCGGCATGATCGCCCCCTACCTGTCCCTGTTACGCCGGCCAGGCGTGTCGCTGCCGTTCGCCTCCGCGTTCGTCGCGCGCCTCCCCCTGGCCATGACGCCGCTCGGGCTCGTCGTCCTCATCGAGGAAGTGAGCGGCTCGTACGCCGACGCCGGTCTCGTGACCGCCGTGTACGCCCTGGCCACGGCGGCCTCCTCGCCCCTGTGGGGCATGGTCATGGACCGGGCGGGACAGTCGGTGGTGATCGCCGGCACCTCGCTGGGCTCGGCGGCGTTCCTGACGGGCGGGACGCTGGCCGCCGCCACCGGCGCCCCGAACCTGCTCCTGCTCGTCCTGATCGCCGGGGCCGGTCTCAGCTTCCCGCCGATCATCCCGGCCATCCGGGTCGCCTGGTCCGTCGTCGTCCCGCAGCCGGAGCAGCGTCGTACCGCCTACGCCATGGACGCGGTCGCCGTCGAGACCATCTTCGTCCTGGGGCCGCTGCTGCTCACCGGCCTGCTCTGGCTGCCGCCGGCAGTGCCCTTGCTCGTGACGGCGCTGCTCATGGCGGCCGGGGGCCTGACCTACAGCAGGACCCGTGCCGCCCGCCTGTCGCGGCCGGCGGGCGGCACGGGCCGCGAGGGCGCACGCGGGCGGCCACCGCTGACGGTGCCCGGGGTCTGGCTCACGCTGTTCACGGCCCTCGGCATGTCCCTCGGTTTCGGGCAGATGGACGTGGCGATGACGGCGTCCGCCGAGCGCCTGTTCCACAGCGAGAGCCTGATCGGGATCTTCTTCGCGTGCGCCGCCGTCGGCAGCACCGTCGGCGGGCTCTGGTACGGGAGCCGGACCTGGACCGGACCCGAGCGCCGTCACCTTCCCCTCACCCTGGCCGCCTACGCCACGGGACTGGCCGCGGTCATGCTGGCGCTGCTCCCCGGCGGCGGGCTGCCCGCTCTGGTCTTCCCGGCCCTGGTGGTGACCGGGCTGTGCATCTCGCCGAGCCTCATCGTGCAGCAGGCGCTCGTCGACCACAACACGGTGCCCGACCGCCGCAGCGAGGCGCAGGGCTGGCTGCAGACGTCCCTGACCTCGGGCGCGGCCCTGGGCATGGCGTTCGCCGGCGTGGTGGTCGAGCAGGCGGGCCCGCAGGCGGCCTTCGGCACGGCCGCACTCGCCGTGGCCGCCGCCGCGCTGGCCGGCACGGCCGCCCAGCGACGGTGGCGCCGGACCGGCGACGGCCACGACCGGGCCGAGGCCGCGCTCCCTTCCTGAGAAGTCCCAGCCCGAACCCGTACTGAAGATCGAAATCACTCACTCGCCGCCGGGGCGCGCGCATGCTCCGACGTCCGCGAGACGCCACATCCTGCCCTGAATCCACTGAAGGAGACGGATTCCCATGTCATCCCACCCGCTCGACACCGAGATCATCCGGTCACTCAACGGGGACCGGCCCGATGCGGCCCTCCTGACCCAGGCGTTCCGCCGCCCCGACGGCACGCCGGACGCCCTGCGCTGCGGCGAGTTCCTGGTGGCCGGCCGTGAACGGGCGGAGCTGCTGCTGCGCAAGGTGCTCGGCCTGCGCGGGGTGACCGATCCCGGCGCGCAGCAGGCCGTTGCGCGGGCCGCCGTCGACGACGTGCTCAGCTGGCGGGTCCGGCTGACCGGCGCGGAAGCGGTGGCGGTCCTGCTGGCCGCCGACGACGTGAAGACCGTCTTCGTCTACGCCGGCACCTCCGAGCTGTCCATGTGCGACGCGGTCGACCGGGTGCACGGTGTGCGCCTGGTGAACGGCCGCGGCGACAAGGAGTCGGCCTTCATGGCGGCCGGCGCCTCGCTGCTGGAGCCCAACAGGGGCGTCGCCATCCTGCACGGCGCCCGCGGGCTGACCAACGCGGCGGGCGCGGTCGCGGACGCCCGGCGCAACGAGGCGGGGACGCTGTTCATCGTCGGCATGCCGTCCACGAGCTCGGCCCGCTTCCTGCCGCCGCACGGGGAGGACGACCTGCTCGGCGGGATGGCGGCGTTCGCGGACTGGATCTGGCAGGCGAGCGCGATTCCCGACGACCCGGGCAGGCAGCGCGAGGCCGCCCGGCGGTTCGTCGCGCAGCTCCGGGACGGCCTGACCACGTCCGCCCAGCCGCCGACCCGCCCCGCGATCTTCGGCGTCCCGCAGGACGTGGCCGAGCAGCGGTGGATCCCCGTCGAGGACCTCATGCGCGCGCCCGCCGCCCCCCAGCGGCTGATCGACCTCGACCAGCCGGCCTTCGACGCCGCCTTCCGCGAGCTGCGCCACGCCGACAAGCCCCTGTTCCTCATCGACGACTACGCCCTGCGGCATCCCGGCCTGCGGGAGGCCCTCGACGATATCTGCGGCCTGCTCGGCGCCCCCGTGCTGCAGCTGCGCTACCGGCGCGGCCCCATGCTGTTCGAGCGGCTGCAGACCTCCGAGGTGGCGAACTTCGCGGGCTGGCTCAACCAGTTCAGCCCCGTCCACAACGATCTGGTCCAGGCGTGCGACCTGCTGGTGACGGTGGAGGACCGCAACCTCTACGAGAGGACCGCGGGCCGGCTGCCCTCCTGCCGGAAGATAGCGATCAACACGGACCCGGAGAAGGTGCTCAAGAACGAGTACCTGGACGCCGACGACGTCCTCGTCATCGGGGACTCCCCGGGCGTGCTGTCCCGCCTCGCCGATCGGCTGCGGCACACCGGGCACACGCGCACGGAGCCGTGGTGGCCGCACGAGGAGGTGCGCGCGGCGGCCCGCGTCACGCCGGAGCCCGCCGACCCCTGGATCGAGGAAGGGCGCGGCGCGGTGGCCGGCGCGCTGGCCGGCGTCCTGGCCGGCTGGGACACGCCCGTGCTGGTGGACGACAGCCAGATGTTCGGCGGCCTGCTGTCGGAGCACTACGACGACCTGCCGCCGGGCCTGCGCGTCTTCGGCGGGCACGGCGGGTTCGTCGGCGGGGGCCTGTCGTACGCGGTCGGCCTGGCCGTCGCCGACCCGCGGGCCCGGGTGATGTGCACGCTCGGCGACCAGGGGTTCACCAACTCCTTCCAAGGGCTGGTGGCCGCCGTACAGGAGCGGGCCCCCGTGCTGTTCGTGGTGTGCAACAACGGCAGGTCGGTGTCGCTGACCAAGCAGGCGCTCGCCTCCTTCGGCGGCACGGAGACGGGTCGCGCCTACCTGTCGAACGTCGCCGGGTTCTCCTACTGCCAGGTCGCGGCCGCCTTCGGCATGCCGGCCGAGCGCGTCCCGATCCCGATCGGCGGCCAGGAGGACGAGCTGCGCCGAGCGATCTCCGAGCTGCCGGACATCCTCGCGCGGGCCGCGGCGGCGAACGGGCCCGCCCTGGTGGAGCTGGTCCTGCCCGCCGACCCCGAGGTCTGGCGCGGGATCTGGATCACGCAGGGCTTCGAGCAGCGGACGGCGGTGCCGGTGTGATGGGGCTCTACCTGGACTCCGCCGGCCTGGACGACGCGGCCGCCGCCGCCGGGCTGGGATTCGTGCGCGGGATCACCACCAACCCCACGCTCATGCGGAAGGAGACCGGCGACCCGCTGCGGCACCTGCGTGACCTGCTCGCCGCCGTCGACCTCCCCGAGATCTACTACCAGCCGACCGGCGCGTACGGCGCGCTCCAGGAGGAGGCCGAGGAGGCGTGGTCGGCGGACAAGGACCGCGTCGTGCTGAAGCTCCCCGCCACCCCGGGCGGGGCCGCGCTCGCCGGGACGCTGGTGCGCCAGGGCGCCCGCGTGGCCCTGACCGCCGCCCAGACGCCGCACGCGATGATCGTCGCCGAGTCGATGGGCTGCGCGGCGGTGATCCCGTACCTGGACCGGGCCGTGCGCGACCTCCGCACGGACGCTGAGCTGATCCGGTCGCTGGCCGGGCTGCGGCGCGGATCCACCCGCGTCATCGCCGCCTCGGTGAAGAACGCAGGGCAGGTCCTGCAGGCCTTCGCCTCCGGAGCCGACGCGGTGACCACGCCGCTCCAGGTCCTCAGGGAGCTGCTCAGGCACCCGGCGAGCATCGAGGCCGAGCTCGCCTTCGCCCAGGAATACCGCACTGCCGGAAAGGAGTAGAACTGCGATGTCCGTCCTGATGCCGACGAATCCCGCCGTCCTGGCGACCGCCGTGGCCGACTCCCTCGTGATCGCATCCGACCTGGGGGCGCGTCGCGCGGGCCTGCTCTACTGGGAGCTCGCGCAGCCGTGGACCGCGGCCGTGGTCAAGGCCGTGCAAGAGAGCGACGACCCCATCAGGTCCCTGGGCCAGGCCCTCGCCGATGACCCCGCCGACCCCGGAGCCTACTTCGCCCTGACCTCGGCCCTGCTCCGCCGCGACCCGGGCGAACCCGCGGTGCGAGCGCTGTTCGACCTGGCCTGGCAGGCGGAGTGCAACTCGCGGGTGGGGTATCACATCGGCCGCTCGTACGGCGGGCCGCAACCCCCGGTGCCCGCCGAGGAGCTGATCGGGAGACCCGCGGGCGAGCCGCCGTCCGAGCCGTCCGGGGCCGGGGCGCTCATCGTCATCCCGTTCCGCGACCGCGACACCGGCGGTGTCCGGCTCCGCAACCTGCTCGCCTGCCTGCTCGCCCTCCGCGACCAGTCGGCGGCGCGCGAGGAGTATCGCGTCATGGTCGTGGAGTCGGACGATGTGCCCCGGTGGCGCGAGCACATCGAACCGTACGCCGACCACTACCTGTTCGCTCCCAAGTCCGGGTTGTTCAACAAGTCCTGGGCGGTGAACGCGGGCGTCATGAACTGTCCCGGTCAGGTCGAGCTGGTCTGCATCCTGGACGCCGACGTCCTGGCCGACCGCGAGTTCGTCGCGCGTAACGTGGCCCGCTTCCAGCGGCCGGGCACGGCCGGCCACCTGACGTACCGCGACATGTTCTGCCTCGACGACGACGCCACCTCATGGGCGATCCGCGAGCGGATCCACCGCAAGGCGGCCCACGCCGACCCTGCCCATCTGCGCGGCTTCCTCCTGCGGCGGCCGCCCGGCTGCTGCCTGTGGGTACGGCGAGCCGTCTTCGAGGGCATCGGCGGGATGGACGAACGCTACGAGGGCTGGGGCGGCGAGGACCACGACTTCGTCTACCGCTTCGACATCGCCGCCCCCTTCGACAGCTACGAGGACCCGCTGCTGCACATGACCCATCCCGAGGCGTCGGTCCTGAACGACGACGGCAGCCTGATCAACGCCCACATCCCGCCGCTGAGCTGGAAGCCCGCCGAGCCCATCGGGCGGCTGGACCGGTTCGCGCGGGCGGAAGGAGCCTGAGGTGTACGAGGCAGTGCTGTTCGACATGGACGGTGTCGTCGCCGACACCGAGCAGTCGGTGACGGAGTTCTGGCAGCGGCTGGCCGGCGATCTCGGCTACCTGCTGGGCGCCGAGGACCTGGAACGGCACGTGTACGGCCACCGTGCCGACCACACGCTGCGCGTGCTGTTCCCGGAAATCCCGGCGAGCCGCCACGACGAGATCTACCGGCAGCTCAGGGAGAACCAGGAGAGCCTGGTCTACACCGCGATTCCCGGCGTGCTGTCCCTGCTCGGCGCGCTCTCGCAGGCGGGCGTGCCGCTCGCCCTGGTGACGGGCGCGCAGGACTGGAAGGCCGCCGAGGTGCTTCGCCAGCTCGGCCTGCCCGCCGCCTTCGACGTCGTGATCTGCGCCGACGACGTGCCGTACGGCAAGCCGGACCCCGCCGGCTACCTGCTCGCCGCCGAGCGCCTGAGCGTGGGCATCGGCCGCTGCCTCGTCTTCGAGGACGCCGTGAGCGGCGTGGTCTCCGCGGTCGCGGCCGGTGCCGCCTGCGTGGCCCTGGCCACGTCGCGGCGCGCGGCACAGGTGCTGGACGCCGGCGCGACGGCCGTCGTACCGGACTTCCGGGACGCCGCGTTCGACGCGCTCACCCGCACCCTGCGGGTGGACGCGCGAACCGGGTTCTCCTTCGCTCTCGAACGCGAGAGCCAGCGGATCGACGTCGGATAGCGAGGGACGGTCATGGACGAGCTGTTCACCCCGCCGGTGGACCGGTGGGACCCCAAGATCGCCCGGGACCTCTCGGGCAGGGACGAGGTCATCTACCGCTCTCACCTGGTCGGCGCCGACCCGGCGCTGACCAAGGAGGGCGGCGGGAACTTCTCCGTCAAGGACGTCACGGTGGACCACCGCGGCCGCTCCACCCGGGTCCTGTACATGAGCGCCTGGGGCTGTGACGGCGCCACCACCACGGCGGACGACTTCCCGGCGCTGCGCCTGGACGAGCTGCTGCGGCTGCGGGACTCCGGCCCGTTGAGCGAGACCGAGATGGTCGGCCACCTGGTCGACAGCGGCCTGCACGGCGAGCAGCGCCGTCCGGGCATCGAGACGCTGACCCACGCGTTCATCCCCGCCCGCCACGTCGACCACTGCCATCCCGACGCGGTGATCGCGCTCACCTCGTTCCCGGGCGGGCGGGAGGCGGCCGAGGACGAGTTCGGCGAGGAGGCGGTCTGGTTCGACTACCGCCAGTTCGACGCCGGCGTGGCCCGCGAGCTCGCCGGCCGGATCGCGGCCGGGCCGCGGTGCCGCTTCGTGCTCCTGGCCAACCACGGGATCTTCACCTGGGCCGACACCAGCGAGCAGTGCTACCGCAACTCCCTGGAGGCGGTCGAACGCGCGATGCGGGCGCTGCGGAAGGCGCAGCGCCGGCCGGCGGACCTCGGCGGACCGGTCGTGAGCCCGCCGCCGCCCGAGCCGGCCGCGGAGCTGCTCGCCGAGCTGCTCCCGGCGATCCGCGGCGCCCTGTCGGACCCGGACCGCGGCGTCGTCCTGCACGCCGATCGCAGCCCCGAGGCAGTGGGCTTCGCCTCCTCCGAACGCGGGCCCCGGTGGACGCAGGCGGGGCCGGGCTGCCCCGACCATCTGGTCACGGTGGGGTACCGGCCCCTCGTCCTCGATCGGGTCCCCACCGGCCCCGCGGAGGTGCTGGCCGCCATCCGCCGCCACCGCGACTGGTACGACGCGTACTACGAGCGGCACGTGCCCCAGCACGCCCGGGCCCTGGGCAAACGCGACAACAGGCCCCGCGCGGTCGTGCTGCCCGGCCTGGGCGTGGTGAGCTGCGGCCCCGACGCCGCCAAGGCGCGCCTGTGCGCCGATCACCTGGCGCAGACCATGACGGTCATCAGGGCGGCCGACGCGGCAGGCGGCTACCGGTCGCTGTCGGAGGCCCAGGGCGCGGCCGACGAGTACTGGCCGCTCCTGCGGCTCAAACCGCAGCTGCGCGCGGCCGAGGAGCCGCTGGCGGGCCTGGTGTTCCTGGTCTCCGCCGACGACGCTCACGCGGACGCGGTCGCCGAGCGCCTGGCCGCCGCGGGCGCCCACGTCGCGCTCGCCGCTCCGCCCGAGCGGCACGCGGCGGCCGTCGCCACCGCCGCCACGATCACCGCCGGCCACGGCGAGCGCCGCGCGGTGGCGCTCGCCCGGGACACCGACCAGAGCGCAATCCGGGAGGCCGTGCTGTCCTACGGCGGCTTCGACGCGGTCATCGACGCGGACGGCGACCTGGCCCGCGCCGCGCTGACGGTGTTCGCCAGGCAGGGCCGCCACGGCTCGATCCTGCTCACCCGCGACACCGGCCAGAAGCTTCCCGTCCACGGGCTGCCCGGCGGCGGCGCGTCCGTCCACACCGTCGTCGCCGCGGACCCGGAGGCAGTGGCCCGGGCGGCGGTCTTCCTCACCGGCTCCGGCGGCACGTCGTGGCGGGACACGACGCTCGTCGCCACGGCCGGAGCCAACGCGACCACAAGGAGAAACCCATGTCCAGCGATCTGCTGACCAGCCTTGAGGGGCTGGTCCCCCCCGACCAGCACCTCCTGGCGTCGTGTTTCGACGCGCATCACACGATCGGCGGCGGCCTGTTCGCGATCAACGGCACCGTCGAGGAGATCGACCGGGTGTCCAGCACCGGCCTGCACGCGGACGACGGGCTGCTGTACCGGTGCCTGTGGAGCGCCGAAGGCAGCCCCGCCGAGCTGGTCGCCTACGACACGACCGGCGTGCGGCGCTACCACCGGCTCGACGACGTCTCCACCCCGCACGACATCCTCGCCCTGAACGGCCAGGTGCTGGTGGTGGGCACCACCCAGAACGAGGTGCGGTGCATGGCGCCCGACGGCAGGGTGGCCTGGCTCTGGCGGGCGCCAGGTGAGCAGGACAGCTGGCACCTGAACAGCCTGGCCGTGGCCGGTGACCAGATCGTGGTGTGCGGGTTCGGCCCGTTCCTGCGCCGCCGCGGCTGGGACGAGAACGGCAAGCCGGCCACCGGGCAGGTGGTCAACCTGGAGACGGGCGAGCCTGTCCTCCGTGGCCTGCACGCGCCGCACAACCCCCATTACAGCGACGGGACGTGGTTGATCTGCGACTCGGCGGCAGGCGACCTGGTGGAGTTCTCCGACGCGACCCGGCAGGAGATCCGGCGGCTCGGTCTGCCCGGCTGGCCACGGGGCCTGGCCGTGACCGACCGGTACCTGTTCGTCGGCGTCAGCCCGCACCGGTACCTGACCGCCTCGGTGGAGACGGCGGCCGTCGCGGTCGTGGACCGCCTGGAGTGGCGCCAGGTCGCGCTGGTCAGGCTGCCCGCCCGTGAGGTGTACGCGCTGGCGCTGGTCCCGTCGCCGCTCGCCGAGGGCGCCCGGCGGGGGTTCACCGCCAACCACACCAGGGTCCACGAGCAGGGCCAGCGGCAGCTGTTCGACCGGCTGGGCCGGCGGCCGAGCCGCTTGTGGGCCATCGGCGACCGGCTGGCCGAAGAGGAGTGCCGGGCCGAGATCACACTGGCCGGCCAGGCCGAGGAGCGGGCCGAGACGGGCAGCCTGCTGACCGTGGACTGCCGGGTCGGGAACACCGGCGCGGGCCTGCTCACCCCCGCGCCGCCGTACCCGGTCAGGGTGGTGCACCGCTGGTACGACGCGGACGGGCAGGAGGTCCCGACCCAGCCGATCAAGGCGGCGCTGCCGCGTACGCTGCCGCCCGAAGGCGTCGTCGAGGTGCCCGTCAGGGCACGCACGCCCGACGAGCCCGGCGACTACCGGCTGCGCATCACCCTCGCTCAGGACGGCGGCGTGCCGTTCGACGAGCTGGACCCGTCCGCCGCCGCGGACGTGCGCGTGCGGGTGCTGGCCGACGGCCCGGCCGCCGAGGCGCTGGCCGCCTTCGGCCTGCGGCCCCCCGAGGTGCAGGCGGCGCGGACGGCGGGCAGCACCGTGCACGACATGATCCGTGCGCTGCTGGCCCGCACCGGCGATGGCGTCAACGGGCTCACCGCGGCGCTGATCGAGGAGCGCGGACGGCAGGAGTTCGTCAAGGCGCTGGCCATCGCGCTCGGCGCGTCGGAGCGGGCGCTGACGCACTCCGTCGCCCAAGCCCTGCCCGATTCTGACGACGTGCTGCTGACCGGCGCGGAGGCCGTGGCGCTGACCCTGCGCCGCTCGGGCGTCGGCATCGTCTTCGCCGGATCCGGTGAGCCGCTCCTGCGCGACGCCATGGCGCGCCTGGGCCTGCTGGCCGAGGTGGCCGGAGACCGCGCGGCGGCGATCCAGGCGGGCGGTGCGAGCATGGTGCGGCCGGGGAACGGCGTGGCCGTCCTGTCGGGCACCCGGGGCCTGGCCGACGCGCTCGGCGCGCTGTCCGATCTGCGCCACGACGACATCGGCATGGTCGCGGTGGTCGAGTTGCCCGGCGACGGCGAACCCGGCCTGCCCGCGGCCTGCGGCGCCTTCGTCAAGTCCTGGTACGAGCCGGACGGACCGCCCGGCGATCCCGAAGGCCGCGGGGCGGCGGCGCACGCTCTGGTGGCGACGGTGCGGCAGGCGCTGGACGACAGCAGGCAAGCGCCTCTCGGCCCGGTGCTCGTGGCTCTCCCCCGCCATCTGGCGGAGACCGCCTGGGTGCCGTTGACCGCGCTGCCGGGCGCCGGCCGGGTGATCGGTGAGACGGCCGGGCGGCCGGCCCGCCAGGTGGCGCCGGTGGCCGACGTGCTCGGCGGCGTGCTCGGGGCCGTACCGCCGGGCGTGTATGTCACCGGCGGCGCCGCCCTGGCCACCGGGCTGGCCCTGGGCGAGCCGTCCGCCAGGGTGGTGTGCGGCCTGGGCGGCCAGGACGGCGGGGACGGGGTTCGGGAGCTGGTCGCCGCCGCGCGGCAGGCGGCGCCGGTGACGTTCGTGGTCTGCGACGGCGCCTCGCGGTACGGCGAGATCGCCGACGCGCTCGGGGTGCGAAGCCGCCGGGTGGACCTGAGCGGCCGGCTCGACGGCGACTACCTGGCCGCGCAGGGGAAGGCGTTCGCCGTCACGCTGCAGGCCATGACCGATCACCCCGGGCCGAGCCTCATCGAGCTGGTCCCTCCCGCGGGCACTCGGCTGTGGGACACGGGCTGGATCAGCATGCTGGAGCTGCCGACGACGGTGGGAGCGGGAAATGCGTGAGATCGCCTTCGCGGAGGTCCCCCTGGAGCCGTACCGGGACGCGCTCGGGGAGGAGCGGCTGGAGTCGCTCCGCCGGGGCTGCGAGCGGGTGCGGTCGCTGCTGGGCGGCCGGACCGTCTGGAACGTCAACTCCACCGCCGCGGGCGGCGGCGTGGCGGAGCTGCTGCACGTGCTCGGCCCGCTGGCCCGCGCGGCTGGCGTGGACGTGCGCTGGCTGGTGCTCGACGGTGACGCCGAGTTCCAGGCCATCGCCAAGCGGCTGGTCTCCCGCCTGTACGGCGTGGCCGGCGACGGCGGCCCGCTCGGCGACGCCGAGGCGCGCCGCTACCGTCGCCGGATCGAGGAGAGCGCGGAGCCGCTCGCCGCGTTCCTCCGGCCGGGGGACGTCGTGATCGTGCACGACCCCCAGCCGGCCGGCCTGATCGGGACGGCCCGGCGGTGCGGCGCGAGCGTGGTGTGGCGCTGCCACATCGGCAGCGACCAGGCCAACGAGCACACGCGCGACGGCGGTCGCTTCGTCGGCGGGTTCGTCGCCGAGGCCGACGCCACCGTGTTCTCCACGATCGGTCACGTGGCGGGCTGGGCGCCCCGGCCGCTGGTCATCCCGCCCTCGATCGATCCGTGCGGCCCGAAGAACATGCCCCTCACCGGCGCGCAGGTACGCGACGTGCTCGGTGTCGCCGGGCTCATCGCCCACGAGCGGCCGGCCCCGGTCGAGACGCCCGTCCCCGTCGGCGCCGGAGTGCGGGTGCACCGGCCCGCGGTGGTGCTGCGGGAAGGACCGCCGCCGCCCGCGGACCTGCCGATGGTCGTGCAGGTCTCCCGCTGGGACCGGCTCAAGGACATGATCGGGGTCCTGGAGTCCTTCGTCGCCTCCGGCGTGGACGGCTACCTGACGCTGGCCGGCGCGGATCTGGCGGGCGTCGCCGACGACCCGGCCGCGGCCGGGGTGTACGACGAGTGCCGGCAGGTCTGGGAGTCGCTGCCCGGCGGGCACCGCCGCCGCTGCCAGCTCGTCTGCCTGCCGATGGACGACCTGCGGGAGAACGCCGTGATGGTCAACGCGTTGCAGCGGCACGCGAGCGTCGTCGTGCAGAAGAGCCTGGCCGAGGGCTTCGGGCTGACCGCGACCGAGGCCATGTGGAAATCCAGGCCGCTGGTGGCCAGCGCCGTCGGCGGGCTGCGCGACCAGGTGACCGACGGCGAGACCGGGCTGCTGGTGGGCGACCCGCGCGACGTCGCGACCACCGCCGCGCACCTGCGGCGGCTCTTCCGCGACCGGCCGTTCGCGCGCCGGCTCGGGGAGGGCGCGCGGCGGCGGGTGCGCGAGCGGTACCTGCCCGACCGTCAACTGCTGGACTGGGCCCGGCTGATCGAGGGCGTGACGACGAAGGAGGCGGCGTGATGAGGACATTGGGACACGACGGGCCACGGGTCTCCGACCTCGGTCTGGGCTGCATGGGGATGTCGCAGTTCTACGGCGCGTGGGACGACGACGAGTCGGTCCGCACCATCCACCACGCGCTGGACCTCGGCGTCAACCTGCTCGACACCGCCGACATGTACGGCCCCTACACCAACGAGGAGCTGATCGGCCGCGCCGTCCGGTCCCGGCGCGACGAGGTGCTGATCGCCACCAAGTTCGGCAACGTCAAGGGGCCCGACGGCCGGGTGATCGGCGTCAACGGGCGTCCCGAGTACGTACGCGCCAGTTGCGAGGGCTCGCTGCGCAGGCTGGGCGTGGACGTCATCGACCTCTACTGCCAGCACCGGGTCGACCCGTCGGTGCCGATCGAGGACACCTGGGGGGCGCTCGCCGACCTGGTACGCCAGGGCAAGGTCCGCCACCTGGCGATCTCGGAGGCGTCTCCGGAGACCGTCAGGCGGGCCCACGCGGTGCATCCCGTGGCCGCGGTGCAGAGCGAGTACTCGCTGGTCAGCCGCGACCCCGAGCAGGGGCTCCTGGCGACGCTGCGCTCGCTCGGCATCGGGTTCATCGCCTACGCGCCGCTCGGCAGGGGCCTGCTGACCGGAAGGATCACCATGACGGACGACCTGTCCACCGAGGACTTCCGCCGCACCCTGCCCCGGTTCCAGCCGGGAAACCTCGCCCACAACGCGCGGCTGGTGGAGCGGATCACCCGCCAGGCCCGCGAGCGGGGCGTCACCGTCGCGCAGCTGGCGCTGGCCTGGGTCCTGGCGCAGGGCGACGACATCGTCCCCATCCCCGGCGCCAAGAGCCGGGCCCGGCTGGTGGAGAACATCGGCGCCACGAACCTGCGGCTCACCGCCGCGGAGCTGGCCCTGCTGGACGAGGCCGCGCCGTTCGGATGCGCGGCCGGAGACCGCTACCCGGACATGTCAGGAGTGAACAGATGAGCGTCCGGACCGGTATGACCCATGAGACATGGTGGCGGGAGGCCGTCATCTACCAGGTGTACCTCCGCAGTTTCGCCGACCACGACGGCGACGGGGTCGGCGACCTGCCGGGGCTGCTGGGCAAGCTCGACTATCTGCGGGAGCTCGGCGTGGACGCCGTCTGGCTGTCCCCGTTCCACCCGTCGCCGCTGGCCGACTTCGGCTACGACGTCAGCGACTACACGGCGGTGGACCCCGCCTACGGCACGCTCGGCGACTTCGACGTGCTGGTCCGGGCCGCGCACGAGCGGGGCATCCGCGTGCTGATCGATCTGATCATGAATCACACCTCCGCCGAGCACCCGTGGTTCGTGGAGTCGAGCTCGGATCGCACCAACCCCAAGCGCGACTGGTACATCTGGGCCGACCCCCGTCAGAGTGACGAGCCGCCCAACAACTGGCTCAGCTCGTTCGAAAGGTGCGGGCCCGCGTGGACGTACCAGCCGCGGACCCGGCAGTGCTATCTGCACAGCTTCACCCCCGGCCAGCCCGACCTCAACTGGCGCAATCCCGAGGTACGGGCGGCGATGCGCGAGGTGTGGCGGTTCTGGCTCGACCGAGGGGTGGACGGCTTCAGGATCGACGTCGCGCACCGGCTGATGAAGGACGCGGAGCTGCGTGACAATCCGGCCGAGCTCGCGCACGCCAGACGGCACACGGCTCACCCCACGCTGCGGATGCGCAATCTCGACCTGCCCGAGACCCTCCAGGTGCTGCGCGAACTGCGGGGGACGCTCGACGAGTACGGCGGGAAGCTCGCGCTGGGCGAGGTCCCCATCAGCGACGACGGGCGGCTGGCCGACTACTTCGGCGGCGACGGCATGCACACGGCCTTCCACATCGCATTCTGGGAGCAACCCTGGCGAGCCACCGCCTTCCGCCGGACCGTGGACGGGCTGGCCGCCCGGATCCGCCCGGGAGCCCTGCCGACCTATGCCCTGGCCACCCACGACATCTCGCGTACCGCCTCCCGGTACGGCGGCGCGGCTCGCGCCCGGGTGGCCGCCATGATGGCGTTCAGCCTGCGCGGGATCCCTTGCGTCTACTACGGCGAGGAGATCGGGATGAGCGACGCTCCGCCGCCTCTGGCGCTGGACGTCGACGGCCGGGACGGTCAGCGCACCCCGATGCAGTGGGACGCCACCGGCCGCGGTTTCACCACCGGCACGCCCTGGATGCCGGTGGCACCGGATCAGGCCGAGGTCAACGTGGCCGTCCAGTCAGGCGACCCCGATTCGCTGCTGACTCTGTACCGGAGGCTCATCTCCTTCCGGCGCGCGTCACCGGCCCTGCGGACGGGCGACTACCGATCCCTGGACGCCGGCGACGACGTCTTCGCCTACCTGCGTTCCGCTCCTGGCGAGCGGCTCCTGGTCGCGCTGAACTTCGCGTCCCGGCCGGCCACGGCCGTCCTGCCTGACCTGCCGGCCAAGGGCCGGGCCGACGTGTCGACCGGCGACCGGCCGGCCGGCTCGACGGTGGACCTGCGCCCGCTGCGGCTCGAACCCGGCGAGGGCGTGATCATCAGAATCGAGGACCGGTCATGACCACCAACTGGGCAGGCAACATCACCTACCGGGCGGATCGTATCCACCGGCCGGCCACCGTCGCCGAGCTGCAGGCGCTGGTGGCCGGCAGCCGGCGCATCCGCGCGCTCGGCACCCGGCACTCCTTCAACGACCTGGCCGACTCCTCCGGTGCGCTCGTGTCCCTCGCGGACCTCCGCTCGTCCGTCGAGCTGGACACGGGACGGGCCACCGCGAAGGTGCCGGCCGCGACCCGCTACGCCGAGCTCGTCCATTTCCTGGACGAACGCGGCTTCGCCCTGCCGAACCTGGGCTCGCTGCCGCACATCTCCGTCGGGGGCGCGTGCGCGACGGCGACCCACGGCTCGGGAGTGCGCAACGGCTGCCTGTCCACCTCCGTGTCCGCCATCGAGCTCGTGACCGCCGGCGGCGACCTGATCACCGTGGAACGGGGCGGCGAGCACTTCGACGGGGTCGTCGTCGGGCTGGGAGCGCTGGGCGTGGTGACCAGCCTGACCCTGGACCTGGTGCCCGCTTTCGAGATGCGCCAGCAGGTCTACGAGGGGCTGCCGCTGGAGGCGCTCGACGACCACTTCTCCGCCCTGGTCCACAGCGCCTACAGCGTGTGCCTGTTCACCGACTGGCGCGCGCCCCGCCTGACCCAGGTCTGGATCAACGAACGGCTGGACGAGCCGCCCGCGGACGTGGTCAAGCAGCCGTGGTTCACCGCCCTGCCGGCCGACGGGCCGCGCCACCCCGTAACCGGCATGCCCACGGCGAGCTGCACCGAGCAGCTCGGCGTGCCCGGCCGGTGGCACGAACGCCTGCCGCACTTCCGCCCGGACGCCGAGCCGAGCAGCGCCGGTGACGAGCTGCACTCGGAGTACATGCTCGCCCGCCGCGACGCGGTCGCCGCGCTGCACGCGCTGGACGGCATCCGCGACCGCGTCCAGCCCGTCCTGCAGATCTGCGAGGTACGCACGATCGCGGCCGACCGGCTGTGGATGAGCCCCTTCTACGACCAGGACTCGGTGAGCATCCACTTCACCTGGACCTCCGACACCAGCGCCGTCCTGCCGATCGTCCGGCTGGTCGAGCAGCGGCTGGCGCCCTTCGCCGCCCGGCCGCACTGGGCGAAGATCTTCACGATCGCGCCGCCGGATCTGCGGCCGATGTTCCCCCGCCTGCCCGATTTCGCCGACCTGGTCCGCACGTACGATCCGGCCGGCAAGTTCGGCAATCCCTTCGTGGACCGCTACCTGCACTAGGCATTGGAGAACCGCATGCTGACGACCCACCGGCTCTCGCAGCTCGACGTGCTGGAGGCCGAGTCGATCCAGATCATCCGCGAGGTCGCGGCCGAGTTCGAGCGGCCCGTGCTGCTGTTCTCCGGTGGCAAGGACAGCGTGGTGCTGCTCCGGCTGGCGATCAAGGCGTTCCGCCCCGCCCCGATCCCGTTCCCTGTGCTGCACGTCGACACGGGGCACAACTTCCGCGAGGTGCTGGAGTTCCGTGACCGGATGACGGCCGAGCTGGGCATCCGCCTGATCGTCGCCTCGGTCCAGGACTCGATCGACCGGGGCCGGGCGAGGGAGGAGACCGGCAGACGGGCCTCGCGTAACCGGCTGCAGACCGTCACCCTGCTCGACGTGATCGAGGAGCGCGGCTTCGACGCGGCCTTCGGCGGCGCGCGCCGTGATGAGGAGAAGGCCCGCGCCAAGGAGCGCGTGGTCTCCTTCCGCGACGAGTTCGGGCAGTGGGATCCCAAGAACCAGCGGCCCGAGCTGTGGAACCTGTTCAACGCCCGGATCCGGCGGGGCGAGCACGTACGGGTCTTCCCCCTCTCGAACTGGACCGAGCTGGACGTGTGGAGCTACCTGCGCCGCGAGTCGCTGGAGCTGCCGGCGATCTACTTCGCGCACCGGCGCACGGTGTTCGAGCGCGATGGGCTGCTGCTCGACGACAACCCGTACACCGATCGGCAGGACGACGAGCCGGCCTTCCTGGCCACGGTCCGCTTCCGCACGGTCGGCGACGCCTCCTGCACCGGCGCGATCGAGTCGGCCGCGGCCACCGTCGACGAGGTGATCGAGGAGATCAAGGTGACGCGGGTCACCGAGCGGGGCCAGACCAGGGCGGACGACCGGGTCAGCGAGGCGGCCATGGAGGATCGCAAGAGAGAGGGCTACTTCTGATGGACATTCTCCGCCTGGCCACGGCCGGAAGCGTCGACGACGGCAAGTCGACGCTCATCGGCCGGCTGCTGTACGACTCCAAGGCGATCTTCGAGGACCAGCTGTCGGCGCTGGAACGGATCAGTGCCGGCCAAGGCCGCGAGCACACCGATCTGGCCCTGCTCACCGATGGGCTGCGAGCCGAGCGCGAGCAGGGGATCACCATCGACGTCGCCTACCGCTATTTCGCCACACCGCGCCGCACCTTCATCATCGCCGACACGCCGGGACACATCCAGTACACCCGCAACATGGTCACCGGCGCCTCCACCGCCGACGTGGCCATCATCCTCGTCGACGCCCGCAAGGGCGTGCTGGAGCAGTCGCGCAGGCATGCGTTCCTGGCGGCCCTGCTCCGTGTCCCGCACCTGGTGGTCGCGGTCAACAAGATGGATCTGGCGGGCTACGAGCAGGCCGCCTACGAGCGGGTCGTGAACGAGTTCACCGCGTTCGCCGCCAAGCTCGACATCGGCGATCTGACGTTCGTCCCGATCTGCGCGCTGCACGGTGACAACGTGGTCGAGCGCTCCGTCAACATGCCGTGGTACGACGGCCCCTGTCTGCTGCGTCATCTCGAGCACGTGCACATCGCCTCCGACCGCAACCTCATCGACGCGCGCTTCCCCGTGCAGTGCGTCATCAGGCCGCCCAACGCGGACGACCCCCTCCTGCACGACTACCGCGGCTACGCCGGGCAGATCGCCAGCGGCGTGCTCCGGCCCGGCGACGAGGTGGTGCACCTCCCCTCGGGTCTGACCAGCCTGATCACCCACATCGACGGCCCCTGCGGCCCGCTGTCCGAAGCGTTCGCCCCCATGTCGGTCACCCTGCGGCTGAACGACGATCTCGACATCTCGCGCGGTGACATGATCGCCAGGCCCCACAACCAGCCGCGGGTGATGCAGGACCTGGAGGCCGTGGTGTGCTGGATGAGCGGCGAGCATGCGCTCACGCCCGGCACGAGACTGCTCGTCAAGCACACCACCGCCACCGCCCGGGCCGAGGTCGGCGACCTGCACTACCGCCTGGACGTCAACACGCTGCACCGCGACTCCCGGGCCCGGGCACTGACCCTCAACGACATCGGCCGGGTCCGCCTGCGCACCGCCCGGCCGATCTTCGCCGACGACTACGCGCGTAACCGGGCGACCGGGGGGTTCATCCTCATCGACGAGACGAGCAACGCCACCGTCGGCGCCGGCATGATCACCGGGCTGCGCTAGCGAGACCGCACTCTCGGCGGATGGCTATGCGGTGCACATGAGGCGTTCGGCCGCGGCGATGGCGTCCGAGGGCTGGCCGGAGGCCAGCTGGACGACCACCTCCGTCTCGCCGTCCGCGCTGCTCATCGCCATCCCGCTGTAGCCGAAGATCCACCCGGAATGGCTGTACACGCGCCGCCCGCAGCCGAGCGTCTGGGCGAAGATCCCGAAGCCGCCGGCCTGTAGCCGCCGGCCCAAGTCCTGGGTGAACACCCAGTGGTAGAAGCTCGACACGTCGGCCGCGGTCGAGATCAGCCCGCCCGCGGTCCAGAAGATCGACGAGTCCAGCTCGGCGTTGTCCACTCCGTCGGTGTGGATTCCGTGCGCGAGATCCTTGGGCAGGTCGTCGGCGGGTAACTCGGTCGCGGTCAGGCCCTGCGGGCCCGTGATGCGCTCGCTCAGCAGCTCCCGGTACGGCTTGCGGGACACCTTCTCCAGGATCATGCCGAGCAGGATGAAGTTGGTGTTGGAGTAGCCCTGCGCCTCTTTATCCGCATATTTCAGCAGTTCTCGGGGCGGCCAGTGCCGGAGGTGGGCACCGCCGCCCAGATCCTTGGTGAAACGCTCGTCGCGCAGGTAGTCGGAGATGCCGCTGGTATGCCTGAGCAGGTCCGCCACGGTCGCCTTCGTCTTGATGACCCCGGGCAGGACTTGGTCCACCCGGTCGGTGAGCGCCAGCCGCCCCTCCTCGACCTGCTGCAGGACGAGTGTCGCGGTGAACGTCTTGGTGATGCTCGCGATCCTGAACCGGTGATCCGTCCGCATCGGCACCCCGGCGTCCGCCCGCCCTGCCGCCGCCTGCCACGTCCGGTCGCCCTTCCTGACATGCACCACCGCGCCCGACGATCCGGCCGCGACCAGCCGCGCGGCCTCCGCCTGCACGGCCGGCGGCGGCGATGGCCGAGCGGACGGCGCCGGTGAGGGCCGTGCGGACGGCTCCCGGGGGGCGGGAGAGCTGCACGCGACCGCGCAGAGCAGGCAGAGGACGGCTGTGATCCGCATGACACCGATATTGATCGCCAAGCCCTTCGGGGGGAAGGCCGACGGCTCGCGAGGCCGCCGCGAGCAAGATCATCGGCTGTCTGACCGATATGTCAAATAAACTCGACTCAATTAGTCAATATGGGAAGACGTCTTATCGATACGAAGACCGAAACCATGGTTACGGGCATTGCATGGATGACCGTGATCTTCACGCAGCGTGACAGCCGTCCCGGGAGCAGAGGCAGGACAGAGATCATCTGTCCAGCTTGAGAGGGTTTCGTCACTCGCTGTCAAGCCCGCAGGCACCAAAAACGCGATGCCCGAAACCTCCATTCCGTCATTGGTTGAAATTTCACTCCTTGACTGACTTTCGGACAAAATAATAGGAATGGCGTGGCTTTAGGCGTTAACCGGTCCTCGCCACGGCGAACCCTGACGAGCGACCCATAGTTCCTGCTGTCCGCGCGACGACCTCGCACGGCGCCGTGGATCCGTCTGGGGGGTGACTTCGAGTAGCAATGCGAGAGGAACACGTGCTACCCGAGACACCGTTCGCCTCCCTGAGGCGACACCCGCCCGGCACTCCACTCCTCTTCTGCCTCCCCTACGCGGGTGGAGACGTCTCCGCCTTCTGGGCGTGGCGGCAGGCGTTCGACGGGGTCTTCGACGTACGGGTGGTGATGCTCCCCGGTCGTGAAGGCCGGGTTGCTGAACCCGGGGCCCTCTCCCCGGAGCTGATCGCACGCTCCATCGCCGCCCACCACCGCACGCCGTACTCGATCTACGGGCACAGCATGGGCGGCCGGGTCGCCTTCGAGGTGGTGCGCGAGCTGCGGCGGCTGGGCGTGCGAGCGCCCGAGTGCCTCTACGTCGGCGCCGCGCACCCGCCGGAGCGCCGGGAGACGCTGGGGCGGTGGACGGGCCTGGGTGACGAGGACCTGATCGAGGAGCTGATCCACCGGCTGGGCGCGCCCGCGGAGTTACGGACGCAGCCCGAGGTCAAGGCGCTGCTCATCCCCGCTCTGCGGACGGACATGGAATGGCTGCGCCGCTACCGCTTCGCCCGGCAGGAGCCGCTCGACGTCCCCATCGTCGCCTTCGCCGGCGCTCATGACCGGGAGGTCGCCCATCCCGTCATGCTCGGCTGGGCCCGCCACACCTCCTCGACCTTCCGCCTGCACACGCTCGACGCCGCGCACCTCTTCCTCGCCACGCACGGCGATCAGGTGGCGCGGACGATCGCGGCGGGCCCCCAGCAGCGCCCGGCCCCGGACGAGGTGCACGTGTGGCTGGCCGACCTTGAGGAACTGCCCGAGCTGTGCGCGGCCGTCGAGGAGCTGTCGCCCGGGGAGGCGGCACGAGCGGCCAGGCTCGGGCAGGAGGACCGCCGGCGCTGGTTCGTCGGCAAGTCGGTGCTGCGGCGGCGGCTGCTCAGGGAGTACGGGGTCGAGCATGGAGCCGGCGAGCCGCGTACCCGGCCAGGCGGCGGCGAGCCGGGCACCCGGCCGGGCGGCACCAGGCCGGGCACCGGGACCGAGCTCACCTGCAGCCTCGGCCAGTCGGGCGGGCTCGTGCTGGTCGCGCTGACGGCGGGCCGGGAGGTGGGCGCCGGCCTCGCGCACCTCCGCCCGCCGGCCGGCGAGCAGGCCCCTTTCGAGGAGGCGCTGGACGAGCGGGAGCGCGATGAGCTGGCCGCCCTACCCGAGGAGCTGCGGTTGCACAGCGCGCTGCGCATGTGGACGGCGAAGCAGGCGGTGCTGAAGGCGGCCGGTGACGGGATGCGGGCAAATCCGGCGCTGTTCGGGTTCGCCGGGCAGCGGCCGGGCACGACGTGGACGCCCGAGGTGGCGCCCGAAGCGACGCCCGGGATGGCGCGGCTGGCGGAGTGGCGGGTGACGCACCTGCCGCTGGGCCGGGCGGTCGCCGCGATCGCCGTCCGCGCGCCGCGCTTCCTGCTGCGTTTCGAGACGGTACGGCAAGGCCGGCTGGTACGGCAGGGCGTGGAGGCCGCAGGATGACGCTCCTCAGCAGTCTGATCACGGCCCAGGCCGCGCGGACCCCGGCTGCCCCGGCGGTCCGGCAGTGGGAGAACGTGCTGACCTACGCCCAGCTGGTCGAGCAGGCGCGGGTGCTGGCGGGCCGGCTCCGCGAGCTCGGCGTCGGGCCGGAGACGCGGGTGGGCCTGTGCGCCCGCCGGACCCCGCTGATGCCGGTGGCGGTGCTGGGCATCCTGCTCGCCGGCGGGGCCTACGTGCCGCTGGATCCCGGTCATCCGCGCAGGCGCCTGGAGGAGGTGCTGGAGGACGCCGGGATCGCGGTGATCGTCGCGGACTGGCGCGGCCGGGAGCTCCTGGAGGGCTGCGGCCGTACCCTCGTCCCGGCGTCGGCCGGCGCCCCCACCCCGCAGGAGAGCCACGCCGAGCCAGGCACCGCGACACCACGGAAGAGCCATCCCGAGCCGGGCAACACGGCACCGCGGGAAAGCGGCGCCCTGCCGGGCAACGCGGCCTACGTCATCTACACCTCGGGCTCCACCGGCCGGCCCAAGGGCGTGGTGGTCAGCCATCGCAGCGCGGTCGCCTTCGCCACCTCGACGGCCGCGCACTTCGGCCTGGACGCGAGCTGCCGCTCGGTCGCCTTCTCCGCGCTGGGCTTCGACGTCTCGGTGCTGGACATGCTGGCCCCGCTGACCGCCGGCGGCTGCGTGCAGCTGGTGCCGGACGAGGACCGGGTGGATCCGGCCCGGTTACAGCGCTTCCTGGAGGAGCACGACGTCACCTGGGGGTTCATCCCGCCGGCGTTGCTGCCGCTGGTGGATCCGGCGCGCCTGCCGTACCTGAAGGACGTGGTGACGGCGGGCGAGCCGCCCGGGCCCGAGCAGGTGGCGCGGTGGTCGGCGCACGCGCGCTTCCACAACTGGTACGGCCCGACCGAGTCGACCGTCTGCGTGGTGGGCGGCGAGTTCGACGGCGTGTGGGAGCGCCCGCTGCCGATCGGGCGGCCGCTGCGCGGCTGCCGGGCGCACATCCTCGACGAGGACCTGAACGAGTGCCCGCCCGGCGTGCCCGGTGAGCTGTTCATCGGCGGGCCGCAGGTGAGCCGCGGATACCTGGGCCGGCCGGGGCTGACGGCCGAGCGTTTCGTGCCCGACCCCTTCGCGGCGGAGCCCGGCGCGCGGCTGTACCGGACCGGCGATCACGTGGCGTGGGAGGAGGACGGCCAGATCTCGTTCATGGGCCGCCTCGACCGCCAGGTGAAGGTCCAGGGGCAGCGGGTGGAGATCGGCGAGGTGGAGTCGGCGCTGCGCGCGCATCCCGGGGTGCTGCAGGCGGTGGTGGACTTCGCGGGCGAGCTGGTGGCCTACGTCACGCCCGAGGACGCGCCCGGCCTGGCCGAGCTGCGCGCGGATCTGGCGGTGCGGCTGCCGGCGTACATGCTGCCGAGCAGGCTGGTCCGGCTGGCCATCCTCCCGCTGAACGCCTCGGGCAAGGTCGACCTCGCCACGCTGCGGGCGCGGTCCCGTCCGGAGCGGGGAAGCGGCACGGGGCTGGCCGGGATCTGGGCGCGGGTGCTGGCGGCACCCGCCCCGGACGACGAAGACGACTTCTTCCAGCGCGGCGGCCACTCGCTGCGGGCGATGCGGCTGGTGGCCGCGGTACGCGCGGAGCTGGGCCGCGCGGTGTCGGTCGAGGACGTGTACGCGGCCAGGACCTTCGGCGAGCTGCGCGCGCTGGTGGAGCGCGCGCCTCAGGAGACCGCGGCGGCGCCGCCCGCCGGGAGCCCGGCCGCGCTCTCCCCCGCCCAGCGCCGGATGTGGTTCGTCGAGCAGCTGGCGCCGGCGTCCACCGCGCACAACATCGCGATGGCCGAGCGGATCCGCGGCCCGCTCGACACCGCCGGCCTCCAGCGCGCGCTCACGGCCGTGGTGGCGGTCCACGAGGCGTTGCGCTGGCGGGTGGGCGCGCGCGAGGGGATCCCCGAGGTGACGGTCGCGCCGCCGGGCGAGGTGCCGCTGCCGATCGACGACCGCTCCCCCGGAGAGCTGGCCGAGGCGTTGCAGGCGGAGGCGCGGGCGCGGTTCGACCTGGCCGCCGGGCCGCTGTTCCGGGCCCGGCTCATCCGGCTCGGCCCGGACGAGCACGTGCTCTGCCTGACCGCGCACCATCTGGTGTTCGACGGCTGGTCGCAGGACGTGCTCTACCGGGACCTGGCCGTCGCCTATCGCGGCGAGCAGGTCGAGGTGCCGGAGCACGGGTTCGCCGACTACGTGCGCTGGCTGCGCGGGCACGGCGACGGCCAGGCGCTGAGCTGGTGGCGGGAGCACCTGCGCGATGCCCCGCTGGTGCTGGATCTGCCGAGGGACGCGCCCAGGCCGCCCGCGCAGACCTTCCACGGCGCCTCCTGCCGGGGCGCGCTGGACGCGACGCTCGCCGGGCGGGTGGCCGAGCTGGCCGCGGAACTGGGGGCCACCCCGTACGCGGTGCTGCTGGCCGCCTTCGGCCGGCAGCTGGCCAGGCTGTCGGGGCGGGACGACCTGGTGGTGGGAGCGGCGTACGCCGACCGGCCGCACGTGGCGTTCGAGTCGTTGGTGGGCATGTGCGTGCAGGTCCTGCCGCTGCGGCTGCGCCCTCAGGGGGACTTCGCGCAGCAGGTGACGGCGTGCGCTGCCGAGCTGGGCGCGGCGATCAGGCACCGGGACGTGCCGCTCGGGCAGCTGCTGGAGTCGCTGCGGCTGCCGCGAGATCTGAGCCGCAACCCGATCACGCAGGTCATGTTCAACATGTACAACTTCGCGCAGGCCCGGCTGGAGCTGGCCGGTTGCGCGAGCGAGCCGTTGCCGCCCGGGCTGCCGGGGGCGCTGTTCGACCTGACCATGTACGTGAGCGAGCAGCGCGACGGTTACGCGCTGGAGCTGGTCTACAACCCCGACCTCTATACGGCCGAGCGCATGGCGGCGCTGGTCGGCGGCTACGTCGAGCTGCTCGGCGAGCTGCTGACCGGGCGGGCAGGCCCCGAATCCCCCGACGAGGAGCTCCCGGGCTGGGCCGGGCCCGGCCTGCTGGAGCTGGCCGGCGACGCGCATGCGCGGGAGCGGCGGCGGACCGAGGCGGCGCTTCGGGAAGCGGGTGTCGAGCCGGGGGCCGTGGTGGCCGTCGTCGCCTCCCGGGTGCCCGAGCTGCCGGGGATCCTGCTCGGCGTGCTGGCGGCGGGGGCACGGTGGGTGGTGATCGACTCGGCGTACCCTCCTGCCGTGCGGGAGCGGCAGATCGCCGCCGCGGGAGCCCGGGCGGTCCTGCGGGAGCACGAGATCGAGCTGCGCGAGGGCGGCGCCGATCTGCCGGGGCCCGGCTATCTCTCGATGACCTCGGGCACCACAGGCGATCCCAAGCCGGTCGTCACCGGCGAGCGGCCGCTGGCTCATTTCATCTCCTGGTACGTCCGCACCTTCGCCGTCGGGCCGCACGATCGGTTCGCGCTCCTGTCCGGCCTGGCCCACGATCCGGCGCTGCGCGACATGTTCGTCCCGGCCGCGGCGGGCGCCGAGCTGTTCGTGCCCGACCAGGAGCTGGTCCGCGATCCCGCCAAGCTCGCCACCTGGCTGCGCGAGCACGCGATCACCGTCCTGCATCTGACGCCGCAGCTCGCGGCGATGCTGGCGGGCACCGGAGCCACGCTGCCCGACGTGCGGCTGGCCGGCGTGGGTGGCGACCGGTTCACCGGTGCCGAGGCGGACAGGCTGCGTTCGCTGGTGCCCGATGCCCGGCTCGTCGCCTTCTACGGCACGACCGAGACGCCGCAGGCGCACGCGTGGCACGAGCTCGTGGAGCCGTACCCGGAGATCGTGCCGATCGGGCGCCCCGTCGAGGGCAGCGAGATCATCGTGGTGGCGCCGGACGGCAGGCGGGCCGGTGTGGGCGAGCTCGGCGAGGTGGTCGTCCGTAGCCGCCACCTGGCCACCGGCTACCTGGATCCGGCGCTGACCGGCCGGCGCTTCGCCGGCGACCGCTTCCGCACCGGCGACCTCGGCCGGCTCAACCCCGACGGCACGATCACCCCGGCGGGGCGCGCCGACGACCAGGTGAAGGTGCGCGGGTTCCGGGTCGAGCTGGGCGAGGTGGAAGCGGCGCTGGCCGCCTGCCGGGACGTGCGGGCCGCCGCGGCCGTGATCGAGGGCGGCAGGCTCATCGGGTACGCCGTGCCCGCCCGGCCGGGGCTGGCGGCGCACCGGATCCTGGCGGAGCTGCGCCGCGTGCTGCCCGAGCACGCCGTGCCCGCCGAGGTGGTGGAGCTGCCCGCGCTGCCGCTGACGCCCAACGGCAAGGTGGACCGCGTCGCGCTGCGCGGGCGGCCGGTCGAGCAGCCGAAGGCCGACGGCCGCCCCGGCGGTCCCGCGCAGGGGGTCGACGGTCCCACGCAGAGGACGGTCGCCCAGGTGTGGCACGCCGTGCTGGGCATGCCGCGGCTCGGCCCCGACGACAACTTCTTCGAGCTCGGCGGCCACTCGCTGGCCATGGCCGCCGTGCAGGCGCGACTGAAGGCGGCGACCGGCCGCGAGATCCCGATCGTGGAGCTGTTCCGGCATCCCACGATCCGCACGCTCGCCGCTCATCTTGACGGCGCGGGCGGCAGTCCGGGGCTGGACCGGGCGGCGCGCCGCCTGGCCGTACGACGAGACAGGTTGAGGAACCGCAACGAGAAGGGGACTGCCCCATGACGGACGAGCCCACGGCTGAGCCGATCGCGATCATCGGCTTGTCGTGCCGGGTCCCGGGAGCGGGTGACGCGCAGCGGTTCTGGCGCAACCTCGCCGACGGCGTCGAGTCGCTGACCACCTACACCCTGGAGGAGCAACGGGCGCTGGGCGTGGCGGAAGGCATGCTGTCCGACCCGAATTTCGTGCCCGCCGCCATGGTGCTGGACGACCATCAGGACTTCGACGCGGGATTCTTCGGCATGTCGATCAGGGAGGCGGAGGTCCGCGACCCGCAGCATCGGCTGTTCCTCGAGCTGTCGCACACGGCGCTGGAGGACGCGGGCTACGACCCGTTCCGCTATCCGGGCGAGATCGGGGTCTACGCCGGGACCGGGACGGACGCCTACCAGTGGCGCAACATCCGCAGCAACGCCCAGGCCCACAAGAACGCCGGCTGGCTGGCGGTCATGGTGGGCAACCACGTCGACTACTGCGCGACCCTCACCTCCTACAAGCTCGACCTGCGCGGCCCCAGCTACACCGTGCACACCGCGTGCTCCAGCGCGCTGGTGGCGGTGCACATCGCGTGCGAGGCGCTGCGCAACGGCGAGTGCGACATGGCGCTGGCCGGCGCGGCCATGCTGGACCTGCCGCAGGGCGAGGGGTACGTCTACGACCAGGACGGCATCGTCTCGCCCGACGGGCACACCCGCTCCTTCGACGCCGAGGCCGGCGGCACCATCTGGGGCAGCGGCGGCGGCGTCCTCGTGCTGAAGCGGCTGTCCGAGGCGATCGAGGACCGCGACAACATCCGCGCGGTGGTCCTGGGCAACGCGATCAACAACGACGGCGCGAGCAAGGTGGGCTTCTCCGCGCCGAGCCTGGACGGGCAGGCCGCGGTGATCGCGCAGGCGCTGGGCGTGGGCGGCGTGGATCCCCGGACGGTCACCTACGTCGAGGCGCACGGCACCGGCACCGCGCTCGGCGACCCGATCGAGGTGGCCGCGCTGTCCAGCGTGTTCGCGCAGCACACGGCCGACACCCAGTGGTGCGGCATCGGCTCGGTCAAGAGCAACATCGGCCACCTCGGCCAGTCGGCCGGCATCCCCGGCCTGGTCAAGATCGTGCTGGCGCTGGAGAACCAGCTGATCCCGCCGACCCTGCACTACACGAGCCCCAACCCGAAGATCGACTTCCCGTCGAGCCCGTTCTACGTCGTCTCCTCGCCGACGAAGTGGGAGCGAAACGGCCACCCGCGCCGCGCCGGGGTCAGCTCGTTCGGCATCGGCGGCACGAACGCGCATGCCGTACTGGAAGAGGCGCCGCCGCGCCCGCCGCTCCCCCGCGAGCGGCCCGCGCACCTGCTGAGGCTGTCGGCCAGGACGGAGTCGGCGCTGGCCGCCGCGCGGGAACGGCTGGCGGCGCACCTGGCCGCGCACCCCGAGACGGACCTGGCCGACGTGGCCTTCACGCTGCGGGTGGGCCGCCGCGAGCTCAAGCACCGGGCCTCCGTCGTCACCACGTCACCGGCGGACGCGGTGGCCGCGCTGGCCGACCCCAAGCGGATCGTCGCCGGCGCCAAGCCGAAGCGGCCCGCGCAGGTGGCCTTCCTCTTCTCCGGTCAGGGCTCCCAGTACGGCGGCATGGCCGCGGAGCTGTACCGGAACGAGCCGGTCTTCCGTGAGGCGGTCGACGAGTGCGCGGCCGTCCTGGACGTGCGCGAGCAGATCTTCGCCACCGGCGAGGAGGCGGACGAGGCGCTGAGGCAGACCTCGCTCACCCAGCCCGCCCTGTTCACGGTCGAGTACGCGCTGGCCAGGCTCTGGCTCTCGCTGGGCGTCGAACCGGCCGCGATGATCGGCCACAGCATCGGCGAGTACGCGGCGGCCACCATCGCCGGCGTCTTCACGCTGCCCGACGCGCTGCGGCTGGTCGCGGCGCGCGGGCGGCTGATCCAGGGCATGCCGCCGGGCTCCATGCTGGCCGTGCAGCTCATGCCCGACGAGATCGCGCCGATGCTGCCCGACGACGTCTCCGTGGCCACCGTCAACGGCCCCGGCACGTGCGTGGTGTCCGGCCCGTCCGAGTCGGTCAGGGAGCTGGCCGAGATGCTGGAGGAGGAGGGCATCGGCTGCACGCCGCTGCGCACCTCGCACGCCTTCCACTCGGCGATGATGGAGCCGATGCTCGGCGAGTTCCGCGAGCTGGTCGCGGCCGTCGGGCCGGCCGCGCCGAGCCGGCCGTTCCTGTCCAACGTGACCGGCACCTGGATCACCGCCGCCGAGGCCACCGACCCGTCCTACTGGGCCAGGCACGTGCGCGAGCCGGTCCGCTTCGGCGACTGCGTCTCGGCGCTCCTGGCCGACGGCGAGTGGATCATGATCGAGTGCGGGCCGGGCCGGCAACTGTCCGGCCTGGCGGACACCCAGCTGCCCGCCGGTGCGATCGCCCCGCTGCCGTCGCTGCCCGGACCGCGCGACCGGGCCGGTGACGTCGCGGTCTTCTCGCGGGCCGTGGGCGCGCTCTGGGTCCACGGCATCGAGCTGAACGACTTCGGCGGCCCCGGCTTCCGCGTCTCGCTGCCGGGTTACCCGTGGGAGCGGCAGCGTGCCTGGATCGACCCGGACCCGCAGGGCGCCTTCGCCGGCGGCGTCGCCCGCCCGCGGCAGGCCGACGGGCCCCTTCCGCCCGAGCAGTGGTACGGCGTGCCCGTCTGGCGCCAGGCGCCCGCCGGCCCGGCGACGCCGGCGCCGATCACCCGCTGCCTGGCCTTCGTGGACGAGGACTCGGCCGCGCTGGCCGACGCGCTGCGCGCCTCCGGGGCCGAGGTCACGGAGGTACGGCCGGGCACCGCGTTCGGCACTTCCGACGGATATTTCACGGTACGGCCGGCCGTACGGGAGGACTACGACGCGCTGCTCGAAGCGGTCGGCGCGATCCCCGAGCGGATCGTGCACGCCTGGGCCCTCACCGGCGGCGAGCACACGTGGGCGGCGCAGGACCGCGGCTTCTTCGGTGTCCTCGGTCTCGTGCAGGCGCTCTCGGCGGCCCAGCCGCCGGACGGCGTGCAGCTCGATCTGGTGACCGCGGGCACGATGGACGTCGTCGGCGACGATCTGACCAGGCCGGAGCATGCGACGCTGGCCGCCTTCGCCCGGGTCGTCCCGCTGGAGACGCCGTGGCTGCGGGTCCGCCACATCGACGCGGCCGATCGGGACGCGGTGCGCGGGGTCGCCGCCGAGCTGGGCCGCGAGGCGGAGCCCGGCGAAGCCGGGCTGCTGACCCCGGTCGCCCTGCGCGGCGGGAAGCGGTGGCTGCTCGGATACGAGCAGGTGGAGGTGGCGAGCGAGCCGGGTGAGCCGCGCGACGGCCAGGTGTACGTGATCACCGGCGGTCTGGGCGGCATCGGCATCTCGCTGGCCGAGGACCTGGTGGCGCGCGCCCGCGTCAACCTCGTCCTGACGTCCAGGAGCGGGCTGCCCGGCGGCCCGCCGCGGTCGGCCCGCGAGGCGCGCGCCGTCGAGGCGATCCGCCGGCTGGAGGCCGCCGGGGCTCGCGTGCTGACCCTCGCCGCCGACGTGACGGATCCGGCGGACATGCGCAGGGTCAGGGACGAAACGCTCGCCGCCTTCGGCCGGGTGGACGTGCTCGTGCACGCGGCCGGCCTGCCCGGCGGCGGCATGGCCCAGATCAAGGAGAGGGAGGCGGCCGAGGCCGTGCTCCGCCCCAAGGTGCTCGGCACGCTGGCGCTCCGGGAGGCCTTCGGCGACCTGGAGATGGAGGCCGTGGTGCTCTGCTCGTCGATCACCGCGGTGGCCGGCGGGTTCGGCCAGATCGACTACTGCGCGGCCAACAACTTCCTCGACGCGCACGCCCGCGCCGGGCAAGGCTGGAACGCGGCCCAGATCGTCAGCGTCAACTGGGGCAAGTGGCTGGAAGTCGGCATGGCGGCGGAGACCGCGGCGCCCGCCGGATTCGTCGCGTTGCAGCGCGGCGACCGGATCAAGGCGATCGACCACCCGGTCCTCGACGCCCGGCACGCCGGCGAGGGGCTCGACTGGTGCAGCGGCACGCTCTCGCCGAGCACGCACTGGGTGCTGGACGAGCACCGCATCTCCGGCGTACCGGTGCTGCCCGGCACCGGTCACCTGGAGCTGGCCAGGACGGCCGCCGAGGCGGTGCTGCCCGGCGACGGGCTCGTCGAGCTGCGGGACGTGGTGTTCGTCGAACCGCTGTCGGTGGCCGACGGGGCGACCGCCGAGGTGCGGGTGGTCTTCACCCCGGAGGCGGACGGCGCGGAGTTCCAGGTGCAGAGCATCATCGGCGGGTCGCACGGCACCCATGCCAGAGGGCTGGCGGCCAAGGTGAACCCGCCCCCGGCCGACCGCGTGGACCTGCGCGCGATCATGGATCGCTGCGTGCCCGCGGCGGACGGGCAGGGCGGCGTCCCGCTGTCGGGCCTGCTCACGCTGGGCGGACATTGGAGCAGGACCCTGACCGCCACGCACATCGGCCGGCAGGAGGCGCTCGGCCTGTTCGAGGCCAACGACGTGCTGCTGGCCGACCTCGACCGCTGGGGGCTGCACCCGGCCCTGCTCGACGCCGCCACCACCTTCAGCTGGGTCCAGATCGAGGGTCACTACCTGCCGCTCGGCTACGGCCGCATCACCGTGCGCGGGAGCCTGCCCGAGGCGTTCTGGAGCCACCTGCGCGTCACCAGCACCGACACCGATGAGGTGCTGGTCGTCGACGTCACGTTGATCGCGCCCGACGGCACGGTGCTGGTGCAGGTCTTCGACTACGTCCTCCGGAGGATCGACACCGATGCCGTGGTGTCCGGGATCGTCGCCAGCGCCGGCTCTCAGGGCGCGGCCCCGGCCGGCCAGGTGGCCGACGACGCGGTCGGCATCCGGCCGGCCGACGGGGCCGTCTCCCTGCGCCGGCTGCTCGCCGCCCCGCTCGGACCCCAGGTCGTGGTGGCCGCCAGTACGGTGGCCGAGCTCATGGCCGGCGTCGGCTCGCTGACCCAGGAGACCGTCGAGACCGAGCTCGATCCGGCGGCGGTCGCCGACCGGCAGGACAAGGCGCCCGCCGAGGGTTACGTCGCCCCGCGCAACGACGCCGAGGCCACGATCGCCCGCCTCTGGGGCGAGGTGCTCGGCGGCGACCACATCGGCATCGACGACGACTTCTTCGAGCTGGGCGGCAACTCGCTCATCGCGGTCCAGCTCATCGCCCTCATCCGCAAGGAGCTGGGGGTGCGGCTGCCGATGCGCAGCCTCTTCGAGGAGCCGACCGTGGCCCAGGTCGCCGCCCTGATCGACGCCGCGCGGTCCACGCCTGCTCCCGCCACCCAGACCATCCCCCGCCTCCCCCGGAGTTCCGCATGAGCGCAGAGACCAAGGTCGTTCTCAACGACGAGGAGCAGTACTCCATCTGGCCCGCCGACCGGGACAACCCCTCCGGCTGGTACGACGCCGGCTTCTCCGGCACCAAGGACGAATGCCTGGAGCACATCGAGCAGGTGTGGACCGACATGCGGCCGAAGAGCCTGCGAGAGGCGATGGACAGTGAGTGATGCCTTCCCCGCTTCCTCCGGCCAGGAGCGGATGTGGTTTCTGTCGCGCTTCGAGCCCGACCTGGCCGTCTACAACATCGGGATGCTGATGCCGATGGGGGCCAGGCAGCCGGTGGACCCGCGCCGGCTGGAGCAGGCGATCGATCTGGTGGTGCGGCGCCATGAGGCGTTGCGCACCACGTTCGAGTTCCGGGACGGGCAGGTCGTGCAGATCGTCAGCCCCGGCGCGCCGCCCACGGCGCTGACGGAGACGGACCTGACCCACCTGCCGCCGGCCGCCGCCGAGGCGGAGCTGGCCCGCCTGGCCAGGGCGGACGCGGTCGTGCCGTTCGACATGGAGCGGGCGCCGCTGTTCCGGGCCAGGCAGGTCAAGCTGGCCGAGGGCGATCTGCGGCTGGTCATCGTCTTCGACCACACGATCTTCGACGGCGTCTCCTCCATGATCTTCATGGAGGAGGTGGGGGAATGCTACGACGCGCTCGGCGAGGACCGCGCGCCGAAGCTGCCCGAGCTGCCGATCCAGTTCGCCGACTTCGCCGTGTGGCAGCGCGGCCGGCTGTCCGGCGAGTTCCTGGAGACCGAGCTGGCGCACTGGCGCGAACGGCTGGCCGGGGTGCCCGCCGACCTCGCTCTGCCGGGCGACCGGCCGCGGCCGGCCCGCCGTACCTATCGGGGCGAGATCCGGCTCGGCGCCTACTCCCCCGAGCTGTCGGAGGGCGTGGAGCGGCTGGCCAAGGAGCTCAACGCGACGTTGTTCACGGTGATGCTCACCGCGTACGCGAGCGTGCTGTCGCGCTGGTCCGGGATCGACGACATCGTGGTGGGCACGCCGATCGCGGGACGGCTGCTGCCCGAGACCGAGCCGGTCATCGGCATGTTCGTCAACGCGGTGCCGCTGCGCGTGGACCTGTCGGGCGCGCCCAGCTTCCGCGAGGCCGCCGCGCGCGTGCGGGCGACGGTGGCGGAGGCGCTGGACCATCAGGAGCTGCCGTTCGAGCGGCTCGTGGAGGACCTGCAGCCGGCCCGGGATCTGAGCGTGCCGGCCCTCTACCAGGTGATGTTCAACCTGGCCGTCCGCACCAACGAGGGGCAGATCGGCAACGGCACCGCGAAGGTGGACATCCAGCTCGACGTCAACATGCGTGACGGGCGGTTGCACACCCGGCTGGAGTACGCCACCGACCTGTTCGATCCGGAGACGATCGAGCGCTTCGAGGCCAACCTGCGGACCCTGGTCGAGGCAGCCGTCGCCGACCCCGACCGGGCGGTGTCCGCGCTCCGGGTGCTCCCGGAGGAGGAGCGCCAGCGGGTGCTGGCCCTCGGGGCCGGCGCGCCCCGGGCCGCGCCCGGGACCCTGCACGCGTTGATCGAGGCCCAAGCCGCCGCGACTCCCGGCGCTCCCGCGGTGGTCTCCGGCGATGCCACGCTCACCTACGCCGAGCTCAACGGCCGCGCCAACCGGCTCGCCCGGTGGCTGCGGCACATCGGCGTCGAGCGCGGCCGGCCGGTCGCGGTCTGCGCGGAGCGCTCGCCCGAGCTGGTCGTCGCGCTTCTCGCCGTGCTCAAGGCGGGCGGGGCGTACGTGCCGCTGGATCCCGAATACCCGCGGGACCGGCTGGAGTTCATGCTCTCCGACTGCGGCGCACAGGTGCTGCTCACCCAGCGCCACCTGTCGCCCGGCGGGCCGATCAAGGCGGTGCTGCTGGAGGACGACCACGACCTCGACTCCGGCGATCTCGAACCGGTGACCGGACCGGACGACGCCGCGTACCTGATCTACACCTCGGGCTCGACCGGCCGGCCGAAGGCGGTGGTCAACACCCATCGCGGCATCGTCAACCGCCTGGCCTGGATGCAGGAGACGTTCGGCCTGACGGCCGGCGACGTGGTGATGCAGAAGACCCCGACCAGCTTCGACGTGTCGGTGTGGGAGCTCTTCTGGCCGCTGCTGCAGGGCGCCTGCCTCGTCCCGGTACGGCCGGGCGGCCACCGCGACCCCGGCCACCAGCGCGACCTGATCAAGCGGCACGCGGTCACCACGATGCACTTCGTGCCGTCCATGCTCGCCCTCTTCCTGGAGGAGGCGAACATCGAGTCGTGCACGTCCCTGCGGCGCGTGGTGTGCAGTGGCGAGGAGCTGCCGCCCAGGATGGCGGCCCGCTTCTTCGACCGCCTGCCCGGCGTGGAGCTGCACAACCTCTACGGCCCCACCGAGGCGGCCGTCGACGTCTCCTGGCACGCCTGCCGGCCGGGCGAGACGGTGATCCCCATCGGCCGCCCGATGCCCGGCTGCCGCCTGCACGTCCTCGACGGGCACCTGGAGCCGATGCCGGTCGGCGTACCCGGTCACCTGCACATCGGCGGCGTCCAGGTGGCGCGCGGCTACGCGGGCCGGCCGGGGCTGACGGCCGAGCGCTTCGTCCCCGACCCGTACGGCCCGCCGGGCGCGCGCCTGTACGCCACCGGCGACCTGGCCAGGCTGCGCGCCGACGGGGAGCTGGAGTTCCTCGGCCGCATCGACGACCAGGTGAAGGTGCACGGCTGGCGGGTCGAGCTGGGCGAGATCGAGGCGGCGCTGGCCGAGGACGCCCGGGTGCGCAGGGCCGTCGTGGCCCTGCGCGACGACGCGCCGGGCGGGCGCGGGCTGGTGGCCTACGTGGACTGGACGGGCGAGGCCGCCCAGCTGGCGCACGAGCTGCGGACCGGGCTGGCGGGCAAGCTGCCGCCGGCGCTGGTTCCGCAGGCGTTCGTCCGGGTCACCGAGTTCCCCCTAGGCCCGAGCGGGAAGCTCGACCGCGCCGCGCTGCCGCCGCCCACCGGGCCCGGCCGCAGCGATCTGGGCACCACCTACGTCGCGCCGGAGACGCCGCTGGAGGAGGAACTGTGCGCGCTCTGGGGCGAGCTGCTCGGCCGTGACCGGGTGGGCATCGAGGACGACTTCTTCGCGCTCGGCGGGCATTCGCTGCTGGCCGTCCTGCTGATCACCAGGTACCGGGAGGCGTACGGGATCGAGATGGACCTGCGGGTCTGCTTCGAGCTCACCACGGTGGCCGAGCACGCGCTGGCCGTACTGGAACTCCAGCTCGGCGACGTCGAGCTGGACGATCTGCTGGCAGAGGACGCGGACGGATGAGCGAGGTGAGAGGGCGGCTGGCCCGGCTCAGCCCGGAGCAGCGTGCGGCGCTGGAGCGCAAGCTCCTGCGGCAGCCGAAGGCGCGGCCCACCGGCATTCCCGCGCGCAGCGATCCGGACGCGCCGGCGCCGCTCTCCTACGGGCAGGAGCGGCTCTGGTTCCTGCAGCGGCTCGACCCCGCCGACGCCTCCTACAACATGTACATGGTGCAGCGGCTGCGCGGTGAGCTGTCCACCGAGGACCTCGCCGGGGCGCTGAACACCGTGGCGGCGCGGCACCCGATGCTGCGGGCCCGCTTCCCCTCCGTGGAGGGCAGGCCGGTCCAGGTCGTCGAGCCTGAGCTGAAGCTCGATCCGGTGCCGGTCGACCTCGCGGGCCTGCCCGCCTCCGAACGCGAGGCGCGCGCCACGGCGATCGTGGCCGAGCTGACCAACGCCCCGTTCGACCTGGCCACGGGCCCGCTGGTGCGGGTGCACCTGATCACGCTGTCGGCCACCGATCACGTGCTCTGCCTGGTCCTGCATCACCTGGTGGCCGACGGCTGGTCGCTCAAGATCATCTTTTCCGAGCTGGCCGCCTGCTACACCGGGAACGCGGCCGGGCTGGGCACTCCCTCGGCCGACTACCGCGACTATGCGGCCTGGCAGCGGGGCCGCGAGCCGTCGCAGGAGTCCCTGGACTACTGGCGGGCCCAGCTCGACGGCGTGCAGCCGCTCGACCTGCCGGTGGATCGGCCGCGGCCGGCCGTGCGCGAGCCCAGTGGCGACTACTGCGCGCGCCGCATCGGCCCCGAGCTGACGGCCCGCCTGGAGCAGCTGGCCAGGGACGAGCGGTGCACGCTCTTCATGGTCCTGCTGGCCGCCTACCAGCTCCTCCTGGGGGCGCACTGCGGCACCGAAGACCTCACGGTCGGCTCGGTCATCGCCGGGCGCGACCGCCCGGAGCTCCAGGACGTCGTCGGCTTCTTCCCCGAGACGCTCGTGCTGCGCGGCGATCTGTCCGGCGACCCGTCCTTCCGCACGCTGCTCGCGCGGACCAGGGCGACGGTCCTGGACGCCTTCGCGCACCAGGACATCCCCTTCGAACGCCTGCTCAACGACCTCGGCATCCGCCGCGACCTGAGCACGACGCCGCTGTTCCAGGCGATGCTGGTGATCCAGGACAAGGAGGCCTCCGCCCTTCCGCTGCCCGGCGTCGAAGTGGAGATCTTCGACCCCGGGGCGGCGCAGGTGAAGTTCGACCTGATGCTGGACGTCACCCAGTTCGACGGCTCCCTGTGGGCGATGCTGTCCTACGCCGGCGACCTGTTCGAGGAGGAGACCGCGACGCGGTTGCTGCGGCGGTGGGAGCGGGTGCTGGAGACGGTCGCGGGCGACCCGGGCGCGCCGCTGTCCGCGCTGCGCGTGGCCATGCTGCTGCCCGAGGACCGGCCGCCGGTCCTCGACACCCCGCAGCCGCCCGCGCGCGACGTGCTCGACCTCTTCCAGGAGCGCGTCCGGCTGGCGCCCGGCGCGCCGGCGGTGAGCCACGGCACCCGCCGGGTCACCTACGCCGAGCTGGACGCCATGGCCACGGCGCTGGCGGGGCGCCTGTCCGAGGCCGGGGTCGGCCCGGACACGGTCGTGGGCCTGCGCGCCGGACGCTCGGTGGAGCTGATCGCCGGGATGCTCGCCGTCGGCAAGGCAGGCGGCGCCTACCTGCCGCTCGACCCGGCCTACCCGCCGGAGCGGCTGCGATGGATGGCGGCGGACGCGGGCGCGGCCCTGGTGCTGGACGAGGACGACCTGTCCGAGCCGGGAAGATCATTCCGGGCCGCGGCGCCGGGCTCGCTCGCGTACGTGATCTACACCTCGGGCTCGACCGGGCGCCCCAAGGGCGTGGAGGTGCCGCGCGAGGCGCTCGCGTCGCGGGTGAGCTGGATGCGGGAGCACTACGAGCTCGGGCCGGGCGACCGCGTCCTGCAGTTCGCCTCGCCGAGCTTCGACACCCACGCCGAGGAGATCTACCCGGCGCTGGCCGCCGGCGCGGAGCTCGTTCTGTGCCCGGACGAGCCGCTGCCCGACTTCCTGAAGACTCCCGAGGGTGCCGCGCTCACCGTGCTGGACCTGCCCACGTCGTACTGGCAGGAGCTGGTGGCCATGGGCGTCGCCTGGCCGCCCGGGCTCCGGCTGCTCATCCTGGGCGCCGACCCGCTGCCCGGCCCCGCCCTGGCCTCCTGGTACGACTCCGGGCCCCCGGGCGTCCGCCTGATCAACAGCTACGGCCCCACCGAGACCACGATCATCGCCGCCACCGCCGAGATGGACCCCGCCGAGGCGCTGCGCCGCCCGACCGTGGGCGTCGCCCTGCCCGGCACCACGCTTGAGGTGCTGGCCCCCGACGGGCTCCCGGTGCCGCCCGGTGTCGCAGGTGAGCTGCACATCGGCGGCAGCGGCCTGGCGCGCGGTTACCGGGGCGCGCCCGCCCTCACGGGCGAGCGCTTCGTCCCCGGCCCTGACGGCTCGCGCCGCTACCGCAGCGGCGACCGGGCCCGCTTCCGGCTGGACGGCAGGCTGGAGATCCTCGGCCGCCTGGACCGGCAGGTGAAGGTGCGCGGTTACCGCGTGGAGCCGGGCGAGGTGGAGTCCGTGCTGCTCGCCCACCCGTCGGTACGGCAGGCCACCGTGGTGGTCCGCGACGACCGCCTGATCGCCTACGCCGTCCACGACGCCGGGGACGCGTTACGCGATCACCTCGCCGCCGAGCTCCCTCCGCACATGGTGCCCAGCGCGATCGTCTCGCTGGATCGCATCCCGCTGACCCCCGGCGGCAAGGTCGACCAGAGTGCGCTGCCCGCGCCGGGCCAGCCGCCGAGCGCGACGTACGAGCCGCCGACCGGCGCGGCCGAGGAGCTCGTCTGCCTGGTCTGGTCCGAGGTGCTGGGGCTGGAGCGGGTGGGCGTGCTGGACGACTTCTTCCAGCTCGGCGGCCACTCGCTGCTGGCCACCAGGACCACGGCCCGCATCGCCGCGGCCATCGAGCTGGAGGTGCCGCTCAAGCTGGCCTTCACCCACCCGACGCCCCGCCTGCTGGCCGCGGCGTTGGAGCGCCTGGCCGAGGAGGCCGACGAGCGTGAGTGAGCGGCGTGCGCGCGTGGAGGCCCGCTTCCGCAAGGCCCTGGCGGGCCTGAACACCGGCACCGGCACCGGTACTGGCACCGGTACTGGCACCGGCCCCGGCGCTGACACCGGCGCCGCGGAGGAGATCCCGCGGCGTGCCGCGGGCAGCGATCCGCCGCTGTCGTTCGCGCAGGAGCGACTGTGGTTCATGGAGCAGTTCGCCCCCGGGACGAGCGCCTACGTGCTGCCCGTGTCGGCCAGGATCCACGGCCCGCTCGACGCCGAACGGCTGCGGCAGTCGCTCGACGCCGTGGTCGCCCGGCACGAGAGCCTGCGCATGACCTTCCCCGCCGGCCCCGACGGGCGGCCGGTGGTGCGGGTGGCCGATCGGGTACGTGTCCCGCTGCGCGTCGTGGACGTGACGACGGAGGCGGCGGCCAGGCAGGTGCTCAGCGCCGACGCCGCGCTGCCTTTCGAGCTGGCGACCGGCCCGCTGCTGCGCGCCACCCTGGCCCGGCTGGCGCCCGGTGACCACGCGCTGCTCGTCGCCGTTCATCACATCGTCGCCGACGGCTGGTCGGCCGACCTCATCCTCCGCGAGCTCCTGACGCCGCCGGAGCGCGGTCCGCGGCTGGGTTTCGGCGACTACGCGGTGTGGCAGCGGGAGCGCCTGAGCGGCACGCGGCTGGCCGACGACCTGGCGTTCTGGCGCGGCGAGCTGGACGGGCTGCAGGTGCTCGAGCTGCCCCTGGACCGGCCCCGCCCGCCCCGGCAGGGCTTCCGGGGCGGCTGGCACGACGTTGAGCTGGACGTGGCGGCGTTCCGCGAGCTGTGCCGGGCCGAGGGGGCGACGCTCTACATGGGGCTGCTCGCCGCCTTCCAGGTGCTGCTGGCCCGCTGGTCCGGCATGAGCGGCTTCGCGGTGGGGTCGCCGGTGGCCGGGCGGAGCAGGCCCGAGTTCGAGGACATGGTGGGGCTGTTCGTCAACCTGCTCCCGCTGCGGGCGCGGCTGGCGGGCGATCCCGGGTTCGCCGAGTTGCTGCGCCGTACGCGGGATGGGGCGCTGGAGGTCTACGACCACCAGGAGCTGCCCTTCGAGAAGCTGGTCGCCGAGCTGGACCCCGAACGCGATGTCAGCCGCCCGCCGCTGGTGCAGGTGCTGTTCGCGCTGCAGAGCTATCGCGACGGCGGCGAGGGCTTCGAGCCGGACAGCACGACCACCCGGTTCGACCTGGAGCTCTACGCCGCCGAGCGGGGTGAGCGGCTGGGGGGACGCTTCGTCTACAACAGCGAGCTGTTCCGGCCGGAGACGATCGAGCGGCTGGCGCGGCGGTTCGCCGCGCTCCTGCGTGCGGTGGTGGCGGCGCCCGACGTGCCGGTGGGCCGCCTGGACATCCTGCCGGCCGAAGAGCGCGAGCAGCTCGCGCGCTGGAACGCCACCGCCCGGGAGCATCCGGGCGGGCTGCTGCACGAGCTGGTCTTCGAGCAGGCCGAGCGGACGCCGGAGGCGACGGCGCTGGTCTTCGAGGGCGACCGGCTGACCTACCGCGAGCTGGCCGAGCGGGCCCGCGCCGTGGCGGCCGGGCTGGACGTGCGGGTGGACCAGCCGATCGGCGTGTGCATGGAACGCGGCCTGGACCTCCCGGTCGTGCTCCTCGGGGTGCTGGCGGCGGGTGGCGCCTACCTGCCGCTCGATCCGGGCCACCCGGCGGAGCGGACGCGCGGCATGCTGGCCGACGCGGGCGCCGGCCTGGTGCTCACGGCAGCGGACGGGCATGCGGGCCCGGCACCCGTCGTGCGGGTGCACGAGGACAACCTGGCCTACGTCATCTTCACCTCAGGATCCACCGGACGCCCGAAAGGCGTGGGCGTCTCCCACCGGGCGATCGTCAACCGGCTGCGCTGGATGCAGGACACCTTCCAGCTCACCCCGCAAGACCGCGTCCTGCACAAGACACCCACCACCTTCGACGTCTCGGTCTGGGAGCTCTTCTGGCCCCTCATCACCGGCGCCACCATGATCATCGCCAAGCCCGGCGGCCACCGCGACACCGCCTACCTCCGCGACCTCATCAAAACCGAACAGATCACCACCACCCACTTCGTCCCCTCCATGCTCCAAGCCTTCCTCGAAGAAGACGACATCCAGCCCCCACCACGGATCATCTGCTCCGGCGAAGCCCTCCCACCCGGCCTCGACCTCCCCGGCCTGCACAACCTCTACGGCCCCACCGAAGCCGCCATCGACGTCTCCTGGCACCCCTGCCAGCCCGGAGAGCCGATCGTCCCCATCGGCAAGCCGGTCGACAACACCACCCTCCACGTCCTCGACCAGCACCTCCGCGAAGTCCCCATCGGCACACCCGGCGAGCTCTACCTCGGCGGCATCCAGCTCGCCCGCGGCTACCTGGGCAAACCAGCACTCACCGCCGAACGCTTCCTCCCCGCACCCAACGGCCAACGCCTCTACAAGACCGGCGACCTCGCCCGCTGGCTGCCATCCGGCGAGCTCGAATACCTCGGCCGCACCGACCACCAAGTCAAGATCCGCGGCATGCGCGTCGAACCCGGCGAGGTCGAGGCCGCCCTGCGCGCGCAGCCGGGAGTGCGCGACGCGGCCGTCACGGCGTACGAGCAGAGCCTGGTCGGCTACGTCGTCGGCGACGTGCCCGACCTCCGTGACGTCCTGCCCGACCACCTGATCCCGCGCCGGTGGGTGCACCTGGACGCCCTGCCGCTCACCCGCAGCGGCAAGCTCGACCGGGCCGCGTTGCCCCCGCCGGAGACAGCGAGCGGCCGGCCGTACGTGCCGCCGCGTGACGAGGTGGAAGCGCGCCTCGCCACGCTCTACGAAGAGGTGCTGAAGGTGCCCGCGGCCGGGATCCTGGACGACTTCTTCGAGCTCGGCGGCCACTCGCTGAGCGCCCTGCGGCTGGCCGCCCGCATCCGCCAGGAGCTGGGACGCAGCCTGCCGGTCGCCGCCCTCCTGGCCGCGCCGACGATCAGCGCGCTGGCCAGGGTGCTCCGCCAGACCGATGACCTCGCGCCGCCCAGCCACGTCGTGCCGCTCAACCCGGACGGCGACCGTACGCCGATCTTCTTCATGCACGCGCTCGGCGGCCAGGTCTTCCGCTACCACCCGCTGGCCCGCCGCCTCGGCCCCGACCAGCCGGTGTACGCCATCGCCGCGCGCGGGCTCGTGCCCGGCGAGGAGCCGCACGCCACGCTCGCCGAGATGGCCGACGCCTACGTGGCCGACCTGCTGGAGGTACGGCCGGCGGGGCCGTACGTGCTGGGCGGGTTCTGCATCGGCGGGAACATCGCTCTGGAGGTGGCCAGGCGCCTGCGCGAGCGCGGCGAGCAGGTGCCGCTCGTCGTGCTCTTCTACGCCGATGCCGAAGAGCCCGTGGCCGGCGCGTCGCTGGAGGACGACACGGTCCTGCTGTTCCACGCGCTGGCCGGCGGGCCTGAGGAAACCCTCGGGCTGGACCCGGCCGAGCTCGCCGCCCAGCCGCCGGAGGAGCGGCTGCTGGCGGTCATGGGCGCCGCCTCGGCCGCCGACCGGCTGGCCCCCGACACCGCCGAGGTCGAGCAGGCGCGCCGCTACCTGGCCGTGTTCCGGGCCAACGCGCACGCGGTCGGCGGCTACCGGCACGAACCCTACGACGGCGACATCGCGCTCTTCGCGCCCAGGCGCGAGGACGGCACCTGGTCCTCCGTCGCCAAGGGGCGGTTCGCGCACGTCCCGATCCCCGAGGAACGCGTCCCGATCCTGTACGAACCCCTGGTCGCCGGAGCGGCCACCGAGATCAGAAGGTGGATGGATCATGGCATCCCCGACCAGTGAACAGACCAGCCTGTGGCGCAACGGCAACTTCCTGCGCCTGTGGGCCGGGCAGAGCCTGTCGCAGTTCGGCTCGGCGATCACCTATTTCGCGATCCCCGTCATCGCGGTCACCGTGCTGCACGCCTCCGAGGAGGAGATGGGCCTCATCGGCTTCCTGCTCCGGGTTCCGATGGTGCTCTTCCTGCTCTTCGGCGTGCTGGCCGACCGGGTGCGCAAGCGGCCCATCCTGATCTGGACGGACGTGGCGCGCTTCGTGCTGCTGATGCTGATCCCCATCGCGTGGTTCGCCGACATGCTCACGCTGGCCTGGATCTACGGCGTCATCTTCGCCATCGGGCTGCTCGGCACGCTCTTCCAGACGGCCTACCGCAGCTACTTCCCGTTCCTGGTGCCGCCGGAGAACTTCCTGGAGGGCAACTCCAAGCTGCAGCTGACCGAGTCGACCGCCCAGACGTTCGGCCCCGGCCTGGCCGCGGCGCTGCTGAAGGTGATCTCCGCGCCCGCGCTGCTGGTCATCGACGCGGTGTCGTACCTGGCCTCCGCGATAGCGGTGGCGCTGATCAAGCGGCCGGAAGCGCGGCCGGAGCCGGACGACACCACCGCCGGGCAGGTGCACAAGGCGATCTGGCAGGGCATGGGCTGGGTGTTGCGGCACGAGCTGATCCGGCCGCTGGCCATCTCGTCGGCCGTGTACTCGCTGTTCATCCTGGGCTCGATGAACTCGATCTACGCCCTGTACGTGATCCGTGACCTGGGCGTGCCCGCGGCCTGGTTCGGCAGCATCCTGGCCGGTGGCGGCGTGGGCTCGATCATCGGGGCGCTGCTGGCCGTCAAGGTGATGCGGCGCTTCGCGATCGGCGGGGTGCTGCTGTGGTCGATCGTGTACGGCAACCTCGCGCTCTTCCTCATCCCCCTCGCCACCGGGCCGGTCTGGGTCTCGGTGACCATGCTGGTCGCCGCGCAGCTGATCAGCGGCGTCACCTCGCAGATCTTCTTCGTCACCAACACCACGCTGGTGCAGACGATCACCCCGCCGCGGTTGCAGGGCCGCGTGGTGGCCTCGATCTACTCGCTGGGCCTGATCCCCGCCCCGCTGGGCGCTCTGGGCGCGGGCCTGCTGGCCGGCGCCCTGGGGACGCGTACGGCGCTGTGGGTGGTCGTCGCCATCGGCGCGCTGGTGCCGATGGCGGCGATGGCCTGGTCGCCCCTGGCCAAGCTCAAGGAGATGCCGGCGCCAGAGCCGCAATGAGCCGTAGCTGGCGGCTGCGCAGCCGCCGGGTGGGCGTGACCAGGCCGACGATCAGCGTGGTCGCGCCCGCCTCCTGGTAGGCCGCCATCCGCTCGCGCACCTTGCCCGCGGGGCCGCACATGGTCATCGCGTCCACGAGCGCGTCGGGCAGCATCGTCATGGCCTCGCCCTGCCGCCCGTCCAGGAACGCCTCCTGCATGCGGGCGGCCTCCTGCTCGAAGCCGAGCGTGGCGGCCAGGCGGTTGTAGAAGTTGGTACGGCGCGAGCCCATGCCGCCGAGATAGAGGGCGAGCATGGGCCGCATCATGTCGTAGGCCAGCTCCTGGTCCTCCTCGACCAGCGTGAGCACCATGGGCGCGATGTCGAGGCCGTCGCGGTTCAGGTGCTTGGCCATCTTGGCCAGGTGGTCGGGCGGGAAGTGGATGGCCAGCCAGCCGTCGGCGAGCTCACCGGCCAGCGCGACGGTCTTGGGTCCCATCGCGGCCAGGTAGACCGGCAGCCGGTCCTGCACCGGCGAGACGGCCAGCGTCAGCTCCTTGCCCTCGCTGCCGGGCAGGGGCAGCGTCATCGTGGCTCCGTCGTGCCGCACCGGCTCGCCGCCCAGCGCCTTGCGCACCACCTGGAGGTAGTCCCGAGCGCGGGCCAGCGGCCGGTCGAAGGGCTCGCCGTGCCAGCCCTCGACCACCTGCGGGCCGGAGAGGCCCACGCCCAGCCGGGCGCGGCCGCCGGAGAGCTGGTCGACGGTGGCCGCCGTCATCGCGGCGACCACGGGTTTGCGTCCCGACATCTGGAGCACGCCGGTGCCCAGCGCGATGCGCTCGGTCTGGCCCGCGATCCAGGCCAGCAGGCTCGCCGGGTCGGTCCCGTAGGTCTCGGCCGCCCACACGGACGAATAGCCCAGTGCCTCCGCCTCTCGTACCAGCGCCAGGTGGTCGGCCGGGCCGAGGCCCGCACCGCCCCAGTAGCTCATGCTGTAACCGAGGCGCATCCCATCTCCTCAGCGATCGTGGCTGCCAGGGCGTCCGGAGTCTCCTCGGCCAGCCAGTGGGTGGAGTCGAGCTCCTTCAGCGCGGGCCTGTGCACGCTCTGCCGCCGCCAGCCCAGCAGGCCGCCCCTGGTCAGCGAGGCGTCCCGGACGCCGTACAGGACGGAGATGGGCACCGGCAGCGGTGGCCCCGGCCGGTGGTGATAGCCGGCCAGCAACCCGAAGTCGGCGCGGAGCGCCGGCTCCAGCACCGGCCAGAGCGCCTCCCGATCGGCCAGCTCCGGCGGGACGCCGCCGAGGGCGATCAGCTGCTCCCAGAACAACCACGACGGCAGCGACGGCAGGCGGCGCAGCAGCAGGGTCACGTCCGGCGCGGCGAACGAGGCCACGATCAGCCGTTCCGGCCGGCCACCCAGCTCGACCACGCGACGGCAGACGAGAAAGGCCAGCAGCGCCCCGCTGCAGTAGCCGAACAGCGTGTACGGCTCGCGCCACCCGGCGAGGTCGCGCGCCAGATCGTCGACCAGCCCGTCGAGGTCGGTCCGTGGCTCTTCGGCAAGCCTGGCCTGGCGCCCCGGCAGGTTGACCGCCCACAAGCCCACCTCGGGCGGGAAATGTCCGGCGAGCTCGCCGAGCGAGGCCGGACCGCCGCCCGCGTGCGGGAAGGCGACCAGCGCCCGCTCCCCCTCCTTGACCTGTGCGAACCACGGCGTCATCGGGCCTCCCCCAGATGCAGGGCCAGTTCGGCCGGTGTCGGATGGTCGAACACGGCCCGTACCGAGACGGCCCGCCCCGCCAGCTCCTCCAGCGGGCGGATCAGCCGGACGGCCAGCACCGAGTGGCCACCGTTGAGGAAGAAGTTGTCGTGCGGCCCCAGGCCGGGCCGCTTCAGCGCGTCGCGCCACAGCGCCACCACCTGCCGGACGAGCCCGTCGCCCGCCTCCCGCGCCGGGGCGCCGTCCTCGTCGGGCACGACCAGCTCGCGATAGGCGATCTTCCCGTTGGCGGTGGTGGGGAGCCTGCCGGTGATGATGTAGCGGGTGGGAACGGCGTAGTCGGGCAGCCGCGTCCTGGCGAAGCGCCACAGCTCCCCGTCAGCGGTCCGGCCGGTGGTCCCGAGGTCAGCGGCTCGGCCGGTGACCTCGAGATCAGCGGCCCGGCTGGTGAGCCCGAGGTCAGCGGCTCGGTCGATGAGCTCTAGAAAGGCGACGAGGCGTCCGTCGCTCTGCGGGTCGCCGTCGAGGATCACCGCGGCCGTCCGTACCGCCTCGTGCTCGTGCAGGGCCGCCTCGACCTCGCCGAGCTCGATGCGGTGGCCGCGCAGCTTGATCTGCCTGTCGTCACGGCCGAGCAGCTCCAGCGTGCCGTCGTGGCGGATCCGCGCGCGGTCGCCGGTCCGGTAGAACCGGCCGTACCGGTCGTGGTGTCCGAAGCGCTCCGCCGTCAGCTCCGGCCGGTTGAGGTAGCCCGCGCTCACCCCCGCACCGGCGACGCACAGCTCGCCCGGCACGCCCGGCGGCAGCTCGCGGCCCGCGGCGTCGGTGACGAAGATCTGGGTGTTGGCCAGCGGCTCCCCCGCGGGGACCGGATCGAGCGGCGGCTCGCGCAGCTCGGCGGCGGTGGACCAGATGGTGGTCTCCGTGGGCCCGTAGACGTTGAACAGCCGGCAGCCCAGCTCCAGCAGGTCCCTGGCCAGGGCGGCAGGCATCGGCTCGCCGCCGCACAGTACCGTGCGGCCGGCCAGCTCCCGCCCGGCTTCCGGCGCGATCAGCCGCCACGCGGTCGGCGTGGCCTGCACCACCTGGACGTCGGCCGCGGCGATCAGGCCCAGGAGCCTGCCCGGCTGCAACTGGTCCTCGTCCGAGGCCACCACCACGACGCCTCCGGAGGCCAGCGGCAGCAGCAGTTCCAGCCAGGAGATGTCGAAAGAGGTGGTGGTGGACCACAGAACGCTCGTGGGCGCTCCGAGCCGGTCGGCGAAGTCGAGCACCAGGTTCGTCAGGTTCTCGTGCGTGACCTGCACGCCCTTGGGCCGTCCGGTGGAGCCGGAGGTGTAAATGACATAGGCGATATTGCCGTACTCGGGTGGCTCCGGTACTCCCAGCGTGCCGGGCATCGGCGCGACCGGCGTCTCACCCGCCCACGGCGGCATGCCCGCCGCGACGACCAGCCGCGCACCCGAGTCGGCCACCTGGTAGGCCAGGCGCGCCTCCGGTTGCCGCACGTCCAGCGGCAGGAACGCCGCTCCCGCCTGCCATGTGCCCAGCACCGCCGCCACCAGGTCCGCCGAGCGATCCAGGGCCAGGGCCACGACGTCGCCGCGCCGTACCCCTCTCTCGTGCAGCAGGTCGCGGACCGCGGCCGCGCGCCCCAGCAGCTCGTCATAGCTGACCTCGCGCCCGCCCTCGCGCACCGCCACGGCCGGGCCGGGCGCGATGCGCTCGACCAGCGTGCCGGGCCAGGTGCGGCGCGTGCCGTTGACCCGGTCGAGCAACGCCCGGTCCGCCGGCGAGAGCACGTCCCGCACCCCGCCGCGCGCCGCCTGCCGCACCACCGCGCACATCCTGGCCGCGAACGCCGCGATCTCGTCCTCGTCGTGCACCTCGGTGCTGTGCCCCATCCGGACGGTGAGCCGATCCGGCTCCTGGATGACGTTGCACTGCAGGTCCAGGCGGCTGCGGTCGATGAGGTCCTCGACGTATCCGGGCACCTCGCCCTGGATGTGCACCTTCTCGTCGCTCCAGGGCCGGTAGTTGAACATGTGCCGGAACAGCGGGACCCGCCAGTCGTCCGTGCCGTGCCCGCGGCGGGTCAGCACCGCCTCCACCGAGGCGTCGGCGTGCTCGATCCCCTCCGCGAAAGCCTCCTCCACGCGCCTGGCGACCTGCTCGAAGTCGTCGTCCAGCTCGACGTGGACGCGCAGCGGCAGCGTGCTCACGGCGTAGCCGACGCGCTTGCGCTCCTCGCCCGTCCTGGTGCTGACCGGCATGCCGATCACCAGGTCCGGGCCGGCGCCGTGCCCGCGCAGCGTCAGCAGGAAGGCGGTGGCCAGCACGATGTTGCCGGTGGTGCGCAGCGTGGCCCGCAGCTCGTCCAGCGCCGCCACCGTCTCGGCGTCGACCCGCCACGAGCAGGTGTGTCCGGCGAACGTCGGGCGGCCCGGCGAGTGCCTGCTCCCCGGCAGCACCATGGACGCGGGGTCCACGCCGTCGAGCCGGTCCAGCCAGTAGCCGATCGACTCTTCCGACGGCTCCCCCGGCTCCAGCATCGGCGCGGGCCCCGCCAATTCGGGCGGCAGCGTGCCGTGCCCGGTCTGGCTGTCGTAGAAGCGGCCCAGCTCCTCCACCAGGACTTGCAGGGAGATGCCGTCGATGACGATGTGGTGGCCGGCCAGGCACACCACGGTCCCGGCGCCGTCGGGCAGGGTGAAGTGTCCCACCCTGATGAGCAGGTCGCGGCCCAGGTCGAAGGGCTCGTCCAGGAAGGACCGCAGGTCAGCGACCAGCGTCTCCTCCGTCGTGGCCCGCACCTCGACCTTCAGCTGGGCGTCCTGGGGCGCGACCAGGTGCCTGACGGGCGTCCCGCCGACCACGGGGAACCGCAGGCGTAGCGCCGGATGCCGCTTGACCAGCCGGTTCACCGCGATCTGCAGCGGCAGCCTGCGCAGCGGTGTCTCGAACCTGAGCGCCACCGCCAGGTTCGACACGCCGCTGTCCGGCGCGAGCTGCTCCAGAACCCAGAAGGAGTACGGCACCGCCGGCAGCGGGCGCGGCTCCTCCACGGAGGCGGGCAGCTCCGGCTGCGGCCGCGGGATGGGGAGGCGTTGCAGCGGGTGGTCGGGGTCGAGCGTGGCCCAGTCCACCCGGCCGCCGCCGGTCCAGAACCTGGCCACGGCGGCCAGCAGCCCCGCGAGATCGCCACCCACCCGGACCTCGGCTCCGGCCGTCCCTTGCGCGAGGCCGCCAAGCTCTTCCCCGCTCGGGAGGTGCGCGAGGCCGCCAAGCGCCTCCCGCAGCGGAGGGCGCGCGAGGCCGGCGAGCGTCTCCTCCAGCGGGCGGTCACTCGTGAGGAGGGCCGGGTCCGGGGGTTCCGCGCGGATGCCCCAGGCGGCGAGGGTGGCGGCCAGCCCGTAGGCGGTGGCGAAGGCGGGTGGCGGCTCTACACCTCGCGCTTCCAAAGCTTCTTCGCACACGTCCACCGCCTCGGTGAACACGCGCTCCACCCCGTACAGACCCGCCGCCTCGTCGGGGAAGGACAGGCGGACCGGCTCCTGCTCGTAGGCGTGCTCGCGGCCCAGCGCGAGAGCGGCTTCCGCGGCGCTCCGGCAGACCACCGCGCCTCGCACGGGGTGGTGGACGCGTCCCTGCTGCAGGGTGCCCGTCGCGTCGGCGTAGCGATCCTCCGGCAGTCCGGCGAAGAACCCGGCCAGGGTACGCCGTACCGACTCGGCCTCCTCCTGCGTGCGGCCGGACCACACGACCACGCGCGGGCGGCCGTCACCCGGGGCGTGCACCGGCGGATAGCCCTCCTCGACCTCCAGGTCGTCGGGCCAGATCACCCGGTGCACCAGGTCGCCGTCGAGCAACGCCCGGTCGAGGAGCCGCAGGACCAGGGTGCCGCGCAGCGTGCCCGGTGGCAGCTCGCCGGCGTCGGTCACGGCCAGCTCGCACTCCCTGGCCAGCAGCGCCGCGCAGGCCTTGCCCACTCCGCCGTACAGCCGGACGACCTGCGCCCCTGGATCGTGCCCGGCCTCCTCGGCCGCCCCCACCTCCTGCGGGAAGCGCCCCATCGCGATCACGGCGATGGGCTGTTCGTGAGGGGTCACAGACCGTCCTTACGGATCCTGGCACGCACGTCGCGGCGGCTGCCGCCCAGCGGGCGGCGGCGGGCGCCGTCCTGCCTGGCGGGCGCCTGGCCCTGCGTGATCAGGTGCGAGAGTGCGCGCAGGTTCGGGTGGGTGAACATCGCGGTGACCGGCAGGCTCAGGCCCAGTGTGCTGGTGAGCTCCTCGTGCAACGCGACCAGGGCGAGCGAGTCGAGACCGGCTTCGAAGAAGTTGAGATCGGGATCGAGAGCGCGGCCCAGCCTTCGCTCCACGAGAGATGCAACCGCGTCGGCCTGGGTCATCCGGCGTCCTTTGTCTAGCCTGCGATCGGACGGGATCACCGTCCGCCTCCCAGCATCCTTACCGAGCGCCATAATCCACCACAAGCCCGTATTTTTCGGGATTTCGGAGCCTGGTGCGCGGCTCCCGGCGTCCGGCGGGCTCCTGCCTGGTGATCGCGGTGGTCGGGTGACCGCGGACGGCCACCAGACGCGGCACTCCACCGCCTCGCCCACAGGCACCCCGGCGTCCGTCAGCACGCGCAGGACCGACATCCAGACCAGATCGACCGCCTCACCCGCGGTCACCGTGCCGTCGGGAGCGAGGTGCAGTCCGACGTACCTCTTGACCGGGTCGGAGGTCCTCAGCGAGACGGCCGCGCCGGGGGCCGAGCAGCCCGCGGCCCTGCGATTCCGGGCCTCCGGCAAGAGCAGGGGCCTGAGTCCGAAGAGAACCCGAGAGTCAGAGCCGGGACATCAGGCCGTCGCTCCGGCGTCCACCGTGATGGCCGTCCCGGTGATGGTGCGACCGGCCGGGCCCACCAGGTGGAGGACGGTGGCCGCGATGTCGTCCGGGGTGCCGTAGCGGCCGAGGGCGGTGTAGGAGCGTTCGGTGTCGGCGTCGGGGCCGTCGGCGGGATTCATCTCGGTGTCGGTGGAGCCGGGGTGGACGAGGTTGGCCGTGATGTCGCGGTGGCCGAGGTCGCGGGCGAGGCCCTTGGTGAGGCCGATCAGGGCGGACTTGCTCATCGAGTAAAGAGTCCAGCCGGGGTAGGGGACGCGTTCGGCCAGGCTGCTGCCGATGTTCACGATCCGCCCGCCGGCCGGCAGGTGGCGGGCGGCGGCCTGCGACGTGAGGAAGGCGGCTCTGGCGTGGATGGCGAGGGTGCGGTCGAGCTCGTCCAGGCTGACCTCCTCCAGCGGGCCGAACGGGGCGATCCCGGCGTTGTTCACCAGGATGTCGAGGCGGCCGAAGGTTGAGACGGTGCGGGCGACGGCTGCCTGGAGCGCCTCGGCGTCGCTTGCCTCGGTGGCCGTCGCCAGGCCGCGGCGGCCGAGCGCCTCGATCTCCTTGACCACGGCTTCCGCCCGGCTCGCCGCTGTCGCGTAGGTGATCGCCACATCGGCGCCCGCTTCGGCCAGGCGGCGGGCGATGGCCGCGCCGATGCCCCTGCTGCCGCCGGTGACGAGTGCGACCTTGCCATCGAGCATGAGTCCTCCACTATGCGGAACTGATTCCGCTTAACAGTATCCGGAACGCGTTCCGTTTATCAATGCCGATAGAGTGCAGGCGTGGCACGGGAGCGGGCTGACGCCGCCAGGAACCGCGCGAAGATCCTTGCCGCGGCCGCAGAGATCGTCGCCACCGCGGGCATGGACGGGCTGGCGATGGCCGACGTCGCGGCCGCCTCGGGCGTCGGGGTCGGAACGCTGTACCGGCGGTTCGGCGACAGGTCGGGGCTGGCGTATGCGCTCATCGACGAGAAGGAGCGCGAGTTCCAGCAGGCGTTCCTGACCGGCCCTCCCCCGCTGGGGCCCGGGGCGCCGGCGATCGAGCGGGTACGCGCCTTCCTCCAGGCGCTGACCGATCGCACCTTCGCCCAGCTCGACCTGCTGCTGATGGCCGAGACCGCCGGGGAGTTCGCGCGTTTCGGCGGGGCGTACGAGGCATACCACCAGCACCTGGCCCTGCTGATCGCCCAGATCAAGCCGGAGGCGGACGCGGGGTTCCTCGCCGATGCCCTGCTCGCGCCGATCGCGGCCAACCTGATCGCTCACCGGGGCCGCGAGGCCTCCGCGGTGAAGGCGGGCTTCGATGCGCTGCTCGCGGGCCTCGGGTAGCGACGCTTTCCCGTTCTGTTAGGCATCGGCCGGAATCGAGGCCAGGCCGCCGTCGCCGGGGCAGGCTCCGGAACACCCACGAGCGTCCACGCCGGTCTGGGCAGCCGGGGACCGATGAGAAAAACATGACACAGGGTGTCGGGTATTGGATCAATCATGGGTTCACCGGTCGGCACCGACGTGGGGGTGGACCGGGCCCCATGAACAGACAAGGACCGCAATGCGCGAAACACCACAAGATCTCAAAGAGCTTCAAGCTCTCCTCGACGCCTCGCTCTCCCGCTCCACCTCGCACCTCCGCTCGATCATCAACACCGAGCGCACGCTGACCGCGGAGCAACTCACCCAGGTCCTCACCGGCATGTGCACCCTCGCCCTGTCCACCGTGACGGCCAAGGGCGAGCCGCGGATCAGCGGTGTGGACGGGCACTTCCTGCACGGGAAGTGGCACTTCGGCACGGCGCGCGACGCCGCCAAGGCCCGCCATCTCGCCGCCCGCCCCGCCGTCAGCGCCGCGCACATGCGCGGGGAGGACCTGGGCGTGTTCACGCACGGCACGGTGGAGATCCTCAACCCCCGGCACGGCGAGCCGGCCGCGGACTGGCCGGAACTGCTCGCCTACTTCAAGGACTTCTACGGCGACGACCTCTTCGACTGGGACAACGACGTGGTCTACTACCGGCTGCATCCGCACTGGATGACCGTCTACGCGCCCGACCTCGACAAGCTCACCGGGGCGGCCCGGTCCTGAGCGGAAGGACGAAGGTTGACTGCGTTCGTACGGGACGTCGCGAGTATGGAGTCGAAGCCGACCGGCTGAAGGTCGATCGCATCCTGGGACTGGGCGCGACGCTTTCCTGTTCCGTGGACATGGGGACCGCCATGTGACCCTGATCGATCTCAAGTCCAGACTCTGACGGCACGCGAGCATCGCGGACAGCCACCTGGCCCTCGTGCTCCAGGGAGTACCTGATCCCCTGCCTCGATCAGCCGCTCGCGCCGGCCGGGCCTCCGGCGGCGGGGTACTGCGGGGTAAGCCGGAGTGAGCCTGCGCCTACGGCAACACGCCACTCATCTCGTCGGCCCCTCTCCCCGCCCTCCCCGCGACGGACCGCGCAACGCGGCCACCAAGGCGTCGGAGACCACCGTCAGAGCCGGGGAACCGGTCGCCGCGAGCCCGCTGATCAGGGTGATACGGGTGCTCGTGAGTCGCCGATCGTTGATCGGGACCGCGGTGAGCAGCCCAGCCTCCAGCTCGGGGCGAGCACCTTCGAGCGGCATGAAGATCGCCACCCCCGTGCGGACGGCGAGTTCGCGCAGGAGGGCCAGTGAGTTGGTCTCGTAGGCGACGATCAGCCGGACGTGGTGTCCGGCGGCGGCTCGTTCGACCTCCTGCCGGATGCCGAAGGACTTGTCCGGAAGTGCGAGCCGCACGTCGAGCAGGTCGCGCAGGTCGCAGTTCGGCCGAGCCGCCAGCGGATGGCCCGGCTCCACCATGACGAACAGCGGCAGGGGCCGGGTCGCCAGCTCCGTCACGTCGGAGCGCGGGACCGGGCCGAAGACCAGGCCGAGATCGGCCCGGCTCTCGGCGACGAAGGCCGCCACATCGTTGGAACCCGCCGCCACCACGTTGACTTCGATGTCCGGGTGGGTGTGCGCGACCTTGGCCAGAGCCTCGGGAACGAAGCTGCTGAGCGGCGCCTCGACCGTGGCCACGCTGACCCGGCCGCCCGTCCTGTGCCGGTCGGAGCCGAACTCCATGTGCAGCCGTTCGGCCGTCGCCAGTTGCTGATCGGCGAATCCGAGCAGCACCTCACCCGCAGCGGTGAGCGTCATGCCCTTGGGCCCGCGATTGAACAGCTCGACGCCGAGGTGCTCCTCCAGGAGACGCAACTGCCGGCTGATGGCGCTGGGCGCGATGAACAGGTGATCCGCGGCACGGGCGATGGAGCCGGTCCGGGCCACTTCGCGGAAGTAGCGCAACGCTGCGGTCTCCAGCATGCCCCGCCTCCCTGCCTTGCTCGCACCATGCGAAAAATTAGCATGCGTGCCGCGAAATTTGCTAATAGCGATCTAGTCCTCCGAATGACAGTCTGTCCTGCATTCGAAAGGAGCAGACTGAAATGTTGCGTTCGGCCGGACCAGAATCCGGCTATCTATACCTGCCCGGTGTCTCCCAGTACTCGGCGGGTGTCGTGGCCGAGCCGGGCCACGGCATCGCCCGGGTCCGGTTCCCGACGCCCGTGCCGCTCGCCGCCGCGTTCAGCACGGCGGAAAGTATCCTCGGCGCGGCCGGCCGGCCGCTGACGGCACTGTGCTCGTGGGAGCTGCGGTCGCCCGAGCCGTTCACGGAGTCGTCGTTCAGCTCGTTCAACACGGAGTACATCGCGCTGTTGGACAAGTGGGGGCTGATCGGATCGGACGGCGCCAACCCGGTGGCACGCAGCAATGTCTGCCCGACCGTGAACCCGGTGCCGGAGCCGAGTGCGCACGCGTTCGCGTTCACCGTACGGACGGAGGCCGACACCGTTCAGTACGTGGTGTCGGGCAGCGCCGAGTCTCCTGAGGGCCTCGGCGACTATCGCGACCACATGATCGCCTATCAGGACATGTCCGCCGAGGGCCTGCTGTCCAAGGTGCGGTTCGTGACCGCCGCGCTCAAGAGCCGGATGGACGGGCTCGGCGTCTCGGGTCACGCCCCCCAGGTCGTCCAGGTCTACACGGTCCACGACGTCCAGGCGCTGCTGGCCCGCGAGGTGATGAATCCGCTGCGCAGCACGGACGGCCTCACCTGGCATCCGCACCGCCCGCCCGTCGTCGACCTCGAGTACGAGATGGACTGCCGCACGGTGGGTGCCGAATACCTCGCCGGATCTGGAGGGATCGCCTCATGAAACTCGTACGCCACTGGTCGGGCGAGACGGTGCGGCCCGGCCTCATCGACGGCTCGGGGCAGCTCAGGGACCTGTCCGGGCACGTCACGGATCTCGCGGGCGAGACGCTGGGACGCGCCGGGATCGAGCGCCTGGCCGCGCTCGACGAGGAGTCGCTGCCGGTGGTCCCCGGCGAGGCACGACTCGCAGCGCCCGTCGCGGGAACGCGGAACTTCATCGCCGTAGGGCTGAACTACCGCGATCACGCCCAGGAGACGGGCATGGACGTTCCGGCGGAGCCTGTCCTGTTCAGCAAGGCGGCCGGCGCTCTTTCCGGCCCGTACGACGATGTGATCATTCCACCCGGCGCCACCCAGGTCGACTGGGAGCTCGAGCTGGCCATCGTCGTCGGAGAGCGGGTCTACCGCGCCGATGAGGCCGAGGCGGAGCGCGCGATCGCGGGCTACTGCATCTGCAACGACGTCTCCGAACGCCACTGGCAGATGGGCGGCACGGGCCAGTGGCTGAAAGGCAAGAGCGCGCCGACGTTCGGCCCGCTGGGCCCGTGGCTCGTCACCACCGAGGAGATGCGCGACGTGTCCGGCCTCGCGATGTCGCTGACCTTGAACGGCGACGTCATGCAGAGCAGCAGCACCAAGGAGATGATCTTCCCGCCGGCATTCCTGCTCTCCTACGTCTCACGGTTCATGGTCCTGGAGCCGGGGGACGTCGTGACGACCGGCACGCCCGCGGGGGTCGGGCTGGCGCATGGCCGCTACCTGCGGCCCGGTGATGTCATGCGCCTGGACATAGAGGGGCTCGGTCACCAGCGGCAGGTCGTCCGGTGAGTCTTCCCGTCGTGGCCGAGGACATCCGCGCGGCACAGAGGCGGATATCCGGCCACTGCCGCCGGACGCCGACCATCGAGGTGCGCGGGGACGACTTCGGCATCGCGCACGACATGACCATGAAGCTGGAGTTGCTGCAGCACACCGGCTCCTTCAAGCCGCGTGGCGCCTTCAACAACATGCTGGTGGAGATCGCCGGTTTCGGGGAGGCGGGCGTCGCGGCGGCCTCGGGCGGCAACCACGGCATCGCCGTCGCGTACGCCGCACGCCGCCTCGGCGTCACCGCGACGATCTTCGTCCCGGCCACGGTCAGTCCTTTGAAGCTGGCGGCCATAGCGGAGCTGACCGATCGAGTGGTCGTGTCCGGGGACGACTACGACGAGGCCCAGCAAGCCTGCGCCGCCTACGTGCGCGACTCCGGCGCACACGAGGTGCACCCCTACGGAGTGGCCGCGACGGTCGCCGGCCAGGGGACCATCGCCCTGGAGTGGGACGAGCAGGCGCCGGGACTCGACACAGTCCTCGTCGCCGCAGGCGGAGGAGGGCTCGTCTCGGGGCTCGCGTCGTGGTGGCACGGCCACCGGGTCAAGGTCGTGGGGGTCGAGCCCCGCGGCTCCCGTGCTCTACACGCCGCGCTCGAAGCCGGGGGTCCCGTGGATGTGGCGGTCGCCTCCGTGGCGGCGGACTCCCTGGGCCCGCGAAACGTCGGAGACCTCGTACACCGCATCTGCTCACAGGCCGTCTCGGACGTCGTCCTGGTCGACGATGACGACATCGTCCGCGCCCAGGCGGCGCTGTGGCGCAGCCTGCGGCTCCCGGTGGAAGCGGGTGGCGCGACCGCGCTGGCCGCCCTCCTCAGTGCCGCCTACCGGCCCCGCCCCGGTGAGCGTGTCGGCGTGCTGGTGTGCGGCGGGAACGTCGATCCTCGTCTGCTGAACCCTTGAGAGGCCCCCATGCCCCCTGCCTCGGTTTCTCCGTCTCCCCTGGTGACCGGCGCGCTCTTCCGCAAGGTGTCGTTGCGGATCGTCCCGCTGATCTTCCTCGGCTATCTGCTCGCCTTCCTGGACCGCATCAACCTCGGCTTCGCCAAGTTGAAGATGCTCGACGCGCTGGGATTCAGCGAACTCGTCTACGGCCTCGGGGCCGGCCTCTTCTTCGTGGCCTACATCGTGTTCGAGGTGCCCAGCAACGTCATCATGCAGAAGACCAGCGCGCGCTGGTGGCTGGCCAGAATCATGATCACCTGGGGGGTTCTGTCCGGCCTGACGGCGTTCGTCACCGATGTCTGGCAGTTCTACGCCCTCAGGTTCCTGCTCGGCGCGGCGGAGGCGGGCTTCGTTCCCGGCGTGCTGCTCTATCTCACCCAGTGGTATCCCTCTCAGCGACGCGCTCGCGTCATCGGATTCTTCCTCATCGGTCTGCCCGCCGCTTCGCTGGTGGGAGGACCCTTGTCCGGGTGGATCATGTCGCGGTTCGAGGGAGTCAACGGCTGGATGGGATGGCAGTGGCTGTTCCTCCTGGAGGCCGCTCCGGCCGTTGTGCTGGGCCTGCTGTTCCCGTTCGTGCTCGCGTCGAGCGTGCAGACGGCCCGGTGGCTCACCGATGACGAGAAGGGACAGCTGGCGGCGGTCCTGCGGGCCGATCGGGACGCGCTTCCAGCGCAGGGGCACGACCTCGGAGCCGCGTTCAGGTCGGGGCGCGTGTGGCGGCTGGGGCTGGTCGCCTTCAGTTTCCTGACCGCCACGTACACCATCAGCTTCTGGCTGCCGTCCATCCTGCAGGAGGCGGGGGCGGGCGGGGCCACGGCCATCGGCTGGCTCACCACGATTCCGAGCGCCTGCGGCATCGTGGCGCTTCTGCTCAACGGGTTCCTGTCGGACCGGGCGCGAGAGCGCCGCCGCCACATCATCGTGCCCTTCGCCCTGGCGATCGCCGGGCTGGCGGGCGCCATCGCGACGGATGGCTCTGTCCTCCTTGTCACGTTGACGATCACGCTGGCCAATATCGGGATCGTCGCCAGTTACCCCGTCTTCTGGTGCCTGCCCGGGATCTTCCTTCAGGGAGCCGCCGCCGCGGCGGGGATGGCGCTCATCTCGTCGATCGGCAACCTCGGCGGATTCGTCGCCACGTACGCGCTCGCCTGGATGAAGGACCTGACCGGAAGCGCGACGAGCGGGTTCGTCACCGCGATCGTCCTTCTGGCCATCAGCATCGTCATCATCCACCGGCTCCCGGCCGCGGAAGTGAACCGGTGAACGGCACGTGCCGCCCGCATGGCTGAACTTGTGCTCGATCTTGGTTGCGGGTCATGCGGCGGCCCGGCGCTCTCTCCACGATCACCGGGTCCCAGCCGATGCGCCGCGGGCCGATCGCCGTCGCGATGCCGCTGACGCCGAGGCCGACGGCCAGGGCCCGGGGTCATGGCTTCCTTCTCCATCCGGCTACGGGACGAAGACGATGCGCTCCTCGGTCTCGGCGGCCCACGCCTGCGTGACCTGGGCGAGGGGTACGGCACGGGCCCGTACGTCGATCGCGCCCGCGGTCACCGATGAGGCCAGCTCCGGCAGCTCGGCGATGAAGTCGCGGGCGGGGACCGAGCCGATGCCGCTGCCGACGATCTGCAGGCGGGCGGAGCGCAGTGCCGCTGAGGGGATCGGCGCGCTCTGACCGGCGACGGATCCGATCTGGATCCAGGTCAGCGGGGTGGTGCGGTCGGCGCGGGCGGTGAGCATCGGGATCATGGCGCCGGCGGCGGGTTCACCCCACACGTAGTCGATGACCACGTCGACGTCGGCCGCGTGGCCGATCTCCCCGTGGCCGATCTGGTCGAAGGTGATCGTCTCGTCGGCGCCGAGCGCGGCCAGCGCCTTCAGGCGGGTGGCGTCGCGGCCGGCCGCGATGACCTGGGCGGCGCCGAACAGCTTGGCGATCTGGACCGCCATCCGTCCGGCGTTGCCGGTGGCGCCGAGGACGAGGACGCGCTGACCGGCGTGGAAGTCGACGCGGCGGCGCAGCGCGACCCAGGACGACATGGCCGGGTTCATCGCGGCGGCGATCTGCACGGGGTCGATGCCGCCGGGCAGGATCACGCTGCGGCGAGGGTCGATGAGGGTGCGGTCGGCGAACGTCCCCAGCGCCGTGTCGTCCAGGACCACGTAGCGGAGGTTGCCCTCCTGGTCGCGTACGACGCCGTCGACGCCGGGGACGAGCGGGTACCTCCCGCTGCTGGTGTAGTGCGAGCCGTTCGCCTTGGACCTGGTCAGGTGATGCAGGCCCGCCGCGAGCACCTCGACGACCAGCTCGTCGCCGTTGTGTGGCGCGGGGTCGGGGTGGTCGCGATAGACCGGAGGGGCGTCGGCGGCCCGGATGACGGCAGCGTGCATGGTGACCTCCAGAAGACAGATGGTTTGCATTTCCAACCATCGCCATAATGGTTGGAAATGCAAACCATGTCAACCGCGCCGGCCTTTCCACGCGTTTCGGCATGGTTGGTCATTCCAACCATGTCGAACTAGCATGGCGGCATGACCAGCGCCGACGATGTCATGGACGCCCTCGTCCGGACCACCTTCGAGGTGGCAGGCGTGCTGACCCGCATCGGTGGCGAGCACGACCTGTCGCTCACCCAGCTACGCGTGCTCGGCATCCTCCGTGACCGCCGCGCCCGCGTCACCGAACTGGCCGCCTATCTCGGCCTGGACAAATCCACGATGTCCACCCTCATCGCCCGCGCCGAGCGCCGGGGGCTGCTGACCCGCGGCAAGAATCCCCATGACGGCCGGGTCGTCGAGGTGTACATGACTCCAGCCGGGCTCGAGCTCGCCAAGCGCGTGGAGGACGACATCCGGCGCGCCCTGGGGCCCGCGACCGGACGTCTGGACTCTGAGCAGGTCGATCGGCTGGTCAACCTGCTCGACGTCGTCTCGGCCCGCTCGTCGGGTACGCCCGCCGTACCGGGGCCGACGGCCGCGCTCTGACCGAACAGGGCCACGGACGGTTCCTGAGGTCTGCGGCGTTCACCCCGTCGAGGCGGTGCGCCTCAGGCCACCAGGCCCCTGCGGTGGGCGTAGACCGCTGCCCGCACGCGGTCAGGCAGGTCGAGCTCGGTGAGGAGGCTGAATCGGGAAGCGGCCGCGGCGCCAGCGCCAGTGGCGGCCGGCCTTCAGGTGGTCGACGATCGCGCGCTGGAGCGTGGTGCGGCGCGGCAGCTGGTCGAGCGGCGTGGTCAGGGTGCGGAACACGAACCGCGCCGCCTCGACGTCGGCGTCCAGCCCTTCCGGCTCCTCGTAGGGCTCCAGCTCGAACCTCCGCTGGAACTGGACGATGTTGGAGTCGCCGGGCAGGTACTCCAGTAACTGCGGGTCGAGCAGCCACGAGCCGCAGGCGAACTCCGTGTAGCGCTCGTCGGGAAAGTGGCGCGGGAAGAACGCGCGGGCCTCGTCGAGCGACGCCGCGACCGCCTCCGGGGTCATCGGTCCCGACTCGGGGATGTGCAGGTCGATGGTGGTGCCGCCGCGATGGTGCTGCAGCCGGCCCAGCTCGTAGATGCCGCCGCGCGCGTGCAGCGTCAGCCAGCTCTGCATGACCGGCCAGCCCTCGCGGTTCATCCGCCGGTCGATCGCGAGGTTCCGGCCCAGGTCGGCGAGGGTCACCCAGGACACGGCATCGGCGATGCCGTGGTCGCGGTGGTATCCCCTGACGACGTCGACCAGGGCCAGGTACGCGTACACGTAGAGGTGCCGCCAGGCGGGGCCCCGGTCGCGCGGCAGCTCCGGACCGGGCGACAGCCAGCCGTGGCCTCCGAGATCGGCGCGGACCAGGGCGATCGAGCGGTCGAGCAGCCAGCGCAGCTCCGGAGTCCACAGTGGCGAGCCCGGGTCGGGCCAGCCCGCCATGATCTCGGCGGCGTCGTCCGGCCGCACCGCGAGCCGGTCGAGGATCGCGGGCGCGTCGGCCTTTGCGGGCAGCGGAGCCGACGGCCGGTCGCCGGCGAGCCGGTGCACACGGTCGACGTCCTCGACGGGTACCCCGAGCCGGGCGGCGGTGTCGTCCAGATCCATGCGGACGATCCTATGATCACCGGCAACGCCACGGAGAAGGGTCAAGGAACCTCTCCTCGGTGCGAGAGGACCGGGAGCAGGTCACCAACTGCCTCACCCCCTGGCGAGACTGCCTCTGGGGTTCCCCGCGCAGCGCGCTGCCTGCGCGCCCGGCGACCAGCTCACCCCGGCCGCGCAGGCGGCCCTCAAGCCGGGTGACCGCATGGTCTCCTCGAACGGCCAGAAGATCGGCCGTCTGGCACGCGGCCTTCTCCGGCGAGGAGCGCGACCCCGAGGGCCCGGTGGGCATGGTCGGCGCGGGCCGCTTGGACGGCGAGATCCTGAGCTCCGGCTGCCGCTCGACGGCGGGCACATCGCGGGCGGCGGCGCTGGCGATGATGATCATGGCAGGCCTGCTCGTCCACGCCGACCTGGTCAACCCGCTCACACTGACGAGCTGACTTCGACCGTATTTTGGGGGGACGGCTGTTCTCCTGGCGGGCCGGCAGAGAGAATGTCGCCATGATCGGTCACATCGGGATCAACGTTCCTGATCTGCAGACCGCCAAGAGCTACTACGACGTTTTTATGCCGTTGCTGGGCTTCGAGGAGTTCTTCAGCACCGAGGACGAGTTCTCCTACCGTCCGGCCGGCGGGAAGCCAGGCGCCTACCTGTTCATCTACCCCGCGAGCGAGCCGGGTGACTACTCCCGGCACCGTGCCGGGCTACAGCACGTCGCCTTCATGGTGAGCAGCCGGTCGGTGGTCGAGAAGGTGCATGAACGGGTCACTGAGCTTGGGGCCACCGTGCTGCACGAGCCCCGCGTGTTTCCGGAGTACCCGCAGCCCTACTACGCGACCTTCTGGCTCGACCCGTTCGGCATCATGCTGGAGGCCGTCTGCCACCACGATCGGGATTGATGTCGACGGAGGACGAATCCGCGCTCAACGGCGGTTCACCTTCGCCTGCAGTTGAGGACGGGCAAACCAGCCGGCATCGAGTCGCTGGCCGGTCAGCGACTCCAGGGTGGCCATCGCGGTCTCCCAGTCAGGGCCCGGGCCGGAGCGATCGTGGAGGTCGCGCAACGCATCGAGATGGCCGGTCAACGCCTCCGGGTCGGTCCCCCGCCGCTCCAGCGGGCGCAGCGTCTCCACCTCGGTGACCACCACGCCGTCCACGAGGTAGTAGAGCCTGCTGAAGTTGTTGATCAGCCAGAACACCGAATGAACTGTGGCGCCCTGGCTGAGCCGCCGCAACACGTCCTCCTCGGCGGTGGCGGTGCCGTACCCCACGACGATGACCGTGTCACCGCGCTGTTCGAGGAAGACCGTGTCATCGTCGTCATCGGCTTCAGCCGGCTGGTGCGGCGTCACGGTGTCCGGGTCACCGTGCAACCGGCGTACCGCCTCTTGCACCGTCAACCCCGCGTGGTGAGGCCGCACCACCGTCCAGCTCAGGTTTTCCCCGGGGCATGGCTGGAGATCGCTCAACTGCTCGAGCGTCCGCACGTAGTGCTCGATCTGCTCCGGTGTCGGGCCTGCCATGATCGTCTCCTTCGGAATCGCAGTCGCACGACCGTACTGCGCGAAGGGACCGGCGGCACAGGGCTCGCGACGCGCACTCCCGGGGTGGGCAAGCTCGAACGCACCACCGGCGAAGCACCCGAAGGCCCGCACCCGTCTGGTTTGCCCGCCCCCTTACCGCGTCGGCGAGGTGGCCTGCTGCCAGGATTGCAGGAATCGCCACATGGCGGTCGCGCCGGGATCCTGCAAACCGATGCTGCGTTCCTGCAGCCACGCCGCGCGCCCGCGCCGGGACTGGAGCGCGCGGGTGTCGACGACGGCCTTCTCCGCGACCGCGGTGGCCGCGTCCAGGCCGGCGGCGCCGTTCGTGGCGGCGCTCAGAGCGTCGGCGGCGGGCAGGATTACATCGACGATCGTCTTGTCCCCGAGCTGGGTCTTGCCGCGCTGGGCGATGTTGTCCCCGGCTGCGCGGACGAACCGGGCGGCGGCCGATACGTCGACGTCCTCGACGTCCACCCACGTCTTCGATCCGGCGAGCAGGCCCCCCGCGACGAGGGCGGCGAGCGTCGAGGGGTTGGCGTTGGCGAACGCCTTCGCGCACGCGCGGGCGATCTCCGGCGGCGTGACGTCCTCGGGCAGCGTGTCGAGCACCTCGATGACCGCGGCGGCTCCCAGCGAGACGGTGATGCCGAGGTCACCGTCACCCAGTGCCTGGTCGAGATCACGCAGCTCGTCGGCCACCTCGATGAGCTGCGAAAGGCTGCGCTTGATCGTTTCGATCAGCTCTGGCGAGCGCATGGTTCAGACCTCCAGGAAGAACGGCGAGGACGCCGGCGCGTTGAGCAGCTCGAGGCGGGCGTCGTCGAGCTTGAGCAGGGAAATCGAGGCTCCGGCCATCTCCAGGCTGGTCGCGTATTCGCCCACGTACTTCTTCTCGATCGACAGACCGTGCTCCGACAGCACCTGGTGCGCCCGGCGGTACATGACGTAGAGCTCTTCCAGGGGCGTGGCGCCGAGGCCGTTGACCAGTACGGCCACGCGATCGCCCGGGACCAGCTCCAGGTCCTTGACGAGCGCGTCGATGATCCGGTCGGTGATCGCGTCCGCCGTTTCGAGCGGACCCCGGTGGATGCCGGGCTCGCCGTGGATGCCGATGCCGACCTCCATCTCGCCTTCCGCCAGGGAGAAGCTCGGCTCTCCGGTGGTGGGCAGGACGGTCGGTGACAGGCCGATGCCCATGGTGGCAGTGTGCTCGACGACGTCCTCCGCGACCGCCGCGACCTGCTCAAGGCTGTCGCCCCGCTCGGCCGCGGCGCCGGCGGCCTTGTAGGCGAACATGATGCCGGCCACGCCGCGGCGCTCGTGCTTACGCTCCTTCGGCTGGCTGGCGACGTCGTCGCGGCCCAGCACCGTACGGGTCTCGATGTCGTCGAGCTCGGCCAGATCGGCGGCGAGGTCGAAGTTGAAGACGTCGCCACCGTAGTTGCCGTACAGATACAGCACGCCGGCTCCGCCGTTGACCGCCTTCGTGGCTTCGAAGCACTGCTGGGAGCTGGGCGAGCTGAAGACGTTCCCGATCGCCACACCCGAGCAGAGCCCCTTCCCGACATAGCCCTTGAACAGGGGCAGGTGACCCGAGCCGCCGCCCGTGACGATGCCCACCTTGCCGGTGACCGGCGCGTCGGCCCGGACCAGGATCCGCCGGTCGTCGCCGGGGATCTTCACCTGGTCGGGATGAGCCAGGACGATGCCCTCGATCATCTCGTCGACGAAATCACCGGGCTTGTTTATGATCTTCTTCACCGTTTTTCCTTTCCAGGTGAATAGGAGAATGCCGACGTCACGAGCTTGCGCGCCGGGCCGGTCGCCAGCGCACGGGCTTGGTCCACCGTCTGCGCACCTCGTCGTAGGTCATGACGGCGAGGAGGATGAGACCCTGCGCGATCGCGTACTCGTAGGCGGACAGCCGCATCGCCGTGAATCCGCTCGAAACGATCTGCAGCGTCAGAGTGGCCAGCACCACGCCGAAGACGGAGGCGAAGCCGCCCTTGGGATTGGTCCCGCCGAGCACGGCGATCACGATGACGAGCAGCACGTACGACGAGCCGTAGTCGGCGGATGCCGTCGGATTGCGGGCGATGAACAAGATGCCGGCGATGCCACCGAGCAAGCCGGTGAGCACGTAGGTGCTGAGCAGGATCCGGCGGTTGGCGATGCCCGAGTAGCGGGCGGCGGTCGGGTTGGCGCCCAGCAGCTGAATCCGCAGGCCGAGAGGCGTGCGAGAGATGAGCACGCCGAACGCGATCGCGACGACCGCGAAGAGGCCGAACAGGATCGGGATGCCGCCGACGGTCGACAGCCCGAGATTGGTCAGGGCCGACGGTGATCCGGACAGCGTCTTGCCTCCGGTCCAGGCGACCGCGATGCCGTTGTAGATCTGCATCGTGCCGAGCGTGGCCAGGATCGGGGTGATGCCGAGACCCGAGACGAGCAGGCCGTTGACCAGGCCGCCGGCCAGCCCGACGGCGAGGCCGGCGAGCACGATGAGCGGCGCCATCTGCTCGGCCTGGCCCGGATCTCCCGCGGCCAGCGTCGTGAACAGCGTCGACATGGTGATCGCCGACAGGTTCGCGATCGACACGAGCGACAGGTCGATGCCGCCGGTGAGCATCGCCAGCATCATCGCCAGCGAGATCACGCCGATCTCCGGTGCGGCGAGCGCGATGTTCTGCAGGTTCGTCGTGCTCAGGAACACGGCCGGGTTGAGCACCGAGAACAGCGCGAAGGCGATGATCAGCAGGATGAGCATGCGCCGCGCCCCGCCCTGCGGCGAGATCCGGTCGAGCAGGCGGACCCAGCCGGTGTCCAAGGTGGAGTTGAGTTTGCCCAGCGGGCCTTGCTCCAGCCGGGTGGTCTTCATGCCGTCACCTCTTGCCCGCTGTTGATCCTGATCCGGCCCCGGGCTCTCCAGGTGCCTCTGGCGGCGGCGAGCGCCTGCACCCCGACGCCGACGACCAGCAGGACGCCGACCGCGGTCCGCTGCCAGGCGCTGGGCACGCCGGCGAGGGTCAGGCTGTTGTTGATCACCTGGATCAGCAGCACGCCGAGGACCGTCCCGAGCACCGAGCCGCGGCCTCCGAAGATCGACGCGCCGCCGAGGACCACGGCCGCGATGATGTCGAGCTCGGTGCCGACGAGCTCATGGGGGTTCGCGCTGCGGCCCATGATCATGTAGATCATGCCGCCGGCCGCGGCCATCATGCCGACGATCACGTAGACCACGAGCTGGGTGCGGTTCACCCGGATGCCGGAGCGGCGTGCCGCGTCGAGGTCTCCGCCGATCGCGTAGATGCTCCGGCCGAACATGGTGCGCCGGAGCACCAAGCTGAGCGCGAGCGCCAGCGCCACGGCGGGGATCACCAGGAGGTGCAGGTACGCGCGTCCACCCGAGGTGGTGACTTCGATGAGGTTCGTCGTCGAGATCGCCGCCATCGGATCGGGCAGGTTGGCGATGTAACGCGAGCCGATGTAGGCGAGCAGGATGCCGTTGAAGATGCCCTGGGTGCCCAGGGTGACGATCAGCGTGGGCAGCCGGAACCTGGCGATCAGGAAGCCGTTGACCGACCCCAGCACCGCCCCGATGATCAGCGCGGTCACGAACGCCCCGGCGAGCCCGAGACCGAACGTGTCGCCGTCGAACACGGTCACCGTTGTATAGGCCGCGAAGACCGCGATCGCCGCGAACGACACGTCGATGCCACCCGAGATGATCACCATGAGCACGCCGAGTGCCAGGATCAGCGGCACGATCGAGCTGCGCAGGATGCCGAAGGCGGTCGGGAGCGAGAGGAACGCGGGATTCGCGATCGACATGCCCACGACCAGCACCACCAGGACGATCGCGAGGATGCCCTCGTTGTTGGATCCCCGCAGCCGGCGCAGGCTCAGGCCCCGGGAGCCGCTCATGCGGCCACCTTCTCCCGGATCGCCTCTACGGTGACCTCTCCTTCCTGGAGGACCTCGACGATGCGCCCGTGGCGCACGACGAGGACGCGGTGGCAGCACGCCACGAGCTCCGGAGCGTCGTCGGAGATGATCAAGATGCCCCTTCCTTCGGCGGCCTCGGACCGGAGGATGCCGAGGATCTCCGCCTTGGACCCGACGTCCACCCCGACGGTGGGGCCGTTGAGTATGAGGACACGGGGACGGCGCGCCAGCCATTTGGCGAGCACCACACGCTGCGCGTTGCCGCCGGACAGCGACCGCACCGGAGCGCGGGTGTCCGGCGCCTTGACGCGTAGCCGCTCGAAGAGGCCGTCGATCGTCTTGCGCACGGCGCGCCGATCGAGCAGCCGGCCCCGGTTCCTGTGCTGGTCCGGCGAGCCGGCGATGATGTTGTCGGAGATCGACTTGTCCAGGAACAGCCCTTCGGTGAGCCGGTCCTCGGGCACGTAGCCGATCCCCGCGCCGATCGCATCGCGAATCGATCGCAACCGGACCGGCCTGCCCTCGACCTTGACGGTGCCGGTGTCGTGCGGCAGGGCGCCGAAGAGCGACTCGGCGATCTCCGTACGCCCGGACCCGAGCAGCCCGGTGACGCCGAGGATCTCCCCGCGCCGCAGGGAGAAGGAGACGTCCTGGTACGCGCCGCGCAGCCCGAGCCGCTCGACTTCGAGCACGACGCCGGCATCCGGCCCCAGAGCCGTCACCTGCCGGGACTCGTCGAGTTCCCGGCCTGTCATGTGCCGGGCGATGGCCCTCGGGTCGAGGTCGTGCGCAGCGCCGGTGATGACGTGCTCGCCGGAGCGGAGCACGGTGACCCGCTGCGAGATCCGCAGGACTTCGTCCAGCTTGTGCGAGACGAAGATGAGGGCGACACCGCGGGAGCGCAGCCGCTCGACGACGGCGAAGAGCCGGTTCACCTCGGTGTGGGTGAGCGCCGTCGTAGGCTCGTCCATGATCAGCACGCGGGCGTCGTTGACGAGCGCGCGGCAGATCGCGGTCAGCTGCTTGTCGGCGACGGACAGCTGCTCGACGTCGGCGTCCAGATCGATGTCGAAACCGAGGTCGTCGACGATCGCCCGCGCGGCGGCCTGGGCGGCGCGCCCGCTGTAGAGGTGCCGCCGATCGGCGACGGCCGAGGTGAGCACGATGTTCTCGGCGACAGTGAGGTTCGGGAACAGCGAGAAGTCCTGATAGATCACCTGGATTCCGCGTTTGATAGCGTCCGTCGGATCCATCGACCGATAGCCGGTCCCGTCGATGACGATCTCGCCGGAGTCAGGCCGCTCCACTCCGGATATGATCTTGATGAGGGTTGACTTGCCGCTGCCGTTCTCGCCGGCCAGGCAGAGCACTTCGCCGGGCAGCACGTCGAGCGAGACACCGTTGAGTGCGGTGACACCGCCGTAGGTCTTGACGATGTCGCGCACCGCGAGGACGGGCGGGGGACTTGCAGGAGGCATGGTGAGCGCCTTTCCACTGAGGTCCGGCGGGCACCCCCCGGACCCCCTTCTGTGATCAGAAGTCGTACTTCTTGGCGGCTTCGGCGTCCGCCTCGATCGAGGCGTCACCGAGGAAGACGTTGTCGTAACCGTCGAGCTTCTTGAGGCTGTGGTAGCCCTCGATGCCGAGGTCCGTGCCGGGCTCGATCTTCCCGCCGGTCGAGAGGATGCGCGCGATCTCGAGCTGGGCCTTGCCTGCCAGCGCGGGGTCCCAGAAGAAGATCTTGTCGATCGAGCCGGTGGCGAGATACTTCGACGCGGCCGAGGGGATCGACGTGCCCATGACGCACACGTCCTTCTCCTTGCCCGCCTCTTCGATGGCCCGGGCGATGCCGGGAACGTCGTTGCCGGCCGAGCCCTGGAAGCCCTTGATGTTCGGGTACTTCGCGAGGATCTCCTTGGCCTTCTGGTAAGCGGCGGTCTCGTTGTCGGTGCTCTCGATCGGGTCCTCGACGCGCTTCATACCGGGGAAGTTCGCCTGCTGGAACTCGTGCGCGGCGCCGACCCATTCCATGTGGGTCTTGGCGGTCAGGCCACCGACGAACTGCACGTACTCGCCCTGGCCACTCATGCAGTCGCCCAGGCTCTTCATGATCTTCTGTCCGTAGACGGCGTTGTCGAAGGCCTCGATGTCCACGTCCACGTTCTTGATGCCGGTCGCCTCGTGCGAGACCGTGATGATGCCCTTGGCCTTGGCCTGCGTCAGCACGCTGCTGAGAGCTTCGGGGGAGTTGGGGACGACGGTTATCGCCGCGGGCTGCTGAGCGATGAGGTTCTGGATGATCTGGATCTGCTTCTCGGGGCTGACGTCGTCGCCGCCCTCGGTGCGGGTGTCAATGCCCTTCTCCTGCCCGTAGGCCTTGACGCCCTCATCCATCCGGTCGAACCACGCGATGCCCTTCACCTTGACAACGGTGACCATCGTGGTTCCCGACGTGGCGGTACGACTCGCGGCGCTCGGGGCGCCGGCGGCTCCGTCGTTCACGCTGCCGCAGCCTGTCAGCAGCAGGGCCAAGAGCCCGCCCGCCATGACCTGTTGTTTGCGCTTCCGCATCATTGCCGTCTCCTGTGCACGCGGGATCCTGAATGTGTGCATCGATGCCTCGATGTGGGCACACACTAGGCGTTAAGGAAGTGTATGTCGAGAGTTTCCAATGAATTTCCACCCGATTACGTGTAGAGTCTGCACGAAATCGCGCATCACGTGGACTGGCGTATGCTCGCGAACCGAGGAAGGGGGGGCGGATGGGACGTCGGGAGCGCATTGTCGAGCTCCTTGAGGAGCACGGGTTCCAGAGTGTTGCCTCGCTGGCCCGGCAGTTCGGTGTCGATCCCTCCACGATCCGGCGAGATCTCGAACATCTGGCCACCACCGGTACGATCACCCGCACCCATGGTGGCGCCGTTCCCGCAAGCGTTCCCCCACCGAGCCAGGGCGCGGTGCCGCAACAGCAGCACGAGAAACGGGCGATCGGCCAGGCCATGGCCGAGCGGGTGCTGGAGAACCAGACGATTCTCATCGATGGCGGCACGACGTGCCTGGAGGTGGCACGTCACCTGACTCGTTCGCGCCTCACGGTGGTGACCCACGACCTGCTCATCGCTCTCGAGATCGCCCGGAAGCCTCAGTACAACCTGGTGTTCATCGGCGGCGAGCTCCTGCCGACGACCACGTCCATGTGGGGCCCCACGTCTTTACAGCAGCTCGAGAACATGCGGGTCAACGTCGCCGTGTTCGGCGGCGAGGCGGTGCTCGAAGACGGGATCTACGCCAGCTCCAGCTACGCCACCGAGGTCAAGCGCAAAATGTGCTCGATCGCGACCGAAGCGTTCTTCGTCGCCGACAGCACGAAGTTCGGGCGCGAGGCGCTGTTCAAAGTCTTCGGGTTCGAACGCTTCACCGCCGGCATCACAGACACCATGCTGGACCCCATCCGGGCCGCTCACTGGGAGATCCCGCTGATCAGGGTCACCCCCTCCGCCCCTGAGTAGGTCCCGTTGAGCTCGGTCACGGCGCGGGCGGCCGACGCCTGCCTTTCGAGCAAGCTTTCGGCGTCGAAGAGGACGCCGGGCGGGGAGAGGTTGCCGCCCCGGTGTGGCCCGCGGGCAGCGCTCCGGTGATCGAGCGGGGCAGGCATGGCGTCGGCTCGATCCTCGAAGGCGACAAGGTGTACGGCGACGCGTACGCCCCCCGGGCCACAGGATCCTTCGCCCACCTGGATCTGCCGGTCGGCTGCGCGCCGTCGAATAGTGCGTTCGTCTTCGTCAGCCTGGATCAGGCGCCCGATGGTGGAAGCCCTGCCAAATGACGGCGAACGACCGATGCGCCGCGCGGCTGCGCCAGGATGGCCGAGGACCCCTTCCGCGCGTGACACCTGCGTGATCTGCCTGCCCTAATGTGGGCGGGCGTGCTGACCAGGCGGATGGTGTTACGCATCCTGCTGACGAAAAACTTGTCGTGCCTCATGCCCGAGTGGCTGAAGACGGTCATCGGGACAGCGGCGATCTGCGGCGTGGGGGCCGCTCTGCTGTGGGTCACCTCGGGCCTGGACACCCTGCCCACGCTGTTCCTGCTGGCCCTGCTCGGGGTCGCTCTGTGCGCGTTCCTGGCGAGCCACTGGTTCCGGCGATTCGGCTGGCGATGTCCGCCGCTTCCGCTGGACGACCATCCACGGCTCAGAGCCGTGATCGAGGAGGCCGCGCGGCTGGCCGGGACCGAGCCCCTGCCCTTCGCGCGCCTGACGGCGCAGACGTCGGTGTCGGCGGTACGCGGGCGAGGCGGCCGGGTCGAGCTGCTGCTCGGCCCGCACATCCTCATGGGGCTCGGGGAGCATGACCTCCGGGTGCTCATCACCCGTGAGCTGCTGAAGGTCAGGCTGTGGGCCTGGCACGAGCAGTGGGGCGTGCACCTGCTCCGGCACCATCCCGACTGGGACTGGCTCCGCTCCGCCGTCGTGCCGGTGCGCCACAAGCTCATGACCGAGCTGCGGTCCCTGGTGGGACGGGTCGCCGTGGTCGACGCCCACCGCGTCGAATTGCTCCTGGCGGGCGCCTTCGACTGGCATGTGGCCAGATACATGGCAGCGTTCGCCCACAAGGGAGGCGCCGGCGACCTCTTCGAGAGCTTCTCCTGGAAGATCTGCCACGACGGCCTGCCGATCCGCGTCCGGCCACGGGTCATCGCTCTCGCCGCAAAGAGCGCTGACGTCGATCTCGCGATGATCGACGACCGGAACTGGGACCCTGGAGAGCCCGTCACCGACGAGGTGCGGCTCGTTGCCGTGCCCGGAGGTGTCGTGAGCAGCGTGGGGCGACGACTCGAGCACAGGCTCAGCCGCGTGGTCGCCAACGAGCTGTTCCGGCGGGTCGGAGTCCCGCTGTTCGGCAGGTCCTACCGGTTGCGTGATCTGTCGGCCGCGGACTGGCGCAGGCCGCTCGAGATCCAGCGCGAGGCCGTGATCGACGCCGCGACCAGGCTGCTCGGCAGGCCCGCCACCGGCCTGGACGTCGTCGAGCTGGTGACCGCGGGCCGGGCGGGCGAGCTGGAGTGGTGGCACCGGGAAATGGCCTGCCCCCACCCGACGCCCGGCGTGTGCGCGCTGCTCCCGCTGTTCGACGTCGCCCTGCGTCGCAGGGGCTACACGCACGAGCGCGTGTTCGCTCAGCGTGTGCTCACCGGCCCGCTCGGTGACCGGGTCGACCTGGTGGAACTGGCCGGGAAAGCGGAACGGGGCGAGCCTCACGGGCTGCTGCTGGAAGGGCCGGTGGACGGGAAGGATCCGGACGAGGACGCCATCCGGCTGGCCGGGGAGTCGCTGGCGGCGGGCGACCCGACCGGCTGGTTCGAGCGGCTCTACGCCGAGTCGGCGACCGGTGGGGCCATCGTGCCCTGGGATTCCCGATCCCCGCACTCGCTGCTGGTCGAGTGGACCTCGCAGCAGGTGTCCCCCGGGCGCGGGCGGGCGCTGGTGGTGGGGGCCGGGCTGGGCGACGACGCCGAATTCGTGGCCGGGCTCGGCTACGAGACGGTCGCGTTCGACGTGAGCGAGTCGGCCGTGCGGCTGGCCCGGGAGCGGTTCCGCTTCAGCGGCGTGCACTACCGGGTCGCCGACCTGCTTGGCCCGCCCGCCGAGTGGCGGCACGCGTTCGACCTGGTCGTCGAGATCATGACCGTGCAGGCGCTGCCCGAGGGGCTGCACGAGCGGGCCACCGCCGCGATCGCGAAGTTCGTCAGGCCGGGCGGCACCCTGCTGGTGATCGCGGCGGGGCGCGCGGAGGGCGGGCCGGTGTTCGCGCCGGCGTGGCCGCTGACCCCCTCGGAGATCGCGGCCTTCGCGGTGGGCGGGCTGAAGGTGGGGAGGGTCGAGGACCTGCGCGATGGCGGGCGCCACCGCTGGCGGGCCACTTTCCACCGCCCGATCTGACCTTCCGCAGCCCATCGGCACGCGCGCTGACCAGGACTTGACGATTTCCTTGCCGACGCTGGCCGGTCCTCGGATCTAGCCTTGAAGGGAGGGGAAGAGCCATGGTTATCGCTGTCGTGCTTGGATTGATCATCCTGATCGCGGTCTGCCTGGCGGTCGGTGGCATCAGGATCGTGGGTCAGATCGAGCGTGGTGTGGTCTTCCGCTTCGGCCGGGCCCAGCGGGAGGTACGCCAGCCAGGACTCACCTTGCTCATCCCGGTCGTGGACCGGATGAAGAAGGTGAACGTACAGATCGTCACGATGCCGGTGCCCACGCAGGAGTGCATCACCCGCGACAATGTCTCCGTCGAGGTCGACGCCGTCGCCTACTTCCGGGTCGAAGATCCACTGCGGGCGGCCATCGCGGTACAGAACTACCTGTTCGCGATCGAGCAGGTGGCGCAGACTTCACTGCGCTCGATCATCGGCAAGAGCGATCTGGACGACCTGCTCTCCAATCGCGAGGAGCTGAACAGGGGCCTGGCACTGATGATCGACAGCCCTGCGCTCGGCTGGGGCGTGCACATCGATCGCGTGGAGATCAAGGACGTCCATCTTCCCGAGGGCATGAAGCGATCCATTGCCCGCCAGGCCGAGGCCGAGCGGGAGCGCAGGGCCCGGGTGATCACCGCGGACGGGGAGTTCCAGGCCGCGCGGAAGCTCTCCGATGCCTCGGCCATCATGACCGAGACCCCCGGCGCGCTTCAGTTGCGCCTGCTGCAGACCGTGGTGGAGGTGGCGGCCGAGAAGACCTCCACGCTCGTCATGCCGCTGCCCGTGGAGCTGCTGCGCTTCTTCGAGCGCTCCGCGAGGAGTGCCCCGGCCGCGGAGGCCGCCGCCCAGAATACCGACGGGCCCTCGGAGCGGCGTGGCGCGGAGCAGCCGGCCGTGACGGACTCCCCCACGCCCGAGCTGGCCCCGCCAGGGCCGTCCCTCGAACATTTCGCCGCGGGACTGGCGCGACTTGCCCGGCAGCAGGCTGACGCCCCCGAGACCCAGGCCGCCGACCCGCTCCAGCCCCTGAGAGACCGGCGAACCTGACGACGCGACGCGGGACGAGCGTCCGCCTCGACCGGAGACCGCGTCGTCGTCGCGATCCGGGCTACGGCAGGGGCGGTCTCTCGGGCGCGCTGGTGGCCCGGAGGAAGCGGGCGCCCCACTCCTGGACATGCGCGGCGAACTCCGGAGGCCCCAGCACCTCGAACTCGGCGCCTACGTTGCCCAGTGCCTGGGTCGGCCAGTCGAGTGAGGTCGAGGTCATGGTGAGGCGGCAGGTGTCGTGGTCGAGCGGTTCGATGGTGCCCCACTGACCGACCGCCTGCCGTACCCGGGTCGCGGGGGCGTGCACGAGCGCCTCGACCTTGTACGGGGCCGGGGTGTCGCTCGCTGCCTGGACGAACGCCGCGGCGTCCTCGGCCGGGAGCGGACGCGGCCGGAAGCGCGTGCCGGTCGCGGCCGGCTCCGTCAGCCTGTCGAGGCGGAAGCTGCGCCAGTCGTGCCGGGTCAGGTCGTAGGCAACCAGATACCAGTGCCCGCCGAGTGCGACCACGCGGTGCGGCTCGACCTCGCGCTCCGTGCGCGCGGAGCCTCTGGCGGTGTAGCCGAAGCGCAGCCGCTCCTGATCCCGGCAGGCCTGGGCGACCGTGGTGAGCACGCCCGCCGCGACGACCGGCCCGGACGCGGCGACGGAGAGGGTCATCTCCCGTAGGGCGTCCACCCTGGCCCGCAGCCGGGGCGGCAGCACCCGCACCACCTTGGTCAGGGCGCGCAACGACGCCTCCTGCATCCCCGCGATCCCGCTCTGTGCCGCGTCGCCGATGCCCACCGCGAGGGCCACGGCCTCCTCCTCGTCCAGCAGCAGCGGTGGCAGGACGGCACCGGGCGCGAGCTGGTAGCCGCCGTCGGTGCCCCGGGCCGCGCTGACCGGGTAGCCGAGCTCGCGCAGCCGGTCCACGTCGCGGCGCAGGGTCCGCTCGGAGACCCCGAGCCGGTCGGCCAACTCCATGCCGGGCCAGTGACGGTGGGTCTGCAGCAGCGAGAGCAGTTTGAGGGTCCGTGAGCTGGTGTTGGCCATACCGCCATCCTCGCGCGGCTTCCGGTCAAGAAGTGACCGGAAGCCTCTCTAGTGTCGATCGGGACGGCACCACCGACGTAAGGACCAAGAAAATGATCACGCGTGAGATCCGGCTGGCGGCGCAGATCGCGGGCGTACCGGCACTCGACCACTTCGCCGTCGCCACGACCGAGGTGGACGGCCAGGTACTGGTGCGGACCGACCAGATTGGGCTGGCCGCGACCTACCTGGAGTTGATGCGCGCGGACTGCACCATCCCGGTACCGGCCTGGCAGCCGGGCCAGCGGGTGGGCGTGGCCGCCATCGGCACCGTCGTCCGGTCCGACAGCCCCGAGCTCGCGGTCGGCGACCTGGTCCAGTCGATGACCGGCTGGAGCGAGTACTCGGCGGGCCCGGCCGCCCAGTACATCAAGCTTGACCCCATCACCGATCCCGGTCACTACCTCGGGCAGGGGCCGACCGCCTTCTACGGGATGGCCGACGTGGCGGGCGTCGGCGAGGGCGACGTGGTGTTCGTCTCCGGCGCGGCAGGCGGGGTCGGCTCGCTGGCCGGGCAGATCGCCAAGTGCCTGGGCGCGGCGCGGGTGATCGGCAGCGCCGGCAGCCCGGCCAAGGTCGACTATCTGGTGAACGAGCTCGGCTACGATGCCGCGTTCGACTATCACGACGGCTCGGCGGTGGACCGGCTCCGAGAGCTCGCGCCCGAGGGCATTTCGGTGTTCTTCGACGTCGTGGGCGGCGAGCAGTATCAGGCCGCGCTGCGGACGGCCAGGCCCGGCGCCCGCTTCGCGCTGTGCGGCTCCCTGTCCAGCCAGCTCGGCGACGCGGCGGAGCGCTTCCCCAAGCCCGATCACGCCGCGGCCCAGGCCAGGGGCATCCGGCTGCTGCCGTTCTCCTGCCACCACACCCCCGACCAGATCGCCGCCTGGCGGGAACACTTCGGCACCTGGCTGGACGAGGGCCGCTTCGTCTACCCGCAGACGGTCATCAAGGGCGGGATCGAAGACGTGCCGCAGGCGTTCCTGTCCCTGCTCCAGGGGTCCTACCGGGGCAATGTCTCGGTGCGGCTGTCGTGACGCCCCTCTCGGCCAGGGCACTGAACCGGGCCCTGCTGGGCCGCCAGTTCCTGCTGGCCCGCACCGATCACACCCCGCTGGAGGTGATCGAGCGCCTCGTCGCGCTGCAGGCGCAAGAGCCCAACTGGCCCTACGTCGGGCTGTGGAGCAGGATCTGCGGCTTCACCCACGCCCAGCTCACCACACTGCTGCAGGATCGGAAGGTGGTCCGCTCCGGCCTGCTCCGCAGCACCCAGCACCTCACCGCGGCCGACGACTTCCGCCGGCTGCGGCCGCTGCTGCAGCCCGTGCTCGACCGCACCGCCCGCTCGGCCTACTTCGCTCGCAACAGCGCGGGCCTGGACACCGCCTCGCTGGTCGCCACCGGGCTTGAGCTGCTGGCGGGCGGAACGACCCCGCGAAAGGAGCTGGCCCGACGGCTGGCCGAACGCCACCCAGGCCGCGACGGGCGGATCCTTGCCGGGGAGGTCGAGCTCAGAACCCCCCTCATCCACAGCCCGGCCACCGGCACATGGGGCTCCTGGGGCACCCGGTCGGCCGTCTCCGTCACGCCCGCCGGGACCTGGCTCGGCCTGCCCATGGTCCCGGCGACCGCCAAGGACCTGATCCGCCGCTATCTGGCAGCGTTCGGCCCAGCCGGGACCATGGACGTACAGGCCTGGTCCGGGCTGACCCGGCTCGGCGAGATCGTCTCCGGCATGCGCGCCGAGCTGCGCCACTACCGGGGCCCCGATGGGCGGGAGCTGATCGACCTGGCCGACGCGGAGCTGCCCGATCCCGACATGCCCGCCCCCGTACGGCTGCTGCCCGCCTTCGACAACGCCCTGCTCGGCCACGCCGACCGGACCCGCATCATCAGCGACGAGGACCGAAAGCGCGTGATGCCCGGCCAGGCACAGGTACGGCCCACCTTCCTCGTGGACGGCCACGTACGCGGAAGCTGGTCCCTCGAAGGCGACACCGTGCGCCTCACTCCGTTCCGCCCGCTGTCCGCGACCGATCGGGCGGCGTTGGAGCAGGAGACTGAGCGCCTGCTGCCGTTCGTTGGAGGCAAGGATGTGTTCTACAGCCCCTGGCATCGACCGCTGGATCCAAGCCTGGCCAGGTAAGCACGGGTCAACAGAGCACAGGCGGGAGGATCGGCACAGGTTGCGACGCGATCGGCATCACTTCACAGTTGCCACAACCGCACTGTGTCGTCCCTGCCGCCGGTGGCCAGGAGCTTGCCGTCGGGGCTGAACGCCACCGACAAGACCCAGTCGGTGTGTCCGGTGAGGGGCGGGCCGACGGGGGTGCGAGTGACCACGTCCCACAACCGCACGGTCTCGTCACTGCTGCCGGTGGCCAGGAGCTTGCCGTCCGGGCTGAACACCACAGAATCGACGCCCTCGGTGTGGCCGGTGAGGGGGCGGCCTATGGGGGTGCGGGTGGCCACGTCCCACAACCGCACAGTGTGGTCACTGCTGCCGGTGGCCAGGATCTTCCCGTTCGGGCTGAACGCCACTGCGGCGATCCAGCTGTTGTGGCCGGCGAGGGGGCGGCCGACAGGGGCGCGGGTGACCACGTCCCACAACCGCACGGCGTCGTCATCGTCGGCGGCCAGGAGCTTGCCGTCCGGGCTGAACGCCACGGCGGAGACGGAGCCCGTCAGGTTGTTGCGGCCGGCGAGAGGACGGCCGTGGGGGGTGCGAGTGGCCACGTCCCACAACCGCACGGCGTCGTCATCGTCGGCGGCCAGGAGCTTGCCGTCCGGGCTGAACGCCACCACGGAGACGGAGGCCACCGAGTCGCGGTCGTCGGCGAGGACGATGAGGGGGCGGCCGATCGAGGTGTTGGTGGCCACGTCCCACAGCCGCACGGTGTCGTCATAGCTGCCGGTGGCCAGGGTCTTGCCGTCCGGGCTGAACGCCACCGCGTGGACGCCGTCCGTGTGGCCGGTGAGGGGCGGGCCGAGGAGTGCGCGGGTGGCCACGTCCCACAACCGCACGGTCTTGTCTCCGCTGCCGATGGCCAGGAGCTTGCCGTCCGGGCTGAACGCCACCGCGTGGGCGATGCCCTCGTGGCCGGTGAGCCGCCGGCCGAGGAGGGTGGCGGGGTCTTCCCGGGTGAAGGTGTAGTAGGCGGCCGGCAGGGCGGCGGCCAGGCCTGCGATGCCCAGCCCGGTGAGCAGGCGGCGGCGGGACAGGACCCGGTACGGCGCGCCCGCGACGTGATCTCGCGTTGCGGATGCGGCCGCGGGCCGATCCCCGAGACCGGGAGAGCCGGGCGCGTGGAGGGCCGACACGGAGGGGGCCAGTTCGGTGGGCGCCGGTCCGGTGGGTGCCCGTTCGGTGGGGGCGGACAAGCCGGTTTCGATGGCCTGTCGCATCGCCGCGGCATCCCGGTAACGCTGCTGGGGGTCTTTGGCCAGCGCGGTCGCCAGCACCTGATCCCAGAAGGGGGCCAGGGCCGGGATCAGTTGTGAGGGCGGCCGCGGGGTCTTGCGCAGGTGCCCGAAGAGCACGACGGCGGGCGAGTCCCCGGTGAAGGGCGGCCGACCGGTGAGCATCTCGTACAGCACGCATCCGGTGGAGTACAGATCCGAGCGGGCGTCGGCGGGCTTGCCGTCGGCCTGTTCGGGCGACATGTAGGACGGGGTACCGATCCGCGTTCCGGTGGCGGTCAACCGGGTGGCCGTCTCCGACATGAGCTTGGCGATCCCGAAGTCCATCACCTTCACCCGCACCCGGCCGCCTACGCGGTGGACCATGATGTTGGCGGGCTTGATGTCACGGTGCACCACCTCCCGCCCGTGGCTGTGCTCCAACGCCTCCAGGACCGCCGCCACGATCCGCCCGGCCTCGTCCGGGGTCGGCGGCGCCTGGCGCAGCAGATCGGCCAGCGTCCCGCCCTCCACCAGCTCCATCACCAGATACGGAACCGGCTCCCCCTCACCGGGGTCCTCACCGAGGTCGTAGACGACCGCGATGTCGGGATGCGACAGGCCCGCCGCCGCCCGCGCCTCCCGCCGGAACCGGGCCCGGAAGTCCTCATCGCGCAGCATCTGCGCGGGCAGCACCTTGATCGCCACGATCCGCTCCAGCTCCCGGTCACGCGCCCGGTACACCACCCCCATGCCGCCCCGCCCCAGCAGCTCGAGCAGCTCATACCGCCCAGACAGCACCCTCACCACCGCGCCCCGTTCCCTCCGGCCTCCACGTGATCAACACCAAACTACGGACAAGACCACCTTCTTGCCGGACGAACCGAACGAGCCGGTCTGCGCGTGGGACCCGGCATACGGCAGCGGACACCGTGCCCGTGCTCCAGCCGTAACTGTGGGTGAGCTTCTCGGCCGGCAGACCAGCTCCGACCACCAGACTCGATCACATCTTGGCTGTGGGCCGGTGCAACAACCCCACGCCCGTTGCCTGCCCTGTCGAGCCCAGGTGCCCGTGAGACGTCAGGATGACCACCCGCGTCGGCGTGCCGAGCCCCGGCGGGCGGCCCGGCCGGCCGGGCCGCCCGTGGCCGGTCAGGCGCCGGGGCCGCGCACGCTGGACAGGAACGCCTTGGTCCGCTCGTGGGCGGGGTTGGCCAGGAGTTCGGCGGGGCGGCCCTGCTCGACGACCACGCCGTCGGCGAAGAAGGTCAGCCGATCGCCGACCTCGCGCGCGAAGGCGATCTCGTGGGTCACCACGACCATGGTCATCCCGTCGGCGGCCAGGCCCCGCATGACCTCCAGCACCTCGTCGACCAGCTCGGGGTCGAGCGCCGAGGTGGGCTCGTCGAAGAGCATCAGGGCCGGGTTCATCGCCAGCGCCCTGGCGATGGCCACCCGCTGCTGCTGTCCGCCGGAGAGCTGGTGCGGCCGCTTGTGCGCGTGGTCGGCCAGGCCGACCCGGTCCAGCAGCTCCATCGCCAGCGCGTTCGCCTTTTCCGCCCGGGTGCCCAGGACGTGGACGGGGCCGCAGGCGACGTTGTCCATCGCGCTGTGGTGAGCGAAGAGGTTGAAGCGCTGGAACACCATGCCGATGTTCTTGCGGAAGGCCGCGTACTCCTTGGGCGACCAGGGGTGATACCGGCCGTCCCGCAGCGAGTGGCCCACCTCCTCGCCCAGCACCCGCAGGCTGCCGCCGAGCACCGGCTCCAGCCCGTTGACGCAGCGCAGGAACGTCGACTTGCCCGACCCCGAGGGGCCGATGACGCAGCTCACCTCACCGGCCGCGACCTCGAAGTCCACGCCGTTGAGCACCTGGACGTCCCCGAAGCCCATCCGCACGCCCGTGGCGTGCACGACCGGGCTCACGCGGGAACCTTGGGCAGGATCTTGGCGGCCGCCCCACCGCGGCGGACCAGCCGGACGGCGTCGGACCCGAAACGGCGCTCCAGTCTGCCCTGCAGGAACGTGGCCACCGTGGTCAGGAGCAGGTACCAGAGGCTCGCCACGATGAGCAGCTCCATGATCATGTTGTTGGACTTGTAGATCTGGCTCGCGTTGGTCATCAGGTCGTGCCCGGCGACGACGTAGACGAGCGAGGTGGTCTTGAGCATGGAGATGAACTCGTTGCCCGTCGGCGGGATGATGATGCGCAGCGCCTGAGGCAGCACGATCACCCGCATGCGCTTGGCCGGGGTCATGCCCAGCGCGTAGGCCGCCTCGGTCTGCCCCTGATCGACGGCCTGGATGCCGGCGCGTACGGTCTCGGCGAAATAGGCGGCCAGGTTCAGCCCGAGGCCCAGCATGGCGGCGGTGAAGCCGGTCATCAACGCGTTGGTGTCCCACATCAGGCCGATCGAGGTGAACGGGATCTTGATCACCAGAGCCGGGAACAGGAACGCCAGGTTGTACCAGAAGATGAGCTGGACCAGCACCGGAGTGCCGCGGAAGAACCAGATGTAGAGCGTCGCCAGCCACGTCAGCACCGGGTTGTGCGCCAGCCGCATCACCGCGATCAGCACGCCGAGCACCAGTCCGAGGACCGTGGCCAGCACCGACAGCTCGATGGTGACCCAGACGCCGGCCAGGATCCGCTCATTGAACACGTAGGTCGTGACCGCGCCCCAGTCCAGGCGCGGGTTGACGACGATGAGGAACAGCAGCCAGCCGAAGATCGCCAGCGCGGCCACGGCGGAGAGCGTACGGCCCCAATGATGGGTGCGGGCGACGGGGACCAGTGCCCCCGACGGGCCGGCGATCGGTTCGGTGCGCACGCTACTTCCCGCCGTTGACCACGGCCGACTGGACCGCGAGCTTGTCCAGGTTCCAGGCCGCGAGGAGCTTGCCGTACTCACCGCTCTTGATCAGGGAGTCGAGCGCGCCCTTGACCGAGTCGATGAGCGCGGTGTTGTCAGGCTTCATGCCGATCCCCCACGGGCTCTCGGTGCCTTCGAGCGCGATGGCCTCGACCTCGACCTTGGGGTCGGCGGCCTTGTAGGCGGCCACGACGTAGTCGGTGACGGTGGCCTGGGCGCGGCCGTTGATGACCTGGAGCATCGCCTCGGTGTCGCCGGGGAACTTCAGGATGTTCAGCGCCTGCTTTCCACCGGACGCGCACTCGGCGTCGTACTTCTCGGCGAGCTCCAGCGACGAGCCGTTGTCCACGACGGAGACGGTCTTGCCGCACAGGTCGGCGGGGCCCGCGATGCCGGCCGCGTTGCCCTTCTTGACCAGCATGCCGGAGCCCGCCTTCACGTAGTCGACGAAAGTGATCTTCGCCTGGCGCTCGGCGTTGTCGGTCATGGAAGAGATCACGAAGTCGTAGCGGCCGGTGAGCACGCCGGGGATCTGGGAGTTGAACTCCTCGTCGGTGAGCGTGTACTTCACGCCGAGCTTCCTGGCGATGGCCCTGGCCAGCGCGGGATCGAACCCGATCGCCGTCTTGCCGTCACTGGCCCACAGCTCCATGGGCGGGTAGCCGATCGAGGAGACGACCTTCAGGCCGCCGGACTTCACGCTCGCGGGCACCTTGGCCGCGAGCTCCTTGTCCGGGGTGATGGCGTTGATGACGCCGGCCGCCTTCTCCTCGGCGGGGGCCTCGTCGAGGACGACCTCGGCGGCAGGCTGCTCGGCATCGTTCCCGGCGGCGTCGAGTGACTGGGCGCCGCAGGCGGTGGTGGCGGCCAGCAGGGCGCCGGTGATGAGGAGGGCAGGGGTACGGGTGTTCAAGGGGGTGCTCCTTCAGGATCGCTGCCAGCGGACTTCGCCGCCGACAACGGTGGTGATGACCTTGGTGCGCAGCACCGCGTCGGGCGACTCCAGGTAGGGGTCGGTGTCCACCGCGATGAAGTCGGCGAGCATGCCAGGGGCGAGGACGCCCTTGCGGTCCTGCTCCCCTGCCGCGTACGCCGCGCCGAGAGTGTGCGCGGTGATCGCTTCGGCCATGCTCAGCCGCTGCTCCGGCTGCCAGCCGCCGGCTGGAGTGCCGTCCTGGCGGGTACGGGTCACCGCGGCGTACAGCGCGGCGAACGGATCAGGGTGCTCGACGGGCGCGTCCGAGCCGAAGGCCAGCGCGACGCCGGCGTTCAGCATCCCGCGCCAGGCGTACGAGGCCAGGTCCTGCCCGGCGAGCAGCGAGTCGACCAGGTCGATGTCGCTGGTGCAGTGGACGGGCTGCATGGAGGCGACGACGCCGAGCCTGGCCATCCTGGTCAGGTCGGCCCGGCGCAGGTGCTGGGCGTGCTCGATGCGGTGGCGCAGCCCGGGGGTGCGGCCGATGGCCTCGAAGGCGTCCAGCACCAGGTGGTTGGCCTGGTCGCCGATGGCGTGCGTGGCGATCGCGACACCACCGTCCACCGCGGTCCTGAACAGCCTGACCAGATCGTCGTACGGGGTGACCGCGATGCCGAGGTTGCCGGCGTCGCCCTGGAACGCCTCGCTCATGTGACAGGTGTGCGAGCCGAGCGCGCCGTCGCTGAAGATCTTCACCGGCCCGGTGCGGATCCAGTCGTCGCCCTGCCCGGTACGGCGCCCCTCGGCGATGGCGGCCTCCAAGTGGACGGCCGGGATCGCCTTGTGCACGCGGATCTTCAGCTCCCCCGCGTCGCGCAGCCGCAGGTAGGCGTCCCGGCAGTCCTCGCCGTCGATGTCGTGCACGCTGGTGAGCCCGAGGGCGAGCAGCTCGTCCTGGGCCAGGCGGAGTTTGTCGCTCAGGTCGCCCGAGACCATGAGGGCGCGCAGCGGGTAGGAGGCCGACTCGCGCAGGATGCCGGTGGGCTCACCGTCGGCGTCCCTGACGATCTCGCCGCCGACCGGGTCGGGGGTCGAGGCGTCGATGCCGGCCAGGCGCAGGGCCGCCGAGTTGGCCCACACCGTGTGGCCGTCGATGTTCGGCAGGGCGATCGGCAAGCCGGCGCTGACCGAGTCGAGCGCGTACCTGTCCGGCTGGGCCGGGGGGTCCCAGGTGTTGCTGTTCCATCGGCCGCCGAACAGCCAGCCGCCGGGGCGCAGCCTGGCGACGTGCTCGCCGATCATGGTCAGCGCCTCTGCCAGCGAGCGCACCTCGCGCAGGTCGATCGCGCCGAGGCTGTGGGCGTACTGCGCGGTGTGGATGTGCGCGTCGTAGAGACCGGGCAGGACGGCGGCGCCCTCCAGGTCGACGAGTGCGGCACCGTGGCCCGCGACCTCGCGGACCTCGGCCTCGGAGCCGACGGCCACGAGGTGCTCGCCGTCCACGGCCATGGCCTGGGCCGGCGTACGGCCTTCCGCTCCGGTGCGGATGGTGGCGTTGCGGTACACACGGATGCTCAAAGTAACTCTCAAGGATGCTGGAGTGACGGTGGGCATCACTGTAGGAGTAGCTAAAAGAACACGGAAGCGCTATAAACACGACATTTAGCAACTCTGAGGATAAGGAACGCTAATGCTGAAGCCGGAACACCTGCGTACTCTGCGTGAGGTCGTCCAGCTGGGTTCCTTCGCCGCCGCGGCCAATCGGCTCGGATACACCTCCTCCGCCGTCTCCCAGCAGATCGCCGCGTTGGAGAAGCAGATCGGCGTGCGGCTGTTCGAGCGCTCGGCGCGCAGCGTGCTGCCGACCAGCGCGGCGGAGGTGCTGGCCAGGCATGCCGGGATCGTCCTGGTCGACATCGAGCGCATGATCGCTTCGGTGCAGGCCGTGCACCGGGGCAGCGAGCGCCAGATCAGGCTGGGGGTGTTCCCCAGCTTCGCCGACCGGCTGGCCGAAGTGCTGCGGCGGATGGAGCCGGCCGACCTCGCCGGGGTGCGCATCTCGGTCGCCGAACCCTCCCAGCTCATCCCGCACCTGGGCACGGGCGGTGAGATGGACGCCGCGATCGTCTACCAGGTGGGCAACTCGGGGCTGTCCTGGCCGTCGGCGCTGAGCAGGCGGTGGATCGCCGAGGACCGCTACCGGCTGGTGCTGCCCGCGAGCTGGCCGGATCTGTCGCCGTACCGGGCCGAGCAGCTCGTCGACCTGCCGTGGATCATGCACCACCCGGGCAGCAGCGACGCTTCCTTCTTCGAGGGCGTTTTCTCCCGCTGGGGCCTGCACCCCCGGGTGGCCTGCCACTCCGACGACTTCAAGATCACGATGACGCTGATCGAGACCGGGGTGGGCGCGGCCTTCGTCGCCGATCTGGCCCTGGCCGGGCACGGCCCCGGCGTAGTGGTCGCCGACGTACCCTGGCTCAACGCCAGCCGCAGCATCTTCGCCCTGGTCAGGCCCGACCGCGAGACCTCCCGGCTGCAGGCGCTCCTGGACGCCCTGGAGGTCTGACCGCTATCAATGCCGCACCAGCACCTTCGACAGGAGACCCATGGAACGCGCGGCGGCGATCGCCAACTCGGCCGAGGCAATCAGGCGGCACCGGGACGACAACATCCTCATCGAGGCCGGCCGGACCCCGGTCATCGACAGGCTCGCCGGGCGGCAGCCGCGCGGCGGACCGCTCGACGGCTGGACGTTCGTGGCCAAGGACATGATCGACGTCGCCGGCCTGCCCACGACCAGGGGCTCGGCCCTGTACGGCACGCAGGAGGCGCTGACTACCGCGCCATGCGTCGAGGTGCTGGAGCGAGCCGGGGCGCTGCTGGTCGGCAAGGCCAACATGCACGAGTTCGCCTGGGGCATCACCAGCGAGAACCCGCACTGGGGCGACGTACGCAACCCGCGTCACCCTCACCTCGCCCCTGGCGGCTCCAGCGGCGGCACCGCGGCCGCGCTGGCCGCCGGCATCGCCAGGTTCGGCCTCGGCACCGACACTGGCGGCTCGATACGCATCCCGGCGTCCTGCTGCGGCGTGGTCGGGCTACGCCCGAGCGCGGGCGCCGTGCCCAGCGCGGGCGTCGCGCCGCTGGCGCCGATGTTCGACCGGGTCGGCCCGATGGCCACCTCGGTCGCCGACCTGACCCGGGTGTGGGAGGTGCTCTCCGGCACTCCCGTCGACCCCGCCGACTCCCTGGCCGGGTGGGCGATCGGCGTCGCCCACGGCTTCGCGCCGGCGGCCTCCTTCGCCGACCTGGGCGCCGAACTGCACGAGATCGCGCTGCCGTACGACATCCTCGCCCCCTACTGGACGATCGTCGGCGCCCAGGCACGGCGCACCCACGAGGCGACCTACCCGAGGAACGCCGCGCACTACAGCGAGGGCGTACGCCGCAAGCTTGACGACGCCGGGCAGATCGGCCACGCCGAATACGCGGCGGCCGCCGCGGAACTGGCCGCCGCCCGAACGCGGTTCGCGGCCCTGACGTCCGGGCTCGATCTGCTGATCATGCCCACGCTCGGCGGACCCGCGCCCAGGGTGGGCTGCGACGAGGCCGCCGTCCGCGGCGAGGTCGGCAGGATCACTTCGGTGGTCTCCGCGCTCGGCCTGCCCGCGCTGGCGATCGGCGACCTGCAACTGGTCGGGAGCGACGAGCCGGCGGTGCTGCGCGCGGGCCTGGCGTGGGAGGCACGCGGCGAGGCCATCCCCCAGCCGCGCTGACCTCAGCGGCGCGGCCCCAGGCTCCACGGATCGACGGGCACGACGCCGGTGCAGCGCCCGGCGGGGTCGAGCAGCCTGCCGTACAGCTTGGTCTGGCGCAGGACGATCTGCCGGTCCACGACGGTGACGTGCGGGAACCTCTTCTCCAGCCGCATCACCAGCGGGTGCAGATCGGTGACGGTGTGCAGGCCGACGGTGAGCAGCATGTTGCTGCTACCCGCCAGGGCCGCGCAGGTACGGGTCTCCGGCCAGCCGAGCAGCGCCGTACCCGTCTCTTCCAGCAGGCGGTCGGGCATGCGCAGCCACAGCACGGCCGAGGAGTGCCAGCCGGCCTGCGAGCGGGCCAGGTCGCAGCGGAAGTCGATGTCCTCGGTCGCGACGAGCCTGGAGAGCCTGCGCTGCACGGTCCGCTCGGAGGTGCCGACGATCGCGGCGAGCTCGGCGTACCCGGCTCTGCCGTCGGCCAGCAGGGCGTGGAAGAGTCGCCGGTCGATCCCGTCCATCCGCCTGGTGGACTCGGGCGGCCCGCTCCGCCTGGCCAGCCCGGCCGCCGCCCCCTGCGGGAGCACCCGCAGCCGCCAGTGACGCGACGCCTCGAAGACGCGCGTCGTGAGGTGGGTGCGTACCTTCGCGACGCCGGGCACCCTCGGTAGGTCGGTGAGCAGGTAGTCGGCCAGGGGCGGCATCGAGGCGGCCGCGGCGATCACGAACAGGTCGTGCTCCGCGGCGACGTGCTGCACGGTGATCAAGTGCCTGGCCTCAGCCAGCGTCGCCGCGACCTCGACGGCGGCGCCCGCCACGCAGTCGATCTCCAGGAACGCCATGCTCATCTCGTGCATCTGCCGCCTGCCGAGGGCGACGGTGGTCCACGCGTCGCCCGAGCTGGTCAGCCGCTGCCAGCGCCGCGCCGCCGTCGCCGGGTCCGAGCCGGTGGCCAGTCCGAGGTCCACCCAACTCGCCCGCGGGTTGATCTGCAGGGCGTCGATGAGCTCCAGCTCGGCCTCCGACAGTGTGCCGGATTCCCGCATTTATCCTCCACCAATGCCGGATACAGGCATTTTTCAGGCGAAGTCACCTTATCCGGCGATCCTATTGCCTGCGGCTGTCCACCGGCCGCGGAGGAGAGGACGCATCCCGTGACCCGGATCCACGACGGGCAAGACCGTCCGCCGCGCCTGGTCGGCGTCCTGGGCGGCATGGGCCCCGCCGCCACCGCCGACTTCTACGGCAAGCTCGTCGAGGAGACGCCCGCCACAGGCGACCAGAGCCACGTGCCGGTCGTCATCTGGGCCGACCCTCGCGTACCCGACCGATCGCTCAGCCTGCTCGGCCTCGGCGAGGACCCCACCCCGCAGCTGCAGCGCGGCGTCCGGGCGCTCAAGCGCGCCGGATGCGAGGTGCTGGTGGTGCCGTGCAACACCGCGCACGCCTTCGTCCCACGCCTGGCCGATGAGGCAGGCCTCGAACTGGTGAGCATCGTGGAGGTCACCGCGGACGCGCTCGCCTCGGCGGGCGTCACCACCGCCGGTCTGCTCGCCACCTCCGGCACCCTGCATTCAGGGCTGTACGCCGACGCGCTCCGCGAACGGGACATCGCGGCGGTCAAACCGTCCGACGGCGAGCAGCGGCAGGTGTCGGCGGCCATCGCGGCGGTCAAGTCCGGCACCGTCACCGCCGGGCACCGCACCGCCCTGGCCGAGGTCGCGCGGTCCCTCGCCGAACGCGGCGCCGAGCGGGTGGTGGCGGCCTGCACCGAGATCGTCCTGGCGCTGGACAGCCGCCGTGTGCCTGTGCCCGTGCTCGACCCGGCCCGCCTCCTGGCCCGCAAGGTCGCCGCCGTCTCCCTGGCTGGTGGTTCGACTCGCATCGCCGGCGCGACTCGACCCTGAGGTGGACCACCCCCGTGGCAGGTCCGCGGAGCACGAAAGGCCGTCTGCACCGCGGTGGCGGGTCAATCGTCGGTGTAGCCGTACGGGGGCGTGATCGGGTGGCCCTCGGCGAAGCGGTCCGGAGCGAAGACGGAGATGTCCACGGTCTGCGGCTCGCCCAGTGCCGACTCGGCGAGCGCGCGGCCGACCGCCGGGCAGATCTTGAAGCCCATCCCGGAGAAGCCCGCCGCGACGATCAGCCCTTCGATCCCGGCCACCGGGCCGAGCATCGGCCGGGCGTCGGGCGACATGTCGTAGATTCCGGTCACGCCGCGGGAGATGCCGGCCTCCGCGAGTGCGGGGACACGGCGTGCGGCTCGCCCGACCATCTCTACCACGTTCGCGTCGCCGGGCACCTGGGGGAAGTCATCGGGGTCGATCCCGGCGCGCGGGCCGACGAAGTCGCCGAGCAGCAGGCCGCCGCCGGACTCAGGGCGGAAGTAGGTGCGGGTGTTCGAGTCGATGCACGCGATCCGGGCGGCCGGCCCGCCGGGCCCGTCCCGCAGGACCGCCACCTCGTGATATTCGGCCTCGATGGGCAGGTCCGCGCCCACCGACCTGAGCAGCGGCCGGGTCCAGACGCCGGTGGCGAGGATGACGAGGTCGGCGGTGAGGTCCCCCTCGTCGGTGCGTACCCCCCGGACCCGGCCGCCGTCGCTGAAGAGGAGCGAGCGCACGGGGGTGTTGGGCCGGTACGTGACGCCCTGCTCCCGCGCCCGGGACAGGAAGTCGCCCGCCACGACAGCGCCGTCGCCGTAGCCGGCGCGAGGTTCGTACGCGGCGGCGACCACGTCGTCGGCCCGCCACCCCGGTTCGAGTTCGAGCAGGTCGCCGGCCGTGATCACCTCGGCCTCGGCGCCGCACGCCTGCTGCATCTCGACGTTCTTGCGCAGCAGGTCCGCCTCGCCGGGCGGCACGATGCGGACGAACCCGCACTCGCGGAAGACCGGGGGCCGCCCCACCCGTTCGGGCCACTCGCGGAAGTACGCGAGACTGTCGACCGCCAGGCGGACCTCCGGCTCGAACGTGTAGTGCATCCGGACGAGGGCCGACGAGCGGCTGCTCATGCCCTCGCCGGCGTGTCGCGCGTCGACGACGGTGACGGAACGCGCACCCCGTTCGGCAAGGTGGAACGCCGTCGACGCTCCCATGACGCCGGCGCCGACGACGATGACCTCGGGCACTGTTCAAATCCTCCATCAGACGTGGTGAGAAGACGGCGGCGGGCGGTTGGCCGGCGGCCGGGACGGGCTAGGCGAGGACCTTGGACAGGAATGCCCTGGTCCGCTCCTCCTTCGGGGCCACCAGGCATTCCCCGGGCGGGCCCGACTCGATGATGACGCCCCCGTCGAGCATGGCGACGGTGTCGGCGACCTCCTTGGCGAATCCGATCTCGTGAGTTGCGACGATCATGGTCATGCCCTGCCGGGCGAGATCCTTCATGACGTCGAGCACCTCGCCGACCAGCTCGGGATCGAGGGCCGAGGTCGGCTCGTCGAAGAGCATGACGTGCGGCTTCATCGCCAGGGCACGCGCGATGGCCACCCGCTGCTGCTGCCCGCCCGACAGCTGCGCCGGGTAGGAGTCGAGCTTGTCACGCAGGCCGACCCGGGTCAGCAGCCGTTCGGCCTCCGCCTCGGCCTGCTCGCGGGAGAGGCCGAGCACGCGCCGCGGCCCGAGCGTCACGTTCTCCAGCGCGGTCATGTGCGGGAACAGGTTGAAGCGCTGGAACACCATGCCGATGCGGGCCCGCTGCCGGCACAGCTCGCCCTCCGTCAGCTGGTACAGCCGGCCGCCGCCGCTGCGCAGCCCGACTCGCTGACCGTCCACCTCCAGCAGCCCGGAATCCGGCCGTTCCAGGGCGTTGATGCAGCGCAGCAGGGTGGACTTGCCGCTTCCGGAGGGGCCGAGCAGGACCAGCGTCTGCCGCGGGTGGACCGCGAGGTCGACGCCCCGCAGGACGTCGGTGGAGCCGAACCACTTCCACACCTGCTCGGTCCGCACCATCGGCTCGCCGTCCGCGTGAACGGGTCCGGCCCCGGCCTCCGGCGAGGCGGCCGGCTGGGCTTTCGCCCGGACGGCCGCGCGGCGGCGCGCCCGCCGTTCGGCGGCGGCGGCGTGCTTCGTCCCGAATCCGCGGCCGAAGTAGCGCTCCACGTAGTGCTGGCCGATGCTCAGGATCGACGTCAGGAGCAGGTACCACAGCGACGCCACGACCAGCAGCGGCATGATCTTGAAGTTCTGCTGGTAGATCTGCTGGACGCTGGTCATCAGGTCCCGTCCGGAGATGACCGATACCAGCGCGGTCATCTTGAGCATCGAGATGGCCTCGTTGCCGAGCGTCGGGATCAGCACCCGCATGGCCTGCGGCAGGATGACGAATCTCATCCTGCGCGCCGAGGACATGCCGAGCGACATGGCCGCCTCGCGCTGCCCGCCGTCGACCGAGATGATCGCCGCTCGTACGAGCTCGGCGCAGTAGGCGGCCTCGTTCGTGGCCAGCGCCAGCACCGCCGCGGTCGCCGCGCCGATGACCGAGCTCGTGGGCACCGACCCGAAGACCACGCCGGTCAGCGGGATCCCGAGGAAGAGGTTGGGGTAGAGCGCGCCCAGGAATCCCCAGAAGATGATCTGGACCAGCAGCGGAGTGCCCCGGAAGAACCAGATGTAGCCCCAGGCGACGCCGGACAGCACGCGGTTGTCCGACAGCCGCATCACCGCCAGCAGCACGCCGCCGGCGATGCCGATGACCATGGCCACCAGGGTCAGCTCGACGGTGACGGCGAGCCCGTGCAGGATCGAGGGCGCGAACAGGTACTGCCGGATCGAGGCGACGTCGAGGTTGGGGTTGTGCCACAACGACCAGCCGAGGGCGAACAGGACGTACGCGACGAGGGCCGCCGCGGCCCATCGGCCGTACCGGCGGACCGGCACCACGGCGACGGGAGGGGGCCGCTGCCCGGTGGGGGCGGAGATGGTGTCAGCGGGTGCCAAGGGGGTCACAGCACATTCTCTTTCTCGCGGACGGGTGCCCTAGTCGGTTCCCTGGTTGATCTCCGCCTTGGTCAGCGCGATGTTCTGCACGCCGTACTTGGTGAGGATCTTCAGATAGGTCCCGTCGTCCATCAGCGCCTGCAGCGCCTTCTGCAGCGCCGTCAGGAGCTCGGTGTCCGGCTTGGGGACACCGATGCCTTCGCTGCCACCGCCGAACTCCGCGGTGATCGATGGTGCGTCGACCAGCTCGAACGCGTTCCCGTTCTCGAAGGTCTTGACGGCGTACGCGGCGGCGGAGGTGGCCTGCACGCGGGCCACCGCCTTGCCGCTCTTGATGGCCAGGAACGCCTCGCTGTCGCCAGGGAACGACAGGACCGTGACGCCGGGCTTGCCCTGCGTCTCGAAGCGCTTGCTCAGCTTGCCGATCGCGGCCTCCTCCGAGGTGGAGCTCTGCACCGCGACGGTTTTGCCGGACAGGTCGGTGACGTCCTTCATGCCTTCGGGGTTGCCCTTGGAGACCAGCAGGGAGTAGCCGTCCTTGGCGTAGTCGACGAAGCTCAGCGACTCGCGCCGCTTGGGGGTGTCGAAGATGCCCGCCATGACGATGTCGGCCTTGCCGGCCAGGACAGCCGGGATCATGCTGTCGAAGGCCGTCTGGTCGAACGAGGCCCGCACGCCGAGCTTGGCCGCCAGTGCCTGGGACAGGTCGTAGTCGATGCCGGTCGGCTGCCGGCCGCCGGCCGTCGTGTACATCTCCCAGGGCGGATAGGGGATGTTGCTGGCCACGCGGATGACGCCGGCCGACTTGATCCGCTCGGGCAGCAGGTCGTGGAGGGCGGAGTCGGCCGCCGGGGTCGCGGCCGCAGGAGCGGTGCTGCCCTGAGTGCCCACCTCGGGGGCGGGTGGGTCGGAGGCCAGCGCGCATCCGCCGAGCGTGAGGACCATCGCCACCATGCCCAGGAACGTCGACCGGCCGCGCTTCGGTAGTGCTCTCATCAGTTGGCTCCAACCGGTATCAGGGATGACGCCAGGTCCCGCATGAGGACGGAGCTGTCGTCGGCGGACTCCAGGTCTGCCAGGGCCGCCAGCAAACGGGGCACCGACGCGGGCTCGAGCCGGCCGGAGGCCAGCCAGGAGAACTTGTCCCGCATCTCGTCCTGAGTCCATCCGGGCTCAGGGTAGAGGACGTGATCGACCCGGCCCGACGACAGCTCGGTGCCGTCGGTCAGCGTGACGGTGACGACGGCGGAGTCGCTGCCCTCCGGGTCGTTGACCTCCGAGAGGTAGTAGCGGCGGGTCAGCTCGTCCGTCACCACCACGTCGATGCGCCGGCACAGCGCGGTGATCTCGGGCGAGGTCAGGCGTGACTCCGCCACCTGGTCCGGCCCGACCCGGCCGTCCACCAGCAGGGCCGCCACCGGCCACGCCAGGTTGAACTGGGCTTCCTCGGTGGTCTCGGGCAGCCGCGTGCCCAGCCGCGCGGCGTCGGGATAGGTCTCGATGACGACGCGGTCGATGACCTCGGGCGGCAGCGGGTGCGCAGACCGTAACTTCTCGACGGCGAGCAGCGCGGGGTGGGTCCAGGCGCAGCTGGAGAACCGCTTCCAGGTGATGCCGCGGGGCAGGTAGTAGTCGCCGCCCAGGTCGTCCACGTATGGGCGGAACCGCGCCAGGTCGAGGCTGGGCTCGATGCCGGTGAACCCGCGGCGCGCGAGGTCCGCCGAGAGCAGACCGGTGAGGGCTCCGAAGCCGACGCCGTGCTTGACCATGCCGGGTGTGTCGATGGCGCGCATCATCGGCAGGTCGGGCGAGTCGTACTCGGCGATGCCCAGCGCGTGGCGCGTGGTGGCCTCGTCGAGCCCGAGGACATGGCAGGCGATCGCGGCGCACGCCACCGCTCCCCACGATCCGCAGGCCCGGTAGGTGCGCTCCGCCGAATGGACCGCGCTCTGCTCGTGATTGACGCAGCGGCCGGCCCGGAAGGCGATCTCGTACCCGACGACGATCGCGGTGAGCAGTTCGCGCCCGCTGAGGCGCAACTCCTCGGCCAGGGCGAGCGCGGTGGGGACGACCTGGGCGCCTGGATGGCCCCAGGTGTAGATGCCGCAGTCGTCGATGTCCACGGCGTTGGCCGCGATCGCGTTGGCGAAGGCGGCGCCACCGGTGGAGAGGGGCCTCCCGCTGACGATCGACGTCGCCGCGCCGGCGGGCCACCAGGCGTGCGCAAGGTCGTCCGCGGCGCGCGCCGACCTGGACGCCCGGCCGGCGAGCATGGCCGCGAGCGTGTCGGTCAGGCACATCACGGCCCGGTCGATCACCTCGCGGGGCAGCTGCTCCCACGTGAGCCGGGTGACGAAGCCCGCAGCCGGGGATTCGCCGCCCGTCCAGGTCGCGGGCGCGCTCCGGAGATCATCGCGAAACGGCGCCGGCATTTGTTTCTCCAATGTTTCTGAAGGTATATCTTTGATGCCGGAAACAATTTCATTCGCCAAGATGGCTTGTCAAGGAACGTAATACCTTGTATTTACCGAGAGCCAGAAGCGTGAACATACCTGTAGAAACAAGTACCGCTCGGCCGGCCCCGGATGCCGCGAAGGAAGGGGCCGCCCTGGCTCTGCTCTGGAGCGTCGTCCACGCCCCCGACGGCCGGGCGCCGTTCTGCCGGCGATGCGCGGCGCACCGCTCGTTCCATCGGGTCTCGCGACGGCGGGCGTACGCGTGCGACAGCTGCGGCGCGCACGTCTACCCGGCGTCGACCACGCCGTTCGCCGGCTCGCCCGTGCCGCTCGCGGCCTGGCTGGACGCCGTGGTCATCGTGCTGGACGCCCCCGGCAAGGTCCGGCCGAACCAGATCGCGGGGGCGCTGGGCGTCGACTACCGGCGGGCCTGGCGGATGACGCGGCGTATCGACGAGGTCCTCCAGGCCGGTGGCGACGACGCGGACCTGCTGCGCCGGCTCGCCGGTCTCTGGAAGGAGCAGGGCCACAACCGGCCCGGCCGGGCCCCCGATCCGGGCAGCCCGGAGGACCGCATCCGGATCGCCGCGTGCCGGATCATGGCCCAGCGCGGCATCGAGGCGACCCGCATAGCCGACATCGCCCGCGAGGCGGGGGTGTCGAACGCCAGCATCCACTATTACTTCCGGAGCAAGGACGAGGCGCTGCTGGCGGCCTTTCGCTGGGCGGGCGACCAGTTGCACGTGACCCTGCAGCGCCTGCTCGACGAGAACGTGAGCACCATCGGGCACCTTCGCCACCTGCTCGAACTCAGCATTCCCGGCGACCAGGGCACCTTCGAGGAATATCTGCTCTGGCTGGAGGTGTGGGCGCGGGTCAGGCGTCATCCGGCCTTCCTCGACGAGTGCGTCCGCATGTCGAGGAGATGGGCGGACGCGGTGCTGGGGGTGTTCGCCGCGGGCGTGCGGGACGGGACGTTCGCGCCGGTCGCGCCGCTCACCGAGGTGTGCGAACGCTATGTCGCCATCTCCGAGAGTTTGGCCGTGCGCAACACCCTCGGCTACAGCGACATGTCCGCGGAGTCGGCGCGGCACATGCTCGCCCGTTTCACGGCCGAGCAACTCGGCCTGCCGGCCGGCCTGCTCGCCCCCGACCGGCGCTGAATTGGCGTACTTGGCTCAACCTGCATTTTGCCGCCGGTGAATACGACTTGCGCGCACGGCGCATTAGTGTCCTTGACATCGCTTCGCGGCCGTGACGACAATCCTGCAATTGCCGGACGAGACGAAACGGAACTCGCATGCCCGATTCAGGCCGTGGAGCGGCGGACGCCGTCGTGCTCGACGCCTCGGTCCTCACGATGGACCCGGCACTGCCGTACGCGGAGGCCCTGGCGATCACCGGCGGCAGGATCAGCCACGTCGGCGGCCGGAACGAGGTCGCCGAGCTCATCGGCCCGGCCACGGACGTCATCGAGGCGGGCGGCCGGGTCGCGTGTCCCGGATTCGTCGACATTCACACCCACACCGATCTCGACCTTTTCCGGGATCCGGAGCACCTGCTCTTCAAGAATTACCTCATGCAGGGGATAACAACGGTCCTCGCCGGCAACTGCGGAATGTCAGAAATGGCGCCCGGCGAGCTCCTGGCCCGCTTGGATCTCCACCCGCCGGCGGTCAATTTCGGCACCCTCGCCGGGCATGGATACGTACGCGGCGCCTGCGGGATCCCGGCCGGGCTCGAAGACCTCTCCGGCGAGCAGATCGAGGCCATGAAAGGCGTATTCGAGAAGGCGATGGCGGACGGCGCGTTCGGCATGTCGACCGGGCTCGAATACATCCCCGGGCTCTCCTCCCGTACCGCTGAGCTGATCGCGTGCGCCACGGTCGTGGCGGAGCACGGCGGCTTCTACGCCAGCCACATGCGCAGTGAGGGCGACCACCTGCTCGCCGCGGTCGAGGAGGCGATCCGGATCGGCCGCGACTCGGGCGCGCGCGTCCAGCTCTCCCACCTCAAGACGGACGGCGCGTGCAACTGGTGGAAGACCGACGCGGTGATCGGCGCCATCGAAGCGGCCCGGGCCGACGGCATCGACGTGGCCGGCGACCAGTATCCGTACCGCTTCTTCGGCTGGAACCCGTCCATCTTCATCCCCGGCGAGCACCTGGCGGCGGGCAAGCCGACCCTGAAGAGCACCTACCTGCGCGACCCCGGCCACCGCCGCCGGATCAAGGCCGGCATCGTCGACCGGATCGCCCGCTACCACGGCGGAGACGGGGATCTGGTCGTGGTGTTCGACTGGACCGACGGCCGGGGCCAGAGGTGGCAGGGGACCTCGCTGTCGCGGATCCTGACCGAGCGGGGTGTCACGCCGACCCCGGAGGAGGTCGCCGAGCTGATCCTGGAGATGCTGCCCGACGAGCGCGACGACGCCGTCATGGGGACGGACCTCAGCACGAACGACGACGCCGTCCGCCGCTACCTCTCTCTGCCCTACCTCGCCGTCTGCACCGACGGGTTCAACCAGCCCTGGCTGGCCCCCTGCCACCCGCGTAGCTACGGAGCCTTCCCGAAGGTGCTGGGCGAGTACGTACGCGAGAAGCGGACGCTGCCGCTGGAGACCGCACTGCAGAAGATGACCTCCCTGCCCGCCTCGCTGATGGGCCTGGAGGACCGCGGCATCCTGCGGGCCGGCATGCGAGCCGACGTCGTCGTCTTCGACGAGGCGACCGTCGGGGAGCGGGCGACCTTCGAGGCGCCCGCCGCACCCGCCGGCATCGACTTCGTGCTCGTCAACGGGGTGGTCACGGTCGACCGCCGGACGGCGGCCGCCGACGTGTTCCGCCTCGGCACCGGCTCTGGGCAGGGCGGCCCCGGCATGGTGCTCCGACGGCCGAACCGAAGTGCGAGTGCCGCCCTGTAGCCGGCCCCGAAGACGATCACAGCCGCACTTTCGTGCCGGCCAACCTTGCGCCTGTCGAGGTTGGCCGACGTGCTGCGCGACAGCAGCCTGCTCACCCGCGCCAGGTCCCGAGACCGTCAGCCTCGCGCGCGATAGCCGCCATCAGCACGTCCAGCAGGCCCGGTACCGCCTCTTGGAGGGCGGCGCGGCGGAGGCGGTGTCCGCGGGAGGGGCCGACCATGACCGGGTGCAGGATGCCCGCCTCGACCAGGATCTTGAAGTGGTGGGTCGCGGTGGATTTGTTCAGGCCCTCGTAAAGGTCCGAGCAGGGGGCTTCGCCGGCGGGGTGTGCTGCCAGGCGGCGGACCATTTCCAGGCGTACGGGGTCTGCGAGTGCACGCAGCAGTTTCTGCACGGCGGCGACGGGCGGCAACTGGTCGGGTGGGGTCTCCCAGGACGGCATCAGAAACTCCAAGTTTGACGAGCATCGTACTTCTCCCTAACATCCACGAAGTACGATGCACATCATACTTGCCAGGAGTCCTCGTGAAGGTGCTCTCCCCAGGCCGTCGTCGTCCCCAGTCCTGGAGCTACGCGGCCCTCCTCGTCCTCCTCATGCTCGGGCAGGCGACCTCCGCCATCCCCTCACCGCTCTACTCCCTGTACGCCGAGAAGTGGAGCTATCCCCCCTTTCTCACCACTGTCATCTTCGCCGCTTACGGGGCCGTGGCGGTCGTCGCGATCATCGTCTCCGGGGCCCTGTCCGACCGGTACGGCCGGCGGCCCGTGCTCCTCGTCGCTGTCCTGCTGCTGCTCGCCGGGCTCGTCGTCTTCATCTTCGCCTCGGGACCCGGATATCTCGTCGTGGCGCGGATGCTCAACGGCCTGGGCATCGGCGCGATCGTTGTCGTCGGCGGGGCCGCCCTGCTGGACGTGAGTCCCGAGCGGGCGGCCCGGAGCGGGACGCTCACTGCCATCGCGTTCAACGTCGGCATCGCCGTCGCCGCGCTCGGCACCGCAGCCCTCGCCCAGACCGGCTTTCACCCCCTGTTCCTGCCCTACCTCGCCGACGCGCTCATCGCCCTCGTCCTGCTTGTCCTCCTCGTGGTGATGCGTGAGCCGCACCCCTCGGCCGGTGCCGCGCCCCTGGGGATCCCCCGCCCGCAGGTGCCCAAGGAAATCCGCGGGCGCTTCGTCTTCGCCGTGATCGGCGCAGGCGCCGCCTGGGCCGTGCTCGGGGTCTGCTTCTCGCTGGAACCCTCGATCGCCGCCCACGCCGCGCACGTCGACGGAGCGTTCTTCGGCGGTGTCGTCATCGCGGCAGTGACCCTCGCCGCCGCCTCCACGCAGGTCATCAGCGCCCGTTACCCGGCCCGCACGGTCGCACTCGCCGGCGACACGGCGCTCGCCGTGCTCATGCTGGCCGGAGTGGCCGGCTTCGCGACCGGCAACGCCGTCATCATCATCGTCACCGTCGCGCTCCAAGGCGGCGCCTACGGACTCGCCTTCGGCGGCTCCCTGCGCCACTTGACCGCACACATCCCCGCCGAGCGGCGCGGGGCCGTCATGTCCATGTTCTATCTGCTCGCGTACGGCGCGCTCATCACGCCCACGCTCCTTGTGGGCATCGGCGCGACCGTCTGGGGCGACACCGCGATCTTCCCCGTCTTCTCCGTGCTCGCGGCCCTCCTCTGCCTCTCCGCCGTCGTCGTCGAGCGGGTGCTGGGGCGTCAAGGGGGTCACTTCGCGGTGACGCGGGCGTCGACGGCTGAGGTGCCCCGGATGAGCGAGGTCGACTGACCGGCGGCCCCGCAGCGGGCCGGCGCGCGGCGTCGGGCAGCCTCGCGAAGCGGGTCGCGCTCGCTTGGTCATGCCGTTCCTCGTGCGGGGCGTTCTACAGTGACGATCTTGGGACGCGAGGCAGGGCCTGCGCCTGTCGGTCGTGCCTCCCAGACCGTGGACGGCGCGGCCGGCTGCACGAGCGGCCCGGCGATCAGGATCGTCCGAGGTCAGAACCGGTCCGGGAGCGCCCCGCCGATCAGCAGGATGGCCAGGCAGGCGATGCCGGTGCCGGCGCCGGGCTCGGAGGCCGCGTCGCCGATTCACCAGCCCGTGATTTTGCCGATGAGGAGGTCGGGGCGCGCAGAGGCGCCGTGCCCAGCAGTCAGCCGTCGAGCTTCGCCGCCTGTATGGCGGACAGGCGGCGGACATAGGCGGCGGTGACGACCACCGTTGGTGCTACCAGCACGTGCAGGGCCAGGCTGATGAAGAAACCCAGCCCGAAGTAGGAGCTGTTCCGCCAGCCCATGAAGGTCAACTGCCACCATGGAGTCCAGAAGACGGGCCAGGTCACGAGAGTAACCAGCCAGAAGGCCCACCACGTGTGCAGTACACCGACGGGAGCCATTGTCCGTTCCTGACCAGGCAGGCTGGAGGCGTGCCAGACATCGTCGGCGACCTGCTTGGGCAAGAAGAGATTCCCCACCGGTATGAACCAGCCGATCACCGCCATGGATGGGCGATATCGCAGCCGCCCGGGCGTGAACTTCTCGGCGACCTGGCGTACGCGAAAAAACCAGAGCAGCCAAGCCACCACCAGCCCCGCCCCGGAGACCACCTGGGCACACCACAGCAACAGTGCGATCGGCTCCCATGGTCTCTCCTTGACATTGGTGGTGAAGGCTGCGTATCCCCACTTGGACGCGGCGAGCTGGTGGACGGCCGTGAGCACGGATATCAGGGTGAAGAGGGCGAGCATCCAGTAGACGGCGTTCCGATGGGGGTCGAGCGGGCCGCCGCCGTTCCTGCGGCGGCGTTCGTCGACCAGCAAGGGCTGCGGTGAAAGCGGCCGGCTCGCGTGGCCGGGCGGTGGTGGTGCCGTCGTTCGGGGACCGTCACCACCGGTCCCGGTGGCCGGGTCGTGAGGGGCGGTCAGCGGCAGGGTTCGGTGTTCGGCGATGACCTGGGTGAGCTCCTCAGGCAGCCACCGCCCCTGGCCAGGCGGACCGAGCGCGGTGAGCTGGGTCAGCACCTGCTCCAGGCTGGGCCGGGCGGCGGGGTCCTTGGCCAGGCAGGCCGCCACCAGAGCGGCCAGTGGGGCGGGCACTCCGTGCAGGTCGGGGTCGGCGTGCACCACCCGAAAGAGAACCGCGTGAACGGGGCCCCTTCCGAAAGGGCTGCGGCCGGTCGCGGCGAAGGCCAGCACGCAGCCGAGCGAGAACACGTCCGAGGCAGGGCCGACCTTCTGGGCCGTGGCCTGTTCCGGGGACATGAACGCGGCGGTACCCAGGACGGTGGAGGTCTGGGTGTGGCTGGTGGCGTCCAGGGCGCGGGCGATGCCGAAGTCGATCAGACGGGGCCCGTCCTCGGCGAGAATGACGTTGCCGGGTTTGAGGTCGCGGTGCACCACCTCGCAGGCGTGTACGGCCGCAAGCCCTTCGGCCAGACCGGCTCCCAACACCGCGACCGACTCCAGAGGGAGCGGCCCATGCTCTTCGACGGCCTGGTGCAGGGAGGGGCCGGGGATGTAGGCGGTGGCCAGCCACGGCCGGGCGGCGCCGGTGTCGGCATCCACGACCTGGGCGGTGTAGAACCCGCCGACCTTGCGGGCGGCCTCCACCTCGGAAGCGAAGCGCCGCCGGAAGTCCGCGTTGTCGGCCAGTTCGGGCCGCACCACCTTCACGGCCACCAGGCGCCCGCCCGGGGAACGGCCCAGGAACACCTGTCCCATCCCGCCCCCGCCGAGCCGCGCGTGCAGCCGATAGGGGCCCATGTGGGTCGGATCGCCGTCGCGCAGGGGGTCGGCCATGGCACCGCTTCCGCGTAGAGATCTTTGCCGCTTGGTGTTGATGATCCCAAAAAGGTGCGCTTCCTGGAGCGAATCTCTCGACCTGCACTAACGCAAGCGCCTGTGGCGGGTGACAGCAGTCTCGGCACCCAGCTGGGCCCGGTGTTCTTCCTCGACGCGATGAGGACGGCCAGGCGCTTTGCGCTCCACACAGCCGAGCTCGTCGATACGAAGGAGATCGACTCGGCCGTAGCGGGCGATGGTCTTGGTCGGCGCCTTCGGGTAACTCCGGTCCGAGAGTGGTGGTGCTTTCACAGCCCTCAGAACGGACTGGAGTCGCGCTCCACGGCGCTGCTCACTCTTCGAGCGGTACACGCGCCGCGCCCCATAGCACAACCTTGATTGATTCTCGGCCTTCGTGATACGAATTGCGCAAATATCGGTCCAGTCCGTAAATGGAAGGCAGTACCCCCCAATGCCGTTCAACGCAGTCGTCGCGGTCGCTCTGGCCGTCGGTCTGGTGACCGGAGCGCCCGCGCCGGTCGTCGATGATCTGGGCCCCGCCTCTTCGGTGACCTCGATCAGCGGGTCGGAGTTCGTCGGCGACAAGCTCTATGTGGCCACCGGCGGCATCAAGCCGACCAAGATCGGCGCCTACGACCCCGCCCAGCGCAAGGTCACCTCGATCACCGAGCTGCCCTCGGGCGACGGCGCGTGGGCGACCGCCGCCGTCGGCACCGACCTGTACGTGGGCACGTACACGCCCGGCGATCTCCACAAGGTCGACACCACGACCGGCACCGCGGTGAAGGTGGCCGACGTCAAGCCCGACAACTTCATCTGGTGCCTGGACGCCGCGAGCGACGGCAAGCTGTACGCGGGCACGTATCCGGGCGGCCGGGTGGTCGAGTACGACCCGGCCACCGGCAAGACGCGTGACTTCGGCCAGGCCGTCGCCGGAGAGCAGTACGTCCGGAGCATCGCGGTCGACGACACCACGATCTACGCGGGCGTCGGCGCCAAGGCGCACCTGATCGCCATCGACCGGGCCACCGGCGCCAAGCGCGAGATCCTCCCGCCCGAACTGGCCGACCGCACCTTCGTCGGCACGCTCGCCCTGGAGCAGGGACTGCTGGCCGCGGGACTGTCGGCGACCGGTGACATGATGCTCATGGAGACTGCGGACCCCTCCACATACACGCTGGTCGACGCGCCCGGCGACTCCTACGTGACCGCCATCGGCATCGACGCGGCCAACAACGACGTCTACTTCGGCACCCGGCCCTCGGGCACGCTCTACCGCTACGACCGCGACACCGCCACGACGGAGAAGCTGGCCGTGCCGTACGACGGAGCGTCCTTCGGCCGGATCTTCCTGCGCGGCGGCAAGGTCGTCGGCGTGCTCACCAGCTCGGTCGTCGAATACGACCCGGCCACCAAGGAACTGACCGGTGTCGACCTCACCCAGGCCGG
>NZ_VCKX01000200.1 GCF_005889725.1 Nonomuraea zeae
TATAGGCGACAGGCTTGGTGGCGGGGCACAACGCGGGCGGGGTTCGTTCGTGGCGCAGACCGAAGAAGGACGGCCGGCACTGGCCTACCGTTCGACCATGACGCGTCTCGTCCTGGACGACCTCTACCGCATCGCCGTTCCATCCGATCCGCAGCTGCGCCCCGACGGCGGCGCGGTCGCGTACACGCTGACGACCGCCGATCGCGACGCCGACGAGAACCGTACGGAGATCTGGCTGGCCGCTCCCGGAGCGCCGCCGCGCCGGCTGGCCGAGGGGAGCACGGCCCGCTGGTCGCCGGACGGCCGCACACTGGCGTACCTGCGTCCGGTGGACGGCCGGCCGCAGCTCCACCTGCTGCCGATGGACGGCGGGGAGCCGCGCCCGCTCGCTCCGCGCCCGGACGGCGGGGGCGCGCCCGTGTGGTCGCCGGACGGCACCCGGATCGCCTACGCGGGGCCCGTCACCACCGGCGCCGGCCCGCACGCGCCCGTGGTGGCCGACCGGCTCGACTACAAGGCGGACGGCACGGGGCTGCTGCGCGGCATGAGCGTGCACCTGTTCGTCGTGGACGCCGGCACCGGGCGGACGGAGCAGGTCACCCGGGGCGACTTCCACGCCGGCGAGCCGTCGTGGTCGCCGGACGGCACGCGGCTGGCGTTCGTGGCGAACCTGGAGCCGGGGCGCGACCTGGAGGCCGGCGGCGCGGTGTACGCCGTGGACGCCCGCGAGGGCGCCGAGCCCGAGCGTCTGACCGACCCCGAGCTCATCTGCGCCGGCGCGTGGTGGCTCGGCGGGCGGCTCGTCGTCGCGGGGCTGAAGGGCGATCCCGTCGGGCACGTCCGCCTGTTCACGCTCGGCACGGGCGGCCCCGCCGAGGTGGAGACGGGCCTGGACCGCAACGTCATGATCGGCCACCCCGGATACCCGGGCGCGGTGCCCGCGCTGCTGGGCGACGACCTGCTGTTCTGCGCCCGCGACCGCGGCTCGACCCATCTCTACCGGGCGCCCGCCGAGCGGCTGGTGCCGGAGGAGACGAGCGTGTCGGGCGCGAGCGTCGCGGCGGGCCGGATCGCGTACGTGGCCGCCACCCCGCACAGCGCCGGCGACGTCTACCTCGCCGGGCCGGACGGCACGCACGACCGGCTCACCGGCTACGCGCCGGAGGGTGTCGAGCTGTTCACCCCCGTCCGCCGCACGTTCACCGCCCCGGACGGCACCCCCGTCGAGGGATTCGTGCTGCGCGACGAGAACGCGGCCACCCCCGGCCCGCTCCTGCTGGACGTCCATGGCGGCCCGCACAACGCCTGGGCCCCGGTCTTCGACGGCGTCCACCTGTACCACCAGAGCCTGGCGGCCCGCGGCTGGACCGTCCTCACGCTCAACCCCCGCGCCAGCGACGGCTACGGCGAGGCCTTCTACAAGGCCGCCATGGGCGCCTGGGGGCTGGCCGACACCCAGGACTTCCTCGCCGCGGTCGACGACCTGGTGGCCGACGGAACGGCGGACCCCGAGCGGCTGGCCGTCACCGGCTACAGCTACGGCGGCTACATGACGTGCTGGCTGACGACCAGGACCGGCCGGTTCAAGGCCGCCGTCCCCGGCGGCTGCGTGAGCGACCTGACCAGCATGACGGGCACGTCCGACCTGGGCCTGCAGCTCAAGATGTACGAGTGCGCGGGCGACCTGGCCGCGCAGTCCCCGATCACCCGCGCCGGCGAGGTCACCACCCCGACCCTCATCCTGCACGGCGAGAACGACGACCGCTGCCCCGTCGGCCAGTCCGAGCAGTGGTTCGCGGCGCTGCGGGAGCGCGGGGTGCCCGTCCGGCTGGTGCGCTATCCCGGCGCGAGCCATCTGTTCATCCTGAACGGCCGGCCCTCACACCGGTACGACTACAATGAGAGGATCATCGCGTGGCTGGAGCAATGGATCGGCGTCTCCCCGAGCTGATCGCCCAGTACGAGGTGCCCGGCGCCACCCTGGCGTACCTGCACCGAGGCGAGCTGCACGAGTACGCCGCCGGCACGCTCAACGTGGACACCGGGGTCCCGGCGACCCCGGACTCCCTGTTCCAGATCGGCTCGGTCACCAAGGTGTGGACCGCCACCCTGATCATGCTCCAGATCGAGCAGGGCAGGCTGACGCTGGACACGCCGGTGGCCGAGGTGCTGCCGGAGTTCAAGGTGGCCGACGCGGAGGTGACCAAGAACGTCACCATCAGGCATCTCCTCTCCCACACCAGCGGCATCGACGGCGACCTGTTCATCGACACCGGGCGCGGCGACGACTGCGTGGAGAAGTACGTCGCGGCCTGCGCGGACCTGATCCAGAACCATCCGCTCGGCGTCACCCAGTCCTACTGCAACTCGGGGTTCGTCATCGCCGGCCGGGTGTTGGAGCGGCTGACCGGCAAGCGCTGGGACGACGTGCTGCGCGAGCAGATCTCCGAGCCGCTCGGCCTCTCCCACACCTGGACCCTGCCGGAGGACGTGCTGCGCTTCAGCGCCGCGATGGGCCACGCCGACGGCAAGACGGCCCCGGTGTGGGGGCTCATGCGGGCGATGGGCCCGGCCGGGCTGGTCTGCGCCAGGGCGGCCGACGTGGTGGCCTTCGGCCGCGCCCACCTCGAAGGCGGCCTGCTGGCCGACGCCTCGGCCATGTGGGAGCCGCAGGTGGACATCCCGAACCCGTACACCCTCGGCAGGCAGTGGGGGATCGGCTGGATCCTCGACGAGTGGAGCGGCCACCGCGTCATCTCCCACGGCGGCAACACCATCGGCCAGCACGCGATGCTGTGGGCGGTGCCGGACACCGGCACCGTCGTGTGCGCCACCGCCAACGGCGGCCACGCCAACTCCTTCACCCGCGCCCTGGCCACCGAGCTGTTCGCCGAGCTCGACGGCCTGACCGTGCCGGCCTCGCCGGAGCCGCCTCAGACGCCGGTCGAGGTGGACGCCGGGCGCTACACCGGCGTCTACGAGCGGGCCGGCGCCCGGCTGACCATATCGATGCGCGACGGGGAGCCGTGGCTCCGGCACGAGGCCACGGGAGCGCTGGCCGCCCTGCAGGAGCCGGAGGAGATGCCGCTCGTACCGGTCGACGACGTGACGTTCGTGTGCAAGATCGGCGGCGCTCCCGACTGGACGTCGGCGGTGTTCTACGAGCTGGCGGACGGGTCCCCGTACGTGCACCTGGGCGCGCGCGCCACCCCGAAGACCGGCTGAGGAGGCGTGGTGGACCCGCTCGGCGCACCCGCGCGCGGCTGATGTCCCTGCACGTGGAATATCGTGACCAGATGCGGAATCGTCCGCGCGCCAGTCTCGGGCGGATCCTGCAGGATCTGGGCAGCACGGTCCTCGACGTGGCCGCGTCCCCCGGTGACCTCGACATCGAGGTCACCGGCGTGCACATTTACGATCCGCTCGACGAGCTGATCGTCCCGCGCGGCGGGATCCTGCTCGCCGTCGGGGTGCAGGGCGCGGCCGACATCTGCGCCCTGCTCGGCCGGGCGCCGCAGGCGGCGGGCGTCGTGGTGAAGCTGCCCGTGGACGCCGACGAGCGGGTGCGCGCCACCGTGCTGGAGACCGGGGTCGCCGTGCTCGGCCTCACCCGCGCCGCCTCCTGGTCCCAGGTGGCGGCGCTGCTGCGCTCCCTGCTGGCGGAGGGCGACCTGGCCGAGCCCGGCCAGGAGTCGCAGGGAGACCTGTTCTCGCTGGCGAACGCCGTCTGCGCGCTGCTCGACGCGCCCGTCACGATCGAGGACAGGTCCTCGCGGGTGCTGGCGTTCTCCGGCCGGCAGGACGAGGCCGACCCCGGCCGCGTGGAGACCGTGCTCGGCCGCGAGGTGCCCGAGCGCTACCTGCGGCTGCTCGACGAGCGGGGCGAGTTCAAGCGGCTCTACCAGAGCCGCGAGCCCATCTACATCGAGATCGACGACGGCACCGTCGTCAACCGGGCCGCCGTGGCGGTGCGATCGGGCGACGAGATCCTCGGCTCCATCTGGGCGGTCGTCCACGAACCGCTCAGCGCGCAGCGGCAGCGGGCGCTCGCCGACGCGGCCAAGATCGTGGCGCTGCAGCTGCTGCGCGAGCGGGCCGGGGCCGACACCCAGCGCCGGATGCGCGCCGACCTGCTGTCCACCGTGCTGGCCGGCGGCACGGACGCGGCCGAGGCGGCCGAGCGGCTCGGCATCGCGACCACCCGCCTGTGCGTGCTGGCCGCCCAGCTCTCCGACGTCGACGCCGCCGACCCGGCCAGGGGCGAGAGCGACCGCCAGCGCTTTTGTGACGCGCTGGCGCTGCACGTCGGCGCCATCCATCCGAAGGCCGCCGCCGCGCTCATCGGGTCCGTCGCGTACGCGGTGCTGCCCCTGCACTCGGCCGGCGAGGAGGAGGCGCGGGCCGTACGCGTGGCGGAGAGCTTCCTGGCCAGGGTCGGCCCCCGGCACGCCGCCAACGTGGGCGCCGGCCGGCTGGCGCTCAGCCTCTCCCAGGTCGCCCGGTCCAGGGCCGACGCCGACCGGGCGCTGCGGGTGCTGCGCGCCCGGGGCACGACGGGACAGGCCGCCGGGTACACCGCGGTCCACTTCGAGTCGCTGCTGCTCCAGGTCGCCGACGTGGCCGCCGCCGAGGAGCAGACGCCGACCGGGCCCTACCAGCGGCTGCTCGACCACGACGCCGAGCACGGCACCGAGCTGGCCGCCACGCTGCGGGCGTACCTGGACGCGTTCGGCGAGGTCAACATCGCCGCCGCCCAGATGCACATCCACGCCAACACCTTCCGCTACCGGCTCAAGCGCCTCCTTGAGATCAGCGGCCTGGACCTGGCCGACCCGGACGCCCGGCTCACCGCGATGCTGCAGATGCGGATCTTCGGCCGGTAGCACCAGGACGCCCGGCTTTTTCGTGATCGGGCACGAAGAACGAGCCCGGACGAGCGGCGAAGGTGGTGCACATCCCCCACGCCCGTCTGGAGTCCCCATGAGAAAACCAGCAGCAGCGGCACTTACCGCGCTCGCCCTGCTCGCGGCCGCCTGCGGAGGGACGGACGGAGGCACGGCGGCCACGGGTGGCACCTTCACCTTCGCGCTCCCCGCCGACCCCGGCGCGCTCGACCCGGCCATGGGCGTCCTGTCGGTCACCAACACCGTGCTCTCGCTGGCCTACGACCCGCTCGTGCACTACTCGGCGGCCGGCAAGATCGTCCCAGGGCTGGCCGAGACGTGGCAGGTCAAGCCCGACTCCGTCACCTTCACCCTGCGCAAGGGGGCCACCTGCTCCGACGGCGCGCCGCTGACCGCCTCCGACGTCGCCGCGAGCGTCAACCACATCGCCGACCCGGCCACCAAGTCGCCCGTCTACGGCGTGTTCGTCCCCGTGGGGATGCAGGCCAAGGCCGACGACGCGGCCGGGACCGTGACGCTGAGCATGCCCGAGCCGTTCAGCTTCATCCTGGAGAGCGCCCGCAGCATCCTCGTCGTGTGCGGCAAGGGGGTCAAGGACCGGTCGCTGCTGGCCAGGGGCACCTCCGGCAGCGGGCCCTACCGGCTGGCCGAGGCGGTGCCGAGCGACCACTACACCTTCGAGGTCCGCAAGGACTACGCCTGGGGGCCGGCCGGCGCGACCGCGAAGGACCTGCCGGACAAGGTGGTGCTGAAGGTCGTCCCGAACGAGCAGACCGCCGCCAACCTGCTGGTCTCCGGCTCGCTCAACGGCGCCGCCCTCTTCGGCCCCGACCGGGCCCGCCTGGAGGCCGATCCCCGCATCGGCAAGAAGGTGGTCGCGTCCGGGAACGGCCAGTTCTTCTACCATCAGGGAGACGACCGGCCCGCGCACGACCCCGCCGTCCGCAAGGCGCTCACCCAGGCCGTCGATCTCAAGGAGCTGGCCGGGATCGCCTCCAGCGGGACCGGCAGGCCCGCCACGGCGCTCACCCTCGAACCGCGCGCCTGCCCGGGCGACACCGTCACCGGGCACGTGCCCGCCTACGACGCGGCGGCCGCCACCGCCGCGCTGGACGCGGCGGGCTGGCGGCCGGGCGGGGACGGGATCAGGGTCAAGGACGGCAAGCGGCTGACGCTGCGGCTGATGTACGCGACGACCAGAGGCGCGGGCGTGCAGGCGGCGGCCGAGTACCTGGGCGCCGCGTGGCGCAAGGCCTGGGTGGAGGTGAAGCTGAACGGCGGGATCGACGCGAAGGTGTCGGAGTCGCTCAACTCCACCCAGGACTGGGACGTCGCCTGGGTGCCGATCGGCGTCACGCTGCCCTCGCAGCTCGTGGGCTTCCTGTCCGGCCCCGGCGCGCCCAAGGGCGCCAACTTCGCCCACCTGTCCAACAAGCGCTACGAGTCGCTCGTGGCCAAGGCCGGCCTGGTGCCGTCCGCCGAGGGCTGCCCGTCGTGGCAGGAGTCCGAGTCGGCCCTGTTCGAGAACGCCGACCTGATCCCGGTGGTGGAGAACACGGTGCTGCAGGCGAGCAAGGGCGCCACGTACGAGATGCAGGCCAGCCTGTTCGTGCCCACCTCGATCCGGCTCACCGAGGGAGGCTGAATGAGCGATCCCCGCACACCACTCGCCGCCCCGACACCGCCGGCGGTGTCGTCGGGGGTGTCGTCGGCGGGAACCCGGCGAGCCGTGCGGCGGACGCTGCGGCGGGTGCTCCGGTTCGCCGTGTCGCTGGTCGTGCTCCTGGTCGCCTCGTTCGCGATGATCCACCTGATCCCCGGCGACCCGGTGCGCACCGCCCTGGGGCCGGCGGCGCCGGTCGAGCTGATCGAGGCGCGCAGGGCGGCGCTCGGCCTGGACCGCCCGATTCCCGAGCAGTTCGTCACGTACGTGACCGACGTCCTGTCCGGAGACTTCGGGACGTCGTTCCTGACGAGCGAGCCGGTGGGCGAGGTCATCGCGGCCCGCCTGCCCAACACCCTCGCACTCGCCCTCCTCGCCACCGCCGTCGCCCTGCTGGCCGCGATCCCCCTCGGCATGTGGGCCGCCATCCGCACGGAGAACGGCCGCAACCGGGGCACGGAGCTCGGCTTCAGCGCCACGACGGGGACCGCCGTGGCGGTGCCCGAGTTCCTGTACGCGATCGGCCTGGTGGCCCTGTTCGCCGTCGGCCTCGGCTGGTTCCCGCCGGCGGGCAAGTCCGGGCCCATCACGTACGTCCTGCCCGTCCTGGCACTCGCGGCCGGCCCGGTCGCTATGATCGCCCGCATCTCGCGCGTCGAGACGCTGCGCGAGCTCGGCACGGACTACGTGCGGCTGGCCAGGGCCAAGCGGCTGCCCGCGGCCCGGCTGCACGTCAGGCACGTGCTGCCGAACACGCTCACCGCGACGCTGACCGTCGGCGGCCTGCTGCTGACCTCGCTCATCGCGGGCGGCGTGCTCGTCGAGTACGTCTTCGCCTGGCCCGGCCTCGGCATGAAGATCGTCGAAGCCATCACGCAGAAGGACTACCCGGTCGCCCAGGGCGTGATCCTCGTCTACGGCGCGATCGTGCTGGTCGTGAACCTCGGCGTGGACCTCGTGCTCGGCGCGCTCGACCCGACCTCCGAGCTCAAGGAGCAGAGCTGATGTCCGTCCGGTGGAGCGGCCCCGCCGTGGCGGGAGCCGCGATCGTGACGCTCATGGCGGCGCTGGCCGTCGCGGGCCCGCTGGTCTGGGGCGAGGCCGCCGAGCGCATCGACGCCGCCGCCATCCTCCAGGGCGCCTCGGCCCAGCACCCGCTGGGCACCGACAGCCTCGGCCGCGACCTGCTGGCCAGGGTCCTGGTGGCCGGACGGTACTCCCTCGCCCTGGCCATGGCGGCCACCCTCATCGGCGCCGTGACCGGCACCGTGCTCGGGGCGCTGCCCTCGGTGCTCCCCAGACGCGCCGCCGCCGTGGCCTCGGGGACGGTCAACGCCCTGGTGGCCTTCCCCGGGCTGCTGCTGGCCATGTTCACGGCCGTCGTCACCGGCCTGGGCGCGCGCGGTGCGGTGCTCGGCATCGGGGCGGCGATAGCCCCGGGCTTCGCCCGGCTCACCCGTACCCTGGCCGCCGCCGTGACCGGGGCCGACTACGTCGCCGCCGCCCGCCTGCTCGGCGTCCCCCGCCACCGCATCCTGACCAGGCACGTGCTGCCGAACATCGCAGAACCGCTCATACTCCACCTGGCCCAGGCGCTCGGCGGCGCGCTGCTGGGGCTGGCCGGGCTGTCCTTCCTGGGGCTGGGGGTGCAGCCGCCGTCGTTCGACTGGGGGCGGCTGCTGTTCGACGGCTTCCCGCGCATCTACGTGACGCCCGAGGTGGCGCTCGGCCCGGCGGCGGCCATCGCCCTGGCCGGCATCGGCTTCAACCTCCTGGGCGACGCCCTGGCCAGGGCCGCCGCCCGCAGGCCGGCCCCGCGCCAGGAGGCCGCCGGGCCGGCCGTGGCGGCGCCGGGCGAGCCGGACCCCGGGGCGGTGCTGGAGATCAAGGACCTGACGATCACCTTTCCCGGCGGCGCGACCCCGGTGCGGGAGCTGTCGCTGACCGTGGCGCCGGGCGAGATCGTCGGCCTGGTGGGGGAGTCGGGCAGTGGCAAGAGCCTGACCGCGGCCGCGATCGGCGGGCTGGTGCCCTACCCGGGGACGGTCACGTACGGGCGGCTCCACCTGAGCGGCCAGGACGTCGCCACGCTCTCGGCCAAGGAGTTCGGCACCGCGCTGGCGATGGTTTTCCAGGACCCGCTGGCGGCGCTCAACCCGGCGCTGAAGGTGGGCGGCCAGCTCGCCGAGGTGGCGATCGTGCACGAGGGGGCGAGCCGGGCCGAGGCCCGCCGCCGGGCCGTGGACCGGCTCGGCCACGTGCACCTGCCCGAGCCGGAAAGGCGGGCCGCGCAGCACCCGCACGAGCTGTCCGGCGGGATGCGGCAGCGCGCCGTGATCGCGATGGGCCTCATGGGCACGCCGCGCCTCATCGTCGCCGACGAGCCCACGACCGCGCTGGACGTCACCGTGCAGCGGCAGATCCTGCGGCTGCTGCGCGAGGCCGTGGCGGAGACGGGCGCGGCCACGCTGTTCATCTCGCACGACATCGCCGTCGTGGGCGGGCTGTGTGACCGGGTCGTGGTCATGTACGCGGGCCGCGTCGTGGAGGAGCTGGCCGCCGACCGGCTGGCCACCGGAGCCGCCCACCCCTACACCAAGGCGCTGATCGCCTCCCTGCCCGACCTCGACACCGACAGGAGCAGGCCGCTGACCGGCATCCCCGGCACCCAGCCGCCCCCCACGGAGTCCGGGCCCGGCTGCGCCTTCGCCCCCCGATGCTCTTCCGCCACCGAGCGCTGCGCGGCCGAGCGCCCCGAACTCGTCGCGCACGGCCCGGGGCAGCGGGTCGCCTGCTGGGAGGTTTCATGATCATCAAGAATCTGAGCGTGCGCTTCGGCGCCTTCACCGCCGTGGACGACGTCACGCTGGACATCCCCGAAGGCCAGATCGTCGGGCTCGTCGGAGAGTCGGGATCCGGCAAGTCGTCGCTGGCCAGGGCGGTGTGCGGGCTCCTGCCGCACACCGGGAGCGTCGAGGGCGCCCCGCGCGTGCAGATGGTGTTCCAGGACCCGTACGCGTCGCTGAACCCGCGCATGACCGTCGGCCGGACGATCGCCGAGGGCATCAGGACCGGGGACCGCGAGCGCGAGGTGGAACGCCTGCTCGGGCTCGTCCGGCTGCCGCCCGGGCTGGCCGGCCGCTACCCGCGCGAGCTGTCCGGCGGCCAGCGGCAGCGCGTCGCGATCGCCCGCGCCCTGGGCGGCGATCCCGGCCTGCTGGTCGCGGACGAGATCACCAGCTCGCTCGACGTGTCCGTGCAGGGCGCGGTGCTCAACCTGGTGCGCGGGCTGCGCGACGAGCTGGGGCTGACCATGCTGTTCATCTCGCACAACCTGGCCGTGGTCAGGTACGTCGCCGACGTGGTGGCCGTCATGCACCAGGGGCGGCTGGTCGAGACCGGGCCCGCCGAGCAGGTCGTCGGCGCGCCGCGGCACGACTACACGCGCGCCCTGCTGGCGGCGGTCCCGAGACTCGGACGGTGATCCGCCTGCCGCGCGGAGGGCGATGAGCCGCCGTGCCGCGCGGTGGGCGGTGATCCGTCGCGCCGCGCGGCCGCCCGGACGGGGCGCCCGCGCGGCGCGGCGCTCACAGGGCGATCCACTCCGCCGAGGTGGTCACCTCGTCGAGCACGGACGGGATCGGCTCGACGCCGATGCCGGGCCCCGACGGGACCTCCAGATGCCCGTCCACCAGCTCGAACGGCTCGGTCACGTCGGTCGCGTAGTAACGCCGCGACCCCGAGGTGTCGCCCGGCAGCGTGAACCCCGGCAGCGCCGCCAGCGCCACGTTCGCGGCCCGGCCGAGCCCGGTCTCCAGCATGCCGCCGCACCACACCGCGATGCCGTTGGCCCGGCACAGGTCATGGATGCGGCGCGCCTCCAGGTAGCCGCCGATCCGGCCCGGCTTGATGTTGATGATCGAGCACGAGCCCAGCGCGATGGCGGCGGCGGCGTGCTCGGCCGACTCGATCGACTCGTCCAGGCAGATCGGCGTCCTGAGCCGCGTGGCCAGCTTGGCGTGCTGGACCAGGTCGTCGTTGGCCAGCGGCTGCTCGATCAGCAGCAGGTCGAAGGCGTCGAGCCGGGCCAGGCGGCGGGCGTCGGTCAGGGAGTAGGCGGCGTTGGCGTCCACCTGGAGGAGCACGTCGTCGCCGAACCGCTCGCGCACGGCCCGGACCGGCTCGACGTCCCAGCCGGGCTCGATCTTGAGCTTGATGCGGACGTACCCCTCGTCCAGGTAGCCGCCGACGGCGTCCAGCAGCTGCGGGATCGAGTCCATGATGCCGACGGACACCCCGCACGGCACCCGGGAGCGGGCCGCGCCGAGGAAGCGGCCGAACGACTCGCCCGCCGCCTTGAGCTGCGCGTCCAGCACCGCCGTCTCCACCGCCGCCTTGGCCATGCGGTGGCCCTTGATCGGCTCCAGCGCGCGGGCGACGTCGCCGGCGTCCAGGTTCTTCGGCAGGGCCGGCAGCAGGAAGCGGCGGATCACCTCGGCGGCGCCGTCCACGTACTCGGAGGAGTAGAGCGGCTCGGCCATGGCCACGCACTCGCTCCACCCCTCGGCGTCCGGCGTCACGACCCTGACCAGCAGGACGTCGCGGGAGGTCTCGGTGCCGAACGACGTGCGGAACGGCGCGACCAGCGGCATCGCGATCCGCCGCAGCTCTACCCCAGTGATCTTCACGCTCTCTCCACTACATAGAAGGATTTACCGGCGAAACCCGTGACCTCGCGCCCCTCGGCCATCAGCCCCCCGAGCACGTCGCGTACGGCGTGCCGCCACGCCTTGGCCGTTCCCGGGTCGGACCCGCGCAACCCCTCGACGTCCGCCGGCACGGCGACCAGCACCGTGCCGGCGTCGGCAGGGCCGGGCGCCGGCCGCCCGCCCTCGTCGGCGAGGGCGACCACCGCGTCCGGCGGCACCTGGACGGCCACCGGCTCGCGCCGGGCCAGCGCCACCACGTGCGGCGCGGTCAGCGACCAGACGGCGAGCAGGCGGTCGGACTCGTCGCCCTGGTTGATCGCGTCCCCCATGACCCCGTAGAAGCAGGGCAGGTATTCCTGCGGCCGGGCGCCCAGCTTGGCCAGGTTGAAATGGGCGTTGCGGCGCACCAGGGGATCGTAGGTCCAGGTGATGCGCTCCAGCCCGCGCTCCAGGGCCCAGCGGCGCTGGTGCAGCTTGAGCTCCAGCCCGATGCCGCGCCCGGCGGCGGTGCCTGTGACGTGCGAGTGCAGCGCGCCGCCCGCGGCGAGGAACCCGACCGAGCCGCCCACCAGCAGGTCGCCGTCGAAGGCGCCGGCGACGTAGCCGCCCGCGTGCGACAGCGCCACCATCATCTCCATGGTGATGGGCGGGTCACTGGACCCGAAGTGCCAGATGTCCTCGAACAGCGCGTAGACGCGCTCGAACTCCGCGATCGCGTGGAGCTCCCTGACCACGGCCAACCTGCCGCCTCCCCCATAGGACGTCTCGTGGGACGTCTCCGCCGAGACATGGACACCCACCGGAGACGTTATGCCATGACGCGGGCGCCGGATTCGTGCCGGATCACCAAGAGAAGGCCATTCGTTCGTCGGCCCGGCCTACTGCGCGCGGCTCACCGGGTGCCCGCGCAGGGTGCGATGCGGATCCGGCTGGGCGCCACCTGGCTCAGGCGTACGGACTCCAGCGGCACCGTGACCTCGGGCGTCCGGTAGCGCCCGCCGGAGAAGCACGCGGCCAGGCAGGCCCGCACGGCGGCCTCCGTCACGTTCCCGTCGAGCGAGCTGCGGCCGTCGCGGCAGATCTCGGCCACGCACGGGCCCCGCTGCGCGGCCAGCGCCAGCCCGGCAACGGTCGCGCCCGCCAGCTCGCAGAGGTCGCCCCGCGTCCAGCCGTAGTGCCACATGCCCGCCGCCACCACCGGCGCGGCGGGGCAGCAGCCGGGCGCGGTGACCACCACGTCCAGCCCCTGGAGCAGCGCCCTGGCGATCTCGCCCGCGCCGCGCGCGGCCCGGGAGCCGACCCGCAGCCCGGGGAGCGCCGGCACGGGGGCGCCCGTCCCGTAGATGAGCTTGGTGCCCGTGCGGAGCGGGCCGGGACCGCTGTCGCGCCATCCGCAGACGACGACGTCGAAGGACTCGGAAGACCTCCACGTGCCGATTCGCAGCATATTTCATTGACTACCCTTTGCCGTGCACCGTCACACACAGTCACGACGCGGTCGGAGCTCAGCGCAGGCTCCTGGCGTCCAGCTGGCGCAGGACCCGCGAGACGACCTGGGGGTCGGCGTTCGGGTCACGCCGGGCGTCCAGCACCGCCTGCCTGGCGGCCGACATCATCTCCGCCTGCACCCTGCGTACCAGCTTGACGCGCCGCGCCCGCTGCTCGTACGCCTCCCGCCGCTCGTCGTCGGCCGCCTCGGGGCTGATGCGCATCCCGAGATCCGTCATGCGCCGGTCGAGCGCCTCGACGACCTCGTCGGGCAGGTCCTCGGCCTCGTCGATCTCCCTCAGCCGCCGCCTGGCGGCCTTGGCCGCGCGCACCGCCAGCGTCTTCTCCAGCGCCCGCTCGGCCGCCGTGTCGGCCTTGACCCCCAGCTTCGTCACCAGCCACGGCAGCGTCAGCCCCTGCGCGACCAGCGTCACCAGGATGACGGCGAACGCGACGAACACGATCACCGAGCGCCCGGGGAACGGCGCCCCGTCGTGGATCTCCAGCGGGATGGCCAGCACGAGCGCCACCGACGCCACCCCGCGCATCCCGGCCCACCACATGACCATGGTCTCCCGCCAGGTCAGCGGGATCTCGGCGTCCTCCTTCCCGCCCCCGCTCGCCTTCCTGGCCAGCCACGCCGCGGGCAGCAGCCAGAGCAGCCGGACGAGCACCACCACCCCCACCACGGCGGCGCTCCAGCCGAGCACGAGCCAGAGCCGGCCGTGCACCGTGCCGAACACGCTGTGCAGCTCCAGCCCGATCAGCCCGAACGCGATGCCCGTCACCAGCGTGTCCACGACCTGCCAGAACGTCCCGGCCGCGAACCTGCCGACCACGTCGTCCGCGTCCGACATGCGATCGCCGAGGTAGAACGCGCTGGTGAGCACCGCCAGCACGCCGGACCCGCGCAGCTCGTCGGCCAGCGCGTACGCCACGAACGGCACCAGCAGCGACAGCCCCACCTGCAGCGTGGCGTCGCCGAGCAGCTCCATCAGCCAGGCCCCGAGCCAGCCGAGTGCCAGCCCCACCAGCACGGCCACCACCGCCGACAGCACGAGCTCGGCCAGCGCCCCCGGCCAGGAGAACACGCCGGTCACGACGGCCGCGATGGCCACGTGGTAGAGCACGATCGCGGTGACGTCGTTGAACAGCCCCTCGCCTTCGAGCAGCGAGACCATGCGCCTGGGCAGGCCGAGCCGCCCCGCCACCGCCGTGGCCGCGACCGGGTCGGGCGGCGCGACCAGCGCGCCCAGCGCCACGGCCGCCGCCAGCGGCAGGCCGGGCACGAGCGCGTGCGCCGTCACCGCCACGGCCGCCGTCGTCACGAAGACCAGCGCCACCGCCAGCAGGAAGATCGGCTGCCAGTTGGCCGCGAACTGCCGCCACGACGTGCGCTGCACCGCCGCGTACAGCAGCGGCGGCAGCAGCAGCGGCAGCACGACGCCCGGCGGGATGTCCACGTCGGGGACGAACGGCAGGACGGCCAGCACGATGCCGAGCAGCGTCATCAGCACGGGCGCGGGCAGCCCGAGCCGGTCGCCGACCGGGACCGTGATCAGTGCGCCCAGCAGCACCAGCATGAGCAGCACGAACTGGTCCACAACGCCCCCCGACGATCGCCGCGACCAGCGTAATCGAGCGGTCACGGCGGGTGCGTGAGGCCCGCCAGCGGAGCCGTCACCGGCCGGGCCCGCTGGACGGCGTCGCTACCGGTCGAGCCTGCCCGTGGGCGACGTCACCGGTCGAGGACGTGCAGGGTGTGCGGGGACGCGCCCAGGAGCACCGGCCCGTCGTCCGTGCAGGCCACCACGTCGGCCACCCGCGCCCCGAACAGGTCCGGCACGTAGATGGCCGGCTCCAGGCAGAAGGTCATCCCGGGGGCCAGCACGGTGTCCTCCTCCGGCCGCGGCCCCTCGTCGTGCCCCAGCCCGACGCCCCTGCCGACGTGCGCCGCCGCGAACCGCCCGTACCCGCTCCCGTCGATCACCTCGCCGACGGCCCTGGCCAGCTCGCCCGCGGGCACGGCGGGCCGCAGCGCGGCCAGGCCGGCGCGGTGGGCGGCCAGCACCACCGAGTACATGGCCTCGAAGTCCTCGGGCGGCTCGGCCACGGCGAAGACGCGGGCCACCTCCGCGCAGTAGCCGCCCCACCGCCCGCACACCGACACCGCCAGCGCGTCCCCGGGATTGATCACCCGCTCGCCCGGCACGTGGGCGGGCCGCGCGGTGTGCTCGCCCGCCGCCACCCGCAGCGCCGCCACCTCCTCGCAGCCCGACTCCAGCAGCAGCGCACGCAGCCGGTGCGCCATCGCCCGCTCGGTCGCCCCGAACCAGGCCAGCTCCCCGGCCTGCGCCAGCACGCCCTCCGCGGCGGCCACCGCGCGCCCGATCGCCTCGATCTCGGCCGGCTCCTTGCGCAGCCGCAGCGGCGCCAGCACCGAGGAGGCCGGCACCAGCTCCGCCTCGACCGCCAGCGCGAACAGCTCGCGCACCCGCATCTCCGGGTCCACCCCGACCCGCCGCGCGCCCGGCGGCACGAGCCCGCCCGGGTCGTCGGTCTCGGCGACGGCCTCCGCGGTCACGACGAGATACCCGCCGGGGAAGGGGGCGCCGCCGAGGAAGCGATGGTCGGGGGAGGGCCGCAGGATCAGCGCGTCGAGCCCGGCCTCCCGCATGGCGGCCCGCACGGCCGCGAGCCGCGTCCCCCGGGAGGTCACTTCGGCTCGTGCAGCCAGCAGGCGACCGGCCCGAACTCCGGCTCCTTCACGCGGCACACGTCCATCACGAGCGGGCAGCGCGGGTGGAACCTGCACCCTTCCGGCGGGTTCGCCGGATCCGGCACGTCACCGGGCAGCTCGGCGGGCAGCACCCCCAAGCCGTCCGGTTTCGGGATGGCCTGCAGCAACGCCTTCGTGTACGGATGCCGCGGCTCCGCCCAGACGGCCGCCGTGTCGCCCACCTCGACGATCTTGCCCAGGTACATGACGGCGATCCGGTCGGCGATCAGCCGCACCACGGACAGGTCGTGGCTGATGAACAGCAGCCCCGCGCCCGAGTCGACGGCCAGATCCCGCATGAGCCTGGCCACCTGCGACTGCGCGGAGGCGTCCAGCGCCGAGATGGGCTCGTCGCCGATCAGCAGCCGCGGCCGGGCCGCCAGCGCCCTGGCGATGGCGATGCGCTGGCGCTGCCCGCCGGAGAACTCGTGCGGATGCCGCCCCGCGAAGTCGCGGGGCAGCCCGACGCGTTCCAGCAGGTCGGCCGGCGTGGTGGTGGCGTCCCCGGCGGTGCGCAGCCCGTCGGCGATCTGGTCGCCGACCCGGCGCCGCGGGTTCAGCGACGCGTACGGGTCCTGGAACACCATCTGGATCCCGGTCAGCTTCCTGCGCCGCAGGCCGAGCGGCGTGACCGGCTGCCCGTCGAAGGCGATGGAGCCCTCGGTGATCGGGTTCAGGCCGCAGACGGCGCGCGCCAGGGTCGACTTGCCGCACCCCGACTCGCCGACCAGGCCCACCACCTCACCAGGACGGACGTCCAGGCTCGCCCCCGCGACGGCCCGCACCACGGGGCGGCCGGGGGAGCGGTGCTCGACGACCAGGTCGTCGACGGTCAGCAGGCTCATCGCACCTCCGCATCGGGCAGGGACTCCAGCAGCGCGCGGGTGTAGGCGTGCGAGGGCTCCCGCAACACCTGGCCGCGCGGCCCAGACTCCACGACCAGGCCGTCCTTCATCACGCTCACCTCGTCCGCGACCGCCGACATGACGCCCAGGTCGTGGGTGACCAGCAGCACGGCCAGCCCCAGCTCGTCGCACAGGCCGCGCAGCAGCCGCAGCACGCCCGCCTGCACGGTCACGTCCAGCGCGGTCGTCGGCTCGTCGGCGATCAGCACCTCGGGGGAGCAGGCCAGCGCGACGGCGATCGCGATCCGCTGGCGCATCCCGCCGGAGAACTGGTGCGGGAAGCGCCGGTAGGCCTCCTCGGGCCCCGGGATGCGGACCTTGCCCAGCAGCTCGACCGCCCGCTGCCGCGCCTCGGCCTTGCCCAGCCGCAGGTGGTGCCGCATGTGCTCGGTGAGCTGCCTGCCGATGGTGAGCATCGGGTGCAGGCTGGTCGCCGGGTCCTGGAAGACCATGGCGACCTCGCCGCCGCGCACCCGGTTCAGCTCCTTGGGCGGCAGCGTGAGCAGGTCGCGCTCGCCGAGCCGGATCGCGCCCGACGCCCGCGCGCCGTGCGGCAGCAGGCCCAGCACGGCCAGGCCGGTCATGGTCTTGCCCGAGCCGCTCTCGCCGGCCAGGCCGTGCACGCGGCCCGCCTCCAGCTTCAGATCGACGCCGCGCAGGATCTCCTTGCCGCCGATCGACACCTTCAGGTCCGTGATGTCCAGCGTCACAGCGCACGCTCCTTGATCGCGCGGGCCGTACGGGGGTCGAGCGCGTCCCGCAGCGTGTCACCGAGGAAGTTGAACGCCAGCACCACGGTGAGGATCGCCAGCCCGGGGAATGTCGCCACCCACCAGCTGTCGAACACCTCGACCCCGGAGGCGACCATCGCCCCCCACTCGGGAGAGGGCGGTTTGGCGCCCAGGCCCAGGAACGACAGACCGGACAGCAGCAGCAGGGCCGTGCCGATGTCCAGCGTGGCCAGCACGAGGATCGGCCCGGTCACGTTCGGCAGCACGTCCACCCGCAGCGAGCGCCACACCGAGAAGCCGAGCAGCCGCCCGCTCAGCACGAACTCCCGCTCCCGCACGCCCAGCACCAGCCCGCGGGTGACCCTGGCGTAGGCGGGCCAGGCCACGACCAGCACGGCCAGCACCGCGTTGGTCAGGCTCGCCCCGAGCGCCGCTGCCACCACCATGGCGAGGATCACGGTCGGGAACGCGAACACGAGGTCCGCCAGCCGCATGATCGTCTCGTCCACCCATTTGCCGAAATATCCGGCACATGCGCCCAGCAGGCCGCCGATCAGCACCGACAATGCGACCAGCAGCAGCGTCAGCGGGATCGACACCCGGGCCCCGTACATGACGCGGCTGAGGATGTCGCGCCCGAGCTGGTCGGTGCCGAACCAGTGCCCGGGGCCCGGCGGCGCCAGCCGCGGCAGCTCCTGGGCGAGCGGATCGTGCGGCGCCAGCACCGGCGCGGCCAGCGCGACGACCACCCAGGCCACGGCCAGCACGCCGCCGACGATGGCGAGGGGCTGCCGCCAGGCTTCGGGGAGCCGCCGCAGCAGACCCTTGCGGGCCAGGGGGTCCCGCCGTCTCATTGCAGCCTCACTCGGGGATCGATGACGCCGTACAGGACGTCCACGATCAGGTTGATGACCAGGTAGACGATGCCGACGACCAGGCCGACGCCCATGACGGCGGGCAGGTCGAGGGTGGTGGCGCTCTTGTAGGCGTACTGGCCGACGCCCGGCCAGGCGAAGATCGCCTCGACCAGTACGGTGCCGGACAGCAGGCTGCCGAAGGCCAGTCCCGCCACGGTGATGATGGGCACGAGCGCGGAGCGCAGCACGTACCTGAGCAGGATCGTCCGCCCCGGCAGGCCCTTGGCCCTGGCGGCGCGGACGTAGTCCTGCCCGAGTACCTCCAGCACCGCCGAGCGGGTGAAGCGGGTGAGCAGCCCGATCGTGTAGAGCGCCAGCACCAGCGCGGGCGTGACCAGATGGCCGGCCGCGGAGGTGAAGATGTCCCAGCGGCCCGCCAGCAGCGCGTCCACCGTCTGCAGCCCGGTCACGGCCGGTGCGGAGCCGAGCGCCGCGTCCACCCGGCCGCTGCCCGGGGTGATCTGCAGCCGGTAGAAGAACACGTAGAACGCCAGCAGCGCCAGCCAGAACGTCGGGACCGAGATGCCGATCAGGCTCAGCACCCGCAGCGCGTGGTCCGGCAACCGGTCCCTGCGCAGCGCCGCGATCACCCCGAACGCCACGCCCAGCACCAGCGAGACCAGGATGGCCGCTCCCGCCAGCTCCAGCGTCGCCGGCACGAACTCGGCCAGATCCTGGCTGACCGGGCGATGGCTCTGCTGGCTGGTGCCGAGGTCGCCCTGGACCAGCCCCTGCAGGTGCAGCAGGTACTGCTGCCACAGGGGCTTGTCCAGGCCGTGGTCGGCGCGCCACTGCGCCACGATGGCCGGGTCGCCCAGGGCCCGCTGGCCCAGGTTCGCGGCCACGGGATCGCCGGGCACCAGGTTCGTCAGCACGAACGTGACGAGCGTGATGCCCCAGGCCATCAGCACGGCCAGCAGGACGCGCCGGACGAGGAAGCGCACCAGGGGATGCGCGGACACCTGCGAACCCCTTTACTTGACGCCGAGGTCGGCGACGTCCACCGTCCACACGGGGTGGTACTCCAGCCCGGTCACCGACTGGGCCGTCACGATGTTCTGGCTCGGCTGGATGAGCGGGATGAACGGCCCGGAGGCGTTGAGCTGGGTCTGCACGTCGGCGTAGGCGGTCTTGCGGGCGTCGTCGCCGATCGCCACGGCCGCCTTCTCGCCCGCGGCCTCGATCTCCGCGGCCGCGCCCTTCTTCCAGCCGGCCCGCAGCCCCACCGTCTTGCCGGGCAGGAAGGCCAGGTAGTCGCTGGGGTCCGGGTAGTCAGGGCCCCAGTACCACAGGCCCATCTCCTCCTTGCCGTTGCGGTAGTTGTCCAGCGCGGTGGTGACGGGCGCCGGCTGGAGGTCCACCGTGATGCCGACCTCCTTGAGGTTGGCCTGGACGCGCTCGGCCAGCGGCTGGAACGACAGGCCGTTGACGGTCAGCTCGCTCGGGTACTCCAGCTTGACCGTCGGGTTCGACAGGCCGCTGGCCGCCAGCGCCGCCTTGGCGCCCTCGACGTCCCGCTTGGCCCCCTGCTCGGGGGACAGCGCGCCGAGCAGCTGCGACGGGATGACACCGGGCGCCTGGGTCGAGCCCTCGCCGGCCAGCTCCAGCAGCCCCGCGTAGTCCACGCCCTTGCGCACGGCTTCGACGAACTTGGCGTTCGTGGTGGTCTTGCTCACCGCGCTGTCCTGGTTGGCCAGCAGGAAGATGACGTTCGCCGAGGCGGTCTTCTTGACCTGGAGGGTCGCGGGCATGCCGGTGACCTGGTCGCCGGACAGGTTCAGGGCGACCTGGCTGTCGCCGCGCTGGACGTTCAGCTTCTGGGTGGCGGCCTCGACGTTGCGGATGACCACCTTGTCGTAGGCGGGCTTGGTCCCGTAGTACTTGGGGTTCGCCTTGAGCGTGACCTGGCTGCTCACGTTGAACGACTCGATCGTGTACGGGCCCGAGCCGGCGGAGGCGGAGTTCAGGTACTGCTCGGCCTTGTCCTGGGCGTCCGCGGTCGCGCCGTGCTCCTTGGCGACCTTGCTGTTGAGGATGCCTAGCGCCGGGTTCGGCAGGATGTACGGCAGCGCCGGGTTGGCCGCCTTCGACGTCAGCGTGATCGTCGAGTCGTCGGTCTTGGCCACCTCCACGCCGTCCAGCAGGAACGACGGCGTGCCCTTCATGTCGCGCACGCGGTTCAGCGAGAACACCACGTCGTCCGCGGTCACCGGCGAGCCGTCGGCGAAGGTGGCGCCCTGCTTCAGCTTGAGCGTCAGCGTCTTGCCGTCCTCGGCCAGCTCGTACGACTCCGCCAGCGCGGGCACCGGCTTGGTCACGTCGGCCCCGTCGAACGTGAGCAGCGTCTCGTAGAGCGCCTTGCCGATGATGAGCCCCGTCGGCTCGTAGGTGCGGCCCGGGTCGGCCGTCTTGAGGTCGAAGGACGTGTCGATGACGAGGGTCTTGCCCCCGCCCGCCGAGGCGGCCGGGGCCTGTGAGGTGCCGCCGCTACCGCAGGCGGCCAGGGCGAGTGCACCGGCGAGCAGTACAGCCGCCGTCTGCGAGCGGGTCGCCATGTGAGTCCTCCAAAATTGGACGTTCAGCAGAAGGATGCCGAGGATTGTCCGGCAGAACGTCCAGGCACCGTGCGGTCCGTGAGACGTATATAAAGGTCGGTGAGGTAATGATGAGTGAAATTTCCAGAAATAATGTCAGCGGTGGCGGTCAACCTGGACGGATCGGAATCGGTCTTGAGCTGGACGACATCCACTTGAAGATCCTTGAGGTCCTGCGCGAGAACGGCCGGATCTCGGTGGCCGCGCTGGCCGAGCGGGTGGGCATCTCCCGGGCGAACGCCTACACCCGCTTCGAGGCGCTGCGCGCCGACGGTGCGATCAAGCGGTTCACGGCCGAGATCGACCATGTGCGGGCCGGGCTCGGCATCACCGCGTTGATCTTCGTGACCGTGCGCCAGCAGATGTGGAAGCAGTTCAGGGCGGAGCTGGCCAGGATGCCGGAGGTCGAATACTGCGCGATCACGACCGGGCAGCACGACGCGATGATCCAGGTACGCGTGTCCGACGTGGCCGAGGTGCACACCATGGTGACCGACCGGCTGGCCAACATCCCGGCGGTCAAGGCGACCGAGACCGTGTTCATCCTGGACGAGGTGCTCAGGCGGCCGTACGTGCTGCCCAGCGACCGCGACCAGGCCCGCCACCCGCGCCGGCCGGCCCAGGAGACGCAGGGCGACGTGCCGCTCGGCAAGATGCGCTTCGTCGGCGCGGCCGAGGGCAGGGCCGCCCTGCGCAAGGACGGCTGAGGACGGGGTGGGTCAGGCGACCTCGGTGCACACGCTCACGTGCACCGTGTCGTCGCCGTCGAAGCTGAACTCCTCCACCAGCCGCAGCCGCCCGTCGTCCCCGGCCTCGATGCGGCTGCTGCTCTTGCCGCCCGCCTTGCCGCCGGCCTTGAGCGCGTGCGCGTAGTTGATCGTCACCTGGGCGCCGTCCCGCGTCCCGACGAAGCGCCCGTGGGTCACGGTGTCGCCCGTGTAGGTGCCCCACACCACCTCGTCCGCCTCCCAGTACTGGAACTCGGTGGGACTGTCCTGGTTCACCGTGCTCGCGGTCGAGCTCACCATCACGAATTTGCGGCCGTTGAGATTCACGCCCCCCATGGTCCCCAGATTTCCGAAATGTCAGCATGCGGCTGGACATATGGTGAGGAGGGGCTGTCAATGATCGGCAATCCGTCCAGGGGGAGGCCGTACGGCGGCCCGGGCCCGGCGGCTCAGTCCACCGGCGCCCGGATCTTGGTGGTGAGCGCCACCCGCGAGCTCACGCCGAGCTTGGCATCCGGCGGTTGAGGCTGGTTCGGGGGTGTTCGAGGGTGTGTCCGCAGCCCCGCCTTGCCCGGGGCTTTACCTTTCCGTGCCTGACGCCATCAATGCACTGTGTGATAGTAATGTGACACTGCGTATTCAAGAGGTTCGGGAGATCTTCATGGTGGCGTACATACTCTCGATCTTGGCGGCGGTGGGCGCGGTGGCGCTCACCGCGCTGGTGTTCAGGCGGGTGAAGCGGGCAGGCGAGGACCGCGATCCCAACGGCCCCTCCGCAGCGCACGCGGGGGCGATGCTGTCGGCCATGTTCCTGCTGGTGTTCGCCATCGCGATCATCGTGCCCTGGACGACGGCCGACGCCGCGCGGCTCAACACCCACGCCGAGAGTCAGTCCGCGGTCGACGCCTACTGGGCGGCCGGCGCACTGCCCGGCACCGCGGGCCAGGAGGTGCGCATGGCGCTGCGCGACTACGTGGCTTTCGTGATCAAGGACGAGTGGCCGCTCATGGCCGGCGGCAAGATGGATCCGGTCGGCGCGGCCAGGATGGACGAGCTGCGCGGCCGCGTCACCGCGCTCCCCGTGAGCGGCGACGACGAGGAGGACGCCAAGAGCACCGTCATCGAGCACATCAGGGGCATCTCCACCGCCCGCGCCCAGCGCACGGCCGACGCCTCCGCGACCCCTCCCGACGGGCTGCTGTTCCTGACCGTCTTCACCGGCGCACTGGTGATCGTCTTCCCGTTCCTGGCCGGCGCCAGGCCGCGCGGGCTCGCCATGCTGCCGCTGGTGGCGATGGCGGGGCTGGTCGGGTTCGGGATCTTCCTGACGTGGGACATCCAGCACGCTTTCGCGGGGCCGCTGGCCGTCGGGCCTGAGGCGTTCCGCGGGGCGCTGGAGGAGTTCGTGCGCATCGCCGGGGGAATGTGATCGTGGCCGTCAGGCGCGCGCCCCTGCTGCTCGCCGCCGCGTTGTTCGCGGTGTGCGCGAGCGTCCCCGCCTCGGCCGACCCCGAGCCGCGGCGGCCGGCTCCGGTGCCGGCGGTGACCGTACGCCCGCCCGCCC
>NZ_VCKX01000201.1 GCF_005889725.1 Nonomuraea zeae
GAAGGGGGTCGGGAGGGCCGACAGCGGGATGCGCTGGTCGCGTAGCTCCTCCAGCGGCACCCCCAGCAGATCCCCCACTCCGCCCGGTCTGAAGCGGATGCCCACGAAGAGGTCTCCGGGCGCCATCGGCGCCGGCATGGGCCCGGTGTCGGGGCCGGCCACGAACAGGCCGTCGGGGCCCCAGATGAGGTCGACGCAGGCGTCGGGCACCACGAGCTGGGTGGTGGCCGCCTCGCTCACCTGATGCCACACGCAGGCGACGCGGCCCGCGAGGTCAGGGTCGGGAGGTCGTTCCGCGTACATGCCTCCAACGTACGCGACCGCACCGACAGAACCGCGTCACCCCGGCAGCCGCCCGTACGCGCGCAGGGTCTTGAGGTGCTGCACGGTGAGGTACCCGCCCCATTCGTGCTGCACCACCGGCGTCCAGACGAGCCAGTTGGCGCTCCAGCCGCCGTCCTCCGCCTGCGTGGCCAGGAGCGCGTCGAGGTGGCGGTCGAGCACGTCCTGCTCGAACAGCGGCAGCCGCAACGGCGCGGAGGCGAAGTCCAGCGGGAAGTGCACGGGCCCGCTCGCGTACGGGTCGAAGGTGACCGTGGCCAGGATCGCCTCCCGCAGCCGGGCGAACTCCGCCTCGGCCCGCTCCCGGTCGGGCACCAGGTCCAGGAACGTCACCACCGCCCGCGCCTCGTACGGGCTGGTCTCCTCCAGGGCGGCGATGCGCGACCAGCAGAAGTCCGTGGCGGCGGCCAGCCAGGGATGCGTTCCGCCGTTCTTGTGCAGCAGCCCCGCGATCGAGGCCGTCGGCACGAGGTTGCCCGGCGGGTCGTCGTCGGTCTCCCACCAGGGCGCGCGCGGCGTGTCCCGGACGGAGGGCAGCACGAACGGCACGCCGCCGCCGGGAGCGCTGACCCGGGCCAGGTAGTCGCAGGCGGCCGGCACCATCGGCGAGTCGAAGGCGCCGAGCTCGTCCAGGATCCAGAACGCCACCTCGACCGGCTCCGGCTGGCTGCCGGAGCCGCGGAGGTCCGGTTCGAGCGCGTTGCCGAAGCCCCCGTCCGACGGGTTCTGGTACGGGCGCAGCGCGTCGAGCACCCGATCCCGCGAGCCGCCCCTGAACAGCGCCTCGAACCGGAGCCTGTCGATCAGCCGCCCGTGGCGCAGCAGGTAGCCTTCCGCCCGATCCAGCACGTCCATGTCACTCAACCCTTTCCTGCGAGCCGGCTGTCACGGGCGAAGCTACCCCCGCCGCGCGTCCCGCTTCTTGTAGAAATCGGACGCGCGGGTCACGAGCACCTCGTCAGGGCGTGGCCAGGGCCTCGGTGGGCGACATCCGGGCCGCGCGCACCGCCGGGTAGAAGCCGGCCAGGCCGCCGATCACCAGGGTGGCGAGTACGCCGCCGAGCATGGCCCAGACGGGCACGATCGCGGGCCAGCTCTGGATGCTCGCGTACGTGGCCGTGACGCCGATGCCGAGCAGCACCCCGCCGACGCCCCCGATGGCCGACAGCAGCAGCGACTCGGCGAGGAACTGCACGCGGATCTGCCCGCGCGTGGCTCCCAGCGAGCGGCGCAGGCCGATCTCCGCCCGGCGCTCCAGGACCGAGATGACCATCGTGTTGGCCACGCCCACGCCGCCGACCAGCAGCGCGACGCCGCCGAGGCCGAGCAGGAGCGCGTTCAGCGTGGCGTCGGTGGCCTGCTTGGCGGCCAGCACGTCCGACGGCCTGGAGACCTCGACCTCGTTGGGCTGCTCGGGGTTCGCGGTGGCGGCGAGCACGTCGCGTACGGCGACGACCGACGCCTCCCGCGCCCTGGCGTAGATCGTGGTCGGGTAGCCGTCGAAGCCGAGCCTTTCCTCCGCCACCGGCCAGCCGACCAGGGCGGCGGTGTCCAGCTCAGGAGCCAGCGGCACCGCCGCGAGCACCCCCACGACGGTGAACCACCGGCCGCCCAGCCAGACCCGCTGGTCGGGACCCGCTTCCACGACGCCGAGCCGGTCGGCCGCCGTGGCGCCGAGCACGGTGGCCGGGTAGCGGTGGGTGGCCTCGTTCAGCCAGGTGCCGCTGACGACGGTGGCGCCGACGTCCTGCGGCAGGTCGAGGCGGGCGGCGGTGACGGAGACGCTGCTGGTCTCGGCCGCCGGGATGTGGTCGTTGCGGTAGACCTTGGCCGGTGTCGTGCCGGTGGCGGTGACCGCGGTGACGGGGCCGATCTGGCCGATCATGCCCTCCGACTCGGCGGGCAGATGGGAGGTCTCCCCGAACAGGGTGTGGCCGGGCGACACGGTGAGCAGGTTCGTGCCGAGCGCTTCGAGCTGCCGGTTGAGGTCCTCCTGGCTGGAGGCGGAGATGCCGACGACGCCGAGCATCGCGGCGATGCCGATGGCGATCCCCAGCGCCGACAGGAACACCCGCAGCGGCCGGGCCCGCAGGCCCGACCCGCCGACCCGGACCACGTCGCGGGGCCGCATCCGGGCCGAGGTCAGGACCGTCATGTCCGCACCCCGCCCGCGAGACCTCGGCTCGCCCGCGGCAGGACGCCGCCGTCGAGCATCTCGACCTGTCGGGGCAGCGCGGCGGCGATGTCGCGGTCGTGGGTGATGACGACCACGGTCGTGCCGCCCGCGTTGAGCTCGCGCAGCAGGTCCATCACCCCGGCTCCCGAGCGGGAGTCCAGGTTGCCCGTCGGCTCGTCGGCCAGCAGCAGGCGTGGGCCGCCGACCACGGCGCGGGCGATGGCGACGCGCTGGCGCTCGCCGCCCGACAGCTCGTGCGGCCGGTGGCCGAGCCGGTGCCCGAGCCCCACCCGCTCCAGCGCGTCGTACGCCCGCAGCCGCCGTTCGCGCAGCGACGGGCCCGCGTACAGCAGGCCGTCGGCCACGTTGTCCAGGGCGGGCACCCCCGCGGCCAGGTGGAACTGCTGGAAGACGAAGCCGATGACGTTCGCGCGCAGGGCGGACAGCTGCCGGTCGGTGAGCGAGAGCACGTCGTGCCCCGCGATGCGGACGGTGCCGCCGGAGGGCCGGTCGAGGGTGCCGATCATGTTGAGCATGGTCGACTTGCCCGACCCGGACGGCCCGACGATGCCGACGAGCTCGCCCGCCTCGATGTCCATCGTGACGCCGCGCAGCGCGGTGACCTCGCCGTACTCCTTGCTCACGTCACGCAGTTCGACGATCACTTGGGCACCGCCACGGTCATGCCCTCCTGGACGCCGGTGACCTCGACCTGGCCGTCGGCGAACAGGCCGGTCTCGACGGCGGCGTAGCGGGTGGCGCCGCCCTCCACGACCTGTACGCCGTAGCCGCCCTCGGCCAGCGCGAACAGCGCCCCGACGGGCACGGCCAGCACGTTCTCGCGCTGCTCCGACACGATCGTGACGTCCACGGGCGCGGCGTCGAACGACTTCTTCAGCCCGCTCACCGACACCGTGACCTCGACCGTGGTGGCGCTGTCGTTGCCGTCGCCGGTCTCGGTGGCGACCTTGCCGACGCCGCTCACCTTGCCGTGCACCGTGCTGCCGTCGGGCAGCTCGACGGTGGCCTTCATGCCCTTCCTGACCAGGTGCTCGTCGGCCACGTCGAGGTTGACCAGCACCTCGCGGGTGGTGCCGGTGGCGGTGAGCACGGCGCCGTTCGCGCTCTCGCCGAGTGCCTTCCGGAGCTCGGAGACGCGGATGCGGCCGTCGGCGACCACGACGTCTCCGGGCTGGACCTTGCCGGTGACGTCGAGCCCGAGGTCCTCCTGCCAGTCCTCGACCGCCTCCCTGGTGGCCCAGGTGAACTCGTCGTCCACGTCGAACCCGGTGTAGCCGAGCTGGTCCAGGTTGCGTTCGAGCAGCTCGACGTCCTTGCCGGACACGCCGTCCTCGAGGGTGCGGTAGAGGGGCATGGTGCCGTACAGGAGGGGGCGGCGGTCGGCGTCCACGCTGTAGACGCCGTGTCCCCTGGTGATGGTGGCGCCCTCGGCGGGAAGCCAGGTGATGGTGCCTTGCGACTTCCCCGTGACGGTCAGGGGGGTGCCGTAGCCGAGCGTGCCGTCCACGGTCTTGGTCTCGGTGAGGGTCGTCCTGGTCACCTTGGCGAGGGCCGGCGGCCTGCGGGTGGCGGCGGCCGTACCGGAGTCGCCGCCGAAGCCGACGGCGGCGGCCGCGACCGCGGCGGCGAGCAGCGCGGCGCCGCCCGTCCACGCCAGGACGCGCAGGCCGCCGCGGCGACGCGGCGGTAAGGGCCGCGGTACCCGCTCGGCCCGCTCGTGCTCCTTGATCTGGGTCACTTGGCCGCTCCCGGCTTGGTGAAGCTCTTGCCGCAGATCCCGATCGCCTTCTTGAACGCGGGATCGTCACGGTCGAAGTTCCGGGCGGAGCCGCTGGGGAGGGTGCCGTCGGGGTTGGGGTCGGGCATGTCGACGCCGTTCTCGCGCATGCACTGAGCCAGCCGGCGCAGCTGCTCGACCTCTTCGGGCTTGAGCTCCTTGCGGTCCTTGAACGGCGCGTAGGCGCGGCAGGCGTCCATGGCCTTGCCGACCTTGTCCTTGCCGAGGTTCTGGTCGATCACGCTGAGGCCGCCGCCGTCCGGGTCGGGGTCCTCCATGGGCACGCCGTGCTCGCGCATGCACTTGGCGAACTTCCTGCCCTGCTCCTGGCGATCGGCGGCGGACGTGGCGGTCGGCGCGGCGGTGACGGTCGCGCTCGCGGACGGCGAAGCCGAGCCGAGCGCCGCCGAGGCGACTCCGGTGCCCCCGGGCTCGCCGCCGCAGCCGGCCAGCAGCCCGGACAGCCCGGCCAGCACGGTGATCAGCGCCGGGACGATGGGTGTTCTTCTCATGCTCCGACTGTGGTCGGCGCTCTTCAACGGGAGCTGGGAGCCGCCTCGGCGCCAGGTAGGAGTACGCGGAAGGTGGCGCCCCGGCCGGGCGCGGTGTCCAGCTCGACGCGCCCTTCGTGGGCGCGGACGATGGCGGAGACGATGGCCAGGCCGAGCCCGGCGCCGCCGCCGGTCCTGGACCTGCCCTCGCCGACCCGGTAGAGGCGGTCGAACAGCCGCGGTACGTGCTCGGCCGGCACCCCGGGACCGGTGTCGGACACCTCCAGCACGGCCAGCCCGCCGGCCTCGCCGACCTTGACGGTGACGGCGGCGTCGGGAGGCGTGTGGGAGAGCGCGTTGCCGACGAGGTTCGCGGCCACCTGCCGGAGGCGGGCCTCGTCGGCGACGAGGGAGACGGGCGCGAGCCTGCCGTCCAGCCCGGCCAGCTTGACCTGCCGGTCCGGCACGCGTGCGCGGGCGTCGCGGATCGTGTCGGCGGCCACCTCCAGCAGGTCCACGGGAGCGCGGTCGAGCGGGCGTTCCTCGTCGAGCTGGGCCAGCGTGAGCAGGTCGTTGACGAGCACGCCCATCCTGGCCGCCTCTTCCTCGATCCTGCGCATCATCTCGCCGGTGTCGCCGCCGCCCCTGCGGTGCAGCTCGGCGAAGCCGCGTACGGAGGTGAGCGGCGTGCGCAGCTCGTGCGAGGCGTCGGCGAGGAAGCGCCGCATGCGGGCCTCCGAGTCGGTCCTGGCGGCGATCTCGGACTGGAGGCGGTCGAGCATCACGTTCATGGCCTTGGCCAGGCGGCCGGCCTCGGTGTGCGGATCGGGACCCGTGACCCGGCGGGCGAAGTCGCCGCGGGTGATGCGCCCTGCCGTGGCCTCCATCCTGGTCAGGGGGCGCAGGCCGAGCCGTACGACGGAGTCGGCGGCCAGGCCGAGCAGCAGCAGCACGAACGCGCTCACGGCGAGGGCGATGGCGATCACGGAGTTCTGGGTCTGTTCGAGCTCGGCGAGGGACTGGGCGAAGACCCAGGTGGCGCCGCTGGGCAGCGCGGCGGCGCGGATCCGCCACGAGGCCCCGGAGGTGCCCGGCACGGTGTAGGTCACGCCGGTCCTGAGCTCGCCGATGTCCGGGCCGGGCTGGCTCTTGTCGGAGGTCTGGAACTGCAGCGCCCCGCTCGCGTCGAAGACGATGATCTGCTGGATGGCGGCGATCCGCTTGGTGAGCGCCTCGTAGAAGTCGCCGGCCTGCGCCGGCTTCGGCATGAAGTTCTGCGGGGCCTTGAGCGTGACGGCCTTGCTGATCTGGGCGAGCTGGCCGTCCACGCGCCCCATCAGGTTCTCGCGCAGCAGCGCGACGCCGACGACGTTGGAGAGCACGAGCGCGAGCGTGGTGAGCCCGAGTATGGCCATGACCAGCCGGCGGCGCAGGGTCCAGGTGGCGGGCCTCACCTCGGGGTCCTCAGCGTGTAGCCCACGCCGCGCACGGTGTGGATGAGCTGCGGCTGCCATTTGTCGATCTTCTTGCGTAAGTAGTAGACGTACGACTCGACGATGCTGGAGTCGCCGTCGAAGTCGTAGCGCCACACGCTGTCGAGGATCTGCGCCTTGCTCACCACCCGCCCGGCGTTCGTGAGCAGGTATTCGAGCAGGTTGAACTCGGTGGGCGACAGCTCGACCGGTACCCCGGCCCGGCGCACGCGGTGGGCGTGCACGTCCAGCTCCAGGTCGGCGTAGCGCAGGACGCCGCCGTCCTCGGGGCCCTGGGAGCTCGTCCGGCTGCGGCGCAGGATGGCGCGGATGCGCAGGACGACCTCCTCCAGGCTGAAGGGCTTGGCCACGTAGTCGTCGGCGCCGAGCGTCAGGCCCCGTACGCGGTCCTCGACCCGGTCGCGGGCGGTCAGGAACAGCACGGGGATGCGCTCCTCCAGCCGCCTGGCGACCTCGAAGCCGTCGATGTCCTCCAGCATCACGTCGAGCACCACGATGTCGGGCCGGAAGTCCCTGGCGGCGGTCACCGCCTCGGCCCCGGTCTCTGCGGTCCTGACCTCGAACGAGACCAGTCGAAGCGTCTGCGAGAGCAGTGCGCGGATGTTCGGCTCGTCGTCGACGACGAGCACCCTGGCCGGTCGGTCCATGGTCAATGGTCTACCCGAGCCAGCTCAATGCCGGCTCAAAGCCCGCGCCGGTTAATTCGATTGCCCGGTTGATCGGGGCCGACCTACAGTGACGGGCATGTCATGCATGTTCACCTGCCAGGTCTTCATCCGCATCCGCCACAGCCGGGCTCTGGCCCGCTAGCGGACGCGCACACCTGAGGCTGAGCGTCCGCAGGCGCGCCCAGGGCCCTTCGAGACCCGTTCATCTCGAGGACCCGAAAGGGCAGTGCTGTGGCGCAGAATTTCGCGCACGGAAACTATTCACACACCCAGAAGAACGCCAGGAACAGCGGCGGCGGTCGCACGCCCAGAGATCGGGCCAGGCGCACGCTCTCGCAGAATTTCCTGGCCGACCGCCATGCCGTCGACCTGGTGGTGAAGGCCGCCGCACCGGAAGGGCTCGTGCTGGAGCCCGGCTCCGGCGAAGGCGTGCTCACCCTGGCGCTGGCCGAGGCGGGCGCGCGGGTCGTCGGCTACGAGATCGATCCGCGGCTGGCCGGCCTGCTGGCCGCGCGCACGCGCAGCGATCCCCGCGTCGACGTGGTCAGGGGCGACTTCACGGCCGCGCGGGCGCCGCGTGAGCCGTTCGCGGTCGTCGGCAACATCCCCTACTCGATCACGTCGAAGATCGTGGACTGGTGCCTGCGGGCGCCGGCCCTGACCTCGGCGACGCTGCTCACGCAGCGGGAGTACGCCCGCAAGCGCGCGGGCGACTACGGCCGCTGGAGCCTGGTCACGGTGGAGTCGTGGCCGTGGTTCGGCTGGCGGCTCGGCGACACGGTCGGCAGGGAGAGCTTCCGCCCCGTCCCGTCCGTCGACTCGGCCATCCTGCGCATCCAGCGCAGGCCCGAGCCGCTCGTGCCGGATCGGCGCTCCTACCTGGAGCTGGTGGAGCTGGGGTTCGGCGGGGTGGGCGGCTCGGTGCGCGCCTCGCTTAAGCCGCGTTACGACGGGGTGGACGCCGCGCTGGCGGCCGCGGGGATCGCCCGCGACGCCGTCGTCGGCTACGTCCACCCCGACCAGTGGATCACGTTGTGGGGGCGCCTATGCCGGTGACGCGGCCCTGACCTTCTCCGACGATCCCAGAGGATGGGCCGGCCCTGGGGCGGTCGCGATGCGGCGGCTCCAGGGCATGGCCAGCGCCAGGATCGGCAGCAGCACGATCGAGGCCCGCGACCAGTCGGAGTGCAGGCCCCACCAGGTGTTGGTGTCGAACTGGGTCATGTAGAGGTAGCCGTAGCCCGCCCAGAGCGACACGCCCACGATGGCCGGCCAGGCGAACCTGGTGGGCCGGGCGACCAGGAACGGCATGAACCACAGCAGGTACTGGGCGCCGAGCCGCGGCGTCATGACCATGAAGACGAGCAGGACGGCCGTGGTCATGTCGATCGGGTCGGCGCGCCGCCACCAGAGCACGACGGCGACGACGCTGACGTAGATCAGGTTGGTGCCGAAGGAGGCCAGGTCGGCCCGTAGGGCCCAGTCGCCGCCGGTGAACCAGGGAGTCCAGCCGTATTCGCCGACGATCGGCCTGATGTCCTGGATGGTGTGGATGACCGCCGGGATCTGCTCCAGCGATGTGCCCGCGAAGACCGGCAGCGTGACCAGGAAGAAGAGCGGCACCAGGCCGGTGAGGAACAGGCCGGCGACCCTGGAGCGCAGGTTGGGCAGGAGCAGCAGCATGCCGGGGATGAGCCAGATGGGCCAGCTCTTCGCGCACAGCGCCAGGCCCATCAGCAGCCCGGCCAGCGCACCGCGCCTGAGCTCCGCGCGGTCGTCCGGCCCCGGCAGCAGGGCCCGGTGCAGCATGCCGTGGGGGCCGAGCACGCGCCTGGCCGAGGTCGCCAGCCCGTAGGCCGCCACGCCGTGGCGCACCCTGGCGATCACGTCGGTCGTCATCCCGGCCCGGTCGGGCGCGCCGGGGCCTCTGGCGACGACGAACGCCGCCACGCCGAACACGAGCGCGACCGGCTCGACCTGGCCATGGACGCAGGCGATCAGCACGGCGAGCGGGTTGAGCGCGTACTGGAGTGCGCGCAGCGACGCCTTCGGCCCGCCGGCCAGCTTGGCGACCAGCGGGATCAGCACGATGTCGGCGACCACGGTCACGAGGCGCCCCGCGTATTCCCACGGGATGCCGAGCCAGAGCAGGATGCCGTAGACGTAGGGGATCGTCGGCAGGAAGTGCCAGCCGCCCTCGCTGGCCAGCACCGGGTCCTCGCCACGGAGCACGGCCTCGCCCGCGGGCTTGAAGCTCTCCATGAAGTCGACCGGCTGCCACGTGTCGATGGCCGAGGTGTACATGATCAGAAGCCTGACCACGACGCCCACGGCGATGGCGACGATGAGTGGCGGCCGCCAATCGCGCCATTGGGCAATGAGAGCGAGCACGACACCGGCGACGAGGACTAGCCCCGTGAGAACTGCGTAATCCATGGCGGCATCTAGCCTGCCGTACCGGTGGGACTGCCGCCACCAGGGCTTCCAATTCTTATCCCCGACATGCCGACACGTATCCCGATACGAGATCACCGTCTGTGTTGAACTTTTTCCATGGGGGGATCGCAGGTCAACCAGGCACTGGTCAGGCTCTACTTCGAGGTGAGAGATGGGCTGCGCGACCCGGTCGCGGCCTGGGCGAAACTCACAGGCAACTCACAGCAATACCGCCACGCCCGAGGGGAGCGGCGGGTGCCGCTCGACGACGTCACCGCGGCCGAGCTGGCGGCGGCCGCGATCGTGCACACCACCGCCGTGCACGGGGCCGGGCACGTGGCGGCGCTGTCCACCTCGCCGCTGGCGCGGCTGGTGGGCGGGCTCGGCGGCGCGGTGCTGACCGAGCATCCGTGCGCGCCCGAGCAGGTGCTGGGGCCGCGGTTCGCCGGTCCGGGGGCCGATGACTGGGCGCGGGCGGCGTACGTGCTGCTGTGGGGTGAGAACAACCGGCTGGTACGCACGGCGGACACGCCCTGGGTGATCGCCGGCCGCTACAAGGGGCAGAAGGTGGTCGCCATCGGCACCCACCCCACCCGGCTGTCGGACGAGACGCTGGTCGTGCGGCCGGGCACGGACGGTGCGCTGGCCATGGCCATGGGGCACGTGCTGCTCAAGGAGTTCTACCTGGACAGGACGCCGTTCGCCGAGCACGCGGCGGCGCGTACGGACCTGCCGTTCCTGGTGCGGCTGCGGGCGCGGGAGGAGGCGTACGTGCCCGGCGGGCTGCTGGGGCGGGTCAGCGACCGGCTGAGCGTGTACGGCGGCGAGGCGGTCGAGGTGCTGCTGCCGCGCTTCGACTACGGGCCGGGGGTGCTGCGGCGCGGCGTGCCCGTGCTGCGTGACGGCGACGAGCTGGTGACGACCGTGTTCGACCTGCTGCTGGCCGTCTACGGGGTGGGGCGGCCGGGGCTGCCCGGCGTCTGGCCCACCGGTTACGAGGATCGGCAGGCGCCGTACACGCCCGCCTGGCAGGAGTCCTACACCGGGGTGGCGGCGTCGCGCACGCTGAAGATCGCGCGGGAGCTGGGGGTGACGGCCGAGAAGACCGGCGGGCGGTGCGTGATCGTGCCCGGCCGGCTGGAGACGCCGCACGCCGACACCGCCTACCGGGCCATGCTGGCGCTGCTGGTGCTCACCGGGTGCGGCAGCGGCTGGGCGCAGGCGGTCGCCGCGGGGGTGCCGCTGGTGCCGTACCTGTGCCTGCACGCCTGCGGCGAGGACCGGTCGGACGTGGGCGCGCTGAGCTGGGCGCTGTCGGAGGGGCTGTTCGAGCGCAGGTCGGCGCGCTCGGTGCTGCTGGAGGCGGTGCGCGACGGGTGGCCGATGGCGCCGTCGCCGCGCGTGCTCGCCCTGCCGCGGCCGATCTACCCGCTGCCGCCCGAGGTGGACCTGCTGATCGGGCCCGACGAGCACTGCGACCTGTCGCCGCCCGACACCGAGCTGCTGGCGCAGGCGGTGTCGCGGCTGGCCGGGCCCGCCGCCCCGGTGGAGGCGGGCGGCGGTCCCGGCGACGAGCGGATGCGGCTGCTGGTGGACCACGCGTGGATGCACGAGTACGGCGAGGCGCTGCCCACCTACCGCCCGCCGGGCCTCGGCATCCCGATCAAGCCCACGCAGCTCGTCAGGTTCACGTGAGCCCGTTCAGGTAGGCCCGGTGGCTCCTGGAGAACTCCGAGCCGTTGAACCTGTCCCAGTTGATGGACCAGGTCATGAGCCCGCGCAGGTTCGGGTAGACGCCGCGCGGCCGGTACGTACCGCAGTTGCTCCCCTTGGCCAGGCAGTCGAAGGCCTTCTGCACCTCGGCCACGGTGGTGAAGCCGTTGCCCGCGTTGGGCGAGGCGGGCAGGCCGATGGCCACCTGGTCCTGGCGCAGGGCGGGGAACACGTTGGCCGGATTGCCCATGATCGGGAAACCGGCGAGCAGCATGTCCGTCATGGCCACGTGGAAGTCGTGGCCGCCCATCGTGTGGTACTGCCCGTCCAGCCCCGTGATCGGTCCCGAGTTGTAGTCCTGCACGTGGAGCAGGGTCAGGTCGTCGCGCATGGCATGGATGACCGGCAGGTAGGAGGCGCTCCTGCTGTCGGCCGTGCCGTTCGGCCCCGGGCCGTAGAACTGGTAGCCGAGCTGGACGAAGAAGGTCTCCGGCGCCATGGTGAGCACGAACTTGGCGCCGTAACGGCTCTTGAGCGTCTTCAGCGCCGAGATCAGGTTCACGATGACGGGCGTGGTGGGGGCGGCCAGGCTGGTGTCCCCCGGGTTGAGGTAGAGGGAGTGGCCCTCGAAGTCCACGTCCAGGCCGTCGAGGCCGTACCTGTCGATGATCGCGGCGACCGACTCGACGAACTTGTCGCGCGCCGCCGTGGTCGTGAGCTGCACCTGGCCGTTCTGGCCGCCGATCGAGATCAGCACCTTCTTGCCCTGGGCCTGCTTGGCCCTGATGGCGGCGATGAAGTCGGCCTCCGGCTCGACGTTCGGGCATTCGGCGGCCGGGCACTGGCGGAAGCGGATGTCGCCGGAGGTGACCGAGGTCGGCTCGCCGAAGGCCAGGTTGATGACGTCCCATTCGGCCGGTACGTCGGCCATCCGGAGGTAGCCGGAGCCGTTGGCGAACGAGGCGTGCAGGTAGCCGACCAGCACCCGCTTCGGCAGCTGGCCGCCGCCCCCGCCGCCGCTGGTCGTGGTGCCGCTCGCCTCGGCGGAGTAGGCGGAGCAGTTGCCCGCCGCGTCGCAGGCGCGGACCTTGAAGCGGTACGTGGTGGCCGGGCTCAGCCCGGTCGCCTGGTGGGAGGTGCCCGTCACGGTGGCCGGGGAGCCGCCGTCGCGCGAGACCTCGTACCTGGTGACGCCCACGTTGTCGGTGGCGGCCGGCCAGGTCACGGTGAGCGTGCCGGCGGTGGCGCCGCCGACGGCCGGGGTGCCCGGCACGGTCGGGGCCTGGGTGTCGGGCGTGCCGCCCGGGCCGTCGAGCACCACGTCGTCGGCCAGGTAGGCGCCCTGGCCGTACCAGCCGTTGACGTGGACGACCACGGACGTGGTCGTGGCGCCCGTGGTGAAGGAGGTCTTGAGCTGCCCCCACTGGTTGCCGGGCGCGCCCCAGGTGCTGGCGCTGACGCCGGTGCCGGTGGCGCCGAGGAAGACGTAGGCGCCCTGCACCCAGGCGGACAGCTGGTACGTGGTGCCGGGCTGGACGGTGATGCTCTGCTGGCACCTGGCGTAGTCGCTGCCCTGCGGGGTGGCCCGCAGGGCGCTCGCCCCGCCGTGCACGGGGGACGGCACGGTCTGGGCGCCCGACGTCGCGCTGCACGTCCAGCCGCTCAGCCCGCTCTCGAAGCCGGGGTTGGCCAGGATGTTCGCGGCGGCGGCCGGGGTGGCCTGGAGTGCGGTGAGTCCGGAGGCGAGCACGACCGTGGCCGCCAGTCCTCGGAGGTTCATGGGATTCCTCACGCTCATGCCGAGGGGGCCCGCCCCGAGGTGGGGCGGGCGTGGTGGTCACGGTGGGTCAGAAGCCGGCGGTGGTCCTGGTGAACTCCCAGTCGGCCTGGGCGATGCCGCTGCAGTTCGACACCACGCCGCCGCCAGGGCAGGGACGGTCGCGGTTGACGGCCCAGTACGCGAGCCTGGTCAGGCCGTGGGAGTTGGCCCAGTCGCGGATCTGGGTCCAGGTCGCGGGCGAGGTCAGCTCCTGCTGGTCGGACAGGCCGTTCATGCCCGAGATGCCCATGTGCGCGTACGCCTGGGCGTCGGTCCAGCCGAAGGCGCTCTTCAGCGCGTTCTTCAGGCCCTCGGAGGCGTTGACCGTGTCCTGGTACATGTTCGTGCCGCCGAAGTCGAACGGCATGATCGTGTAGTTGTCGATCGGCACGGCCAGCGCCTTGGCCTGGTTGATGAGCCGGATGCCGTGGGCGTTCGGGCCGGTCTTGGTGGTGCCGAAGGTCACGACGACCTTGACGTTCGGGTTGTTCTGCTTGACGATCTTGAGGCCGTTCAGGATGCGGTCCTGGACGGTGTAGTTCTCGAACTCGTCGGTGTTCTCGATGTCGAAGTCCACGACGGCGGGGCCGACGGCGTTGATGACCTGCTGCACCGCGGTCGCGAACGCCTGCGGCGTGGAGCAGTTGGGGCCGAGCTTGTTGCCCTGCCAGCCGCCGAAGGAGATCTGGACGCTGCCGCCCTTGGACTTGATCGTGTTGATCGCCTGCTGGTCGGCGCCGCCGGTCAGCGCGCGGTTGCCGTCCCATGCCGGGTTGCAGCCGCCGCTGGCCAGGATGAACGCCATCGTGAACGACCGCACGCCGGTGGCGTCCATGACCGTGCCCGGGTTGGGCGGGTTGCCCCAGCCCATGTAGAGGTAGGGGGCGCCGGGCATCTTGGTGGGGTTGCTGCAGCCGGTCGTGGTGGCGGTGGCGTCGCGGCCGGCCGACTCACCCGCCGAGTTGTACGCCTTCACGGTGTAGGTGTGGGTCGTGCACGCGCCGAGCCCCGAGACGGTGGCGCTGGTGCCGGTGACCTGGGCGCGCTGGGTCGAGCCCTCGTACACGCGGTAGCCGGTCACCGTGCCCGACGAGGCTCCCCAGCTCAGCGCGATGCTGGAGCTGGTGACCGAGGTGGTCACCGTGCCGGGCTGGCCGGGGGCGCCGGTGCCGCCCGAGGTGGTGGCGGTGACGGAGTTGCTGTCGCCGGAGACGTTCCCGGCCGCGTCACGGGCGCGGACCGTGTAGGTGTAGCTGGTCGAGGCGGCCCGGCCGGTGTCGGTGTAGGTGGTGCCGGTCACGGTGGTGACCAGCGTGCCGCCCCGGTAGACGTTGTAGCCGGTGACGCCCACGTTGTCGGTCGAGGCGTTCCAGGCCAGCGCGACGCTGCTGGAGGTGACGCCGGTCGAGCGGAGGTTGCCGGGCACCGAGGGCGCCTGGGTGTCGGTGCCGCCGCCGGAGCCGGGCTTCCAGAGCGCGGGCACGTTCGGCGGCTCCCAGCCGGGCTGGGAGGTGTGGCCCTGGAGGCAGACGTAGTCGACGCCGTTGTAGGTGACGACCGCGCCGGTGGCGTAGGCCGTCCACGGGGCCCAGGCGGCGGCGAGCTGTAACTGGGACGTCTCGCCGAACGCGGCGGGTGCGCCGGAGGCGAGCCCGGCGCCGGTCAGGGCGAGGGCCAGTGCCGCCGTCAAGGCGGTGAGTCTGCTGCGAAATTTCATGGCATTCCCTGGAGGTGGGGCTTGACGGTCTTGGAGAACGACCAGTTGTTGCTGGCGTCCCAGTTGATGGACCAGGTCATCGCGCCCCTGATGTCCGGGTAGGCGCGCGGTGGCACGAAGGTCCCGCAGCTGGTCCGTTTGGCCAGGCAGTCGAGCGCCTGGTTGACGAGGGAGGGTGAGACGACGCCGCCGCCCGCGGCTCCCGGCCCGGCCGGCAGGCCCAGTGCCACCTGGTCGGGGCGCAGGCCGTTCTCGAGCTGGATGCAGGCCAGCGCGGTCATGAAGTTGACCGAGCCCTGCCCGTACGCCTGGGCCTGGTCGCAGCCCAGCATGGAGCCGGAGTTGTAGAACTGCGTGTGGACGACGGTGAGGATGTCCTTGATGCTCAGGGCGAGCTTGAAGTACTCCATCCCGGTTGACTGCATGTCGATGGTCTGCGGGGCCATGGTGATGATTAGCCCGGAGCCGGCCTTCGCGCGCAGCGACCGCAGCGCCTGGGCCATGTAGGTGGCGTTGAGGCCGTTCTCCAGGTCGATGTCCACGCCGTCGAAGCCGTAGCTCTGCATGAGGGCGTACACCGAGTCGGCGAACTTGGTCGCGGCGGCCGCGCTCGCGACCTGCACGCGCCCGGCCTCGCCGCCGACCGAGAGGATGACCTTCTTGCCGCGCTGGTGCAGGGCCTGCACGTCGGCCTTGAACTGGGCGTCGGTGTAGCCGCCCACCGCCGTGGCCAGGCCCGGGTCGAGGGTGAAGACGACCTCGCCCGCGGTGGCGGTGGCCTCGCCGAAGGCGATGGCGATCAGGTCGTACTCGTTGGGCACCGCCGACAGCTTGAGCTCGACGGCGGGGTTGACGAAGTTGTGCCAGTAGCCGGTGAGGAAGTGCTTGGGCAACGTCCCGCCCGTGCAGCCGGACGTGGTGAACGTGAAGGTGTCGCTGGCCGGGCCGTCACCCGAGGCGTTGGACGCGGTGATCGTGAGCGGGTAGGAGGTGCAGGCGGTCAGGCCGGTGAGGGTGTGGGTGGTGCCGGTGACGGTGGCGGTCAGCGTGCCGTTCAGCCGGATCTTGTAGGAGGTGGCGCCGGCCACGGCGGGCCAGCTCAGCGTGGCGCCGGTCGAGGTCGATGAGGTCAGGCTGATCGAGGTGACCTTGCCGGGCGCGCCCGTCCCGCAACCGGTGGTGGTGGCGGTCACGGGGTCGCCGGCGGCCGACTCGCCCGCCGCGTTGTACGCCTTGACGGTGTAGGTGTGGCTCTCGCAGGTGCCGAGCCCGCCGATCGTGGCCGTGGCGGCCGTGACTGTGGCCTTGACAGCGGTCCCCTCGTAGACGCGGTAACCGGTCACCGTGCCCGCGGACGCGCCCCAGGACAGGGTGATGGCGTTGCTCGTCGTGGTGGCGGTGGCGGCGCCCGGCTTGCCGGGGACCTCGACGGTGGAGCCGCCGCAGGAGGCCCCGTTGAGCGTGCAGCCGGTGATGCCGGGGAAGTTGCCCGGGCTGCCGTTGAAGCCGAAGCTCGCGCTGGCGCCCGCCGCCAGCACGGGGGCCCAGCTCGGGTTGGTGAAGGTGTAGTGCTGGCCGCTCCGCGACATCACCGCGTCCCACGCGGACGGGATGGAGAAGCCGGCGGGGGTGTCGAACTGGACGTTCCACCCGTTCATCGCCGTGGTGGTGCCGTTGGTGACGGTGACCTTGCCCTCGAAGCCGGAGCCCCAGTCGGCGACCTTGACGAAGGTCGCGGTGGCGCCGGCGGCGTGGGCGGGCAGGGCGTAGAGGCTGAGTGCGAGGGTCGCGAGCGCCAGGACAATCGCGCGAAGTCTCACGGATGCTTCCTTCGGGGGGTGGCGTGCCGTACGGCTTGCACCGGGGGGTGAGAGCGCAAGCCGTACGGCACGGCCTTCGGGGGGTGTCAGCGCAGACCGGTGGGAGAAGTGGGCGGCTTTGCAGAGGCTGTCAGGTTCTGTCCGGTTAGTGATTACTTTTAGTAAAGTTTCCTAAGAGTTGTCGCGATCGTAGCCTTGACATCCCGTGCTTACAAGACCCAATCCCATGACCCCGGACATGGCTCCGCCGTACAAGATCGGGGATCTTGTACGGCGGAGTGCGGTGCGGTTTACGGTTGCTGGGTGATCCTGACGTCGTCGACGCCCGCCTCCACCAGCGAGGCTCCCGAGGCGTCGGCCGCGTCCACGAGGATGCGGACCGTCTGCCCGGCGAAGGCGTTCAGGCTCGCCGTGGCCGTGGCCCAGGCGCCGTTGCGGTTGGCGGCCGAGCCGGCCTGGTTCAGCACGGTGGTCGTGGTCGAGCCGACCACGCGCACCCTGAAGTAGTCGGCGCTGGAGGCGTTGGAGCCGTGCGCCAGGTACCACGAGAACGACAGGTTCAGCGCGCCCGTGGCGGGCAGCGTGATGGGCGGCGACTGGATCGAGGTGATCCCGCCGTCGATGTCGAAGTCACCGGCGGCGGTGCCGGCCAGCCGTCCCGTCACCAGGTCGTTGGCACCGCTCACCGTGGTGCCGAGCTGCTTGGCGCCCGAGGACGTGGTGGCCTCCGGGTCACCGCGCTCCCACTGGCCGGTGGTGGCGGTGTCGGTCGCGGACGGGTTGACCGTCCAGCCGGTGGCCGTCTCGAACGTGTCGGAGTAGACCGTCACGGGCGGATTGCCGGTGCCGCAGTACTGGGCCTCCTTGCCGATGATCCGGTAGACGCAGTCCGAGTATTCGAGGAAGCGCAGCACGGCCTCCCTGTTCCGGGTGGTCTGCGGGACGATCTGCTCGTCCGGCGGGTAGAAGCCGGGGCTGGAGCCGGTCGGGTACATCTCGAACGTGAAGCTGAAGATCTTGTAGGCCCCCCAGAGCCAGTCGTCGATGGTCCCGTCGGTGATGTAGAGGTCACTGCCCTGCTGGGGTGTGTAGCCGTTGGTCGAGGCCATGTTCTGGCCGAGCGTGGCGTGCGCGTCCCGGTCGTCCTGGGTCAGCCCGGGCGCGGTGTCGTTGAAGGTGTAGCCGTAGGGCCACAGGACCAGCTCGCTGTAGGTGTGCCAGTCGATGTGCGACTTGAGCTGCTGCACGCCGCCGACGACCCGGCTGCGCACCCAGTTCGCCGCGGCCTTGACCTCGGGGGCCGACTCCGCGCTCGCGCCGCGGTACGTCTCGCTGGAGGTGGTGCCCGATGAGCCGCCGCAGCAGCCCCAGTTGTAGGCCCAGTTGCGGTTCAGGTCGGTGCCGACGGCCGAGGAGCCGGAGTTCGGCTGCCTGTTCTTGCGCCAGGAGCGGTAGGAGCCGGTGGCGATGTCGTACTCGCCGCCGTCGGGGTTGAGGTCCGGCATGATCCAGATCTCTCTGGTGTTCACCAGGTTGGTGATCCTGGAGTCCGTGCCGTAGTTGTCGGCGAGCAGGTGCATCAGGTACAGCGCCATCTCGACCGTGAGGTGCTCGCGCGCGTGCTGGTGCGCGGTGAACAGGACCTCGACCTCGTTCTCGTCCGTGCCCACGTTGTCGCTGATCTTGACCAGGCGGAGCTGCCTGCCCTCGTACGACGTGCCGTACGAGGCCTGGCTCATGATGCCCGGGTGCGCCGCCACGAGGGCGTTGATCTCGGCGTTCATCTCCGCGTAGTTGTGGTACTGCGAGTCCGCCGGCGGGAAGTCAAACGCGTCGACGGACGGGGGTGTCGGGCGCGGCACCTCCGAGACCCGGTAGCCGAGCCGTCTGATGGCCGAGACCTCGGCTTCCGTGGCCGTGACCAGGACCGACTCCTTGGCCACCTCTTCGATGGCCGCGCCTGTGGCGGCCACCGAGCTGCGCTGCTGCGCGTTCGCCGGACCCTCGACGCGGTACTGCCTGTTGGGCGGTGGTTCCGCGGAGGCACCCGCGCCGGTCATGCCGGTCAGGGTGATCAGGCTGAGGGCGGCAAGCAGGATGACTAAACGGTGTTTCACCTCGTCCTCCTCAGGCGCTCGGGATGGAGTGGTGCCGGCGCCTGAACCGAGAGTGAAGACGTTGCCTGCCCTAGGAAAGACCCAAATTTCCGGTCATGCGGATCAGGGTGGTTTCGAGCGGCTTTCTCGGCAGATCTGGCACTTCCGCATCGTCGGCCGCGTACCCGACGGGGAACAGGATGTAGGGCCGCTCCCCGGCCGGGCGCTCGCAGATCTCGCTGAGGAAGGCCATCGGGTTGGGCGTGTGGGTGAGCGTGGACAGGCCCATGGCGTGCAGCGCGGTGATGAACAGGCCGCAGGCGATGCCGACGCTCTCGTTGACGTAGTAGTGCCTGATCCTGCCGTGGCCGGGGCGCACGGCGTACTTCTCGGCGAAGCACACCACCAGCCACGGCGCCACCTCGAGATAGCCCTTGTCCGAGGTGGTCTCCAGCGGCGCCAGCGCCGCCCGCCACTCGGGCGGCAGCCGGCCGCCCTCGTAGTTCTGCCGCTCCTCGCGCTCGGCCGCCACGCGCACGCGCCTCTTGGTCTCCGGGTCGCCGATCGCCACGAACTTCCACGGCTGCTGGTGCGCGCCCGACGGCGCGGTGCCCGCCGCCTGCACGGCCAGCTCCACGCACCGGTACGGCACCGGCTCCGCGCTGAACGAGCGCACGCTGCGCCGCCGGTCCGCGAACCGGTAGAACTCCTCGCCGCGCCGGACCATCTCGGCGGGCTCGTAGCGTTCGGGCGAGTAGGGGACGAACGGATGCCGGTGCTCCATAAGATCCGAAGTCTCAGCACGGACGGCGGATCTGACAACACCCGCCTTTCCATGCTGTCAATCTGCAAGATCAACAAGCGATTGGGTGACGAATATGCCGGCACGCCGCCGCGGCCTCGACGATCTGGACCTGCGCGTGCTCCGCCTCGTCGCCGAGCGCCCGCGCAGTGGCCTGATGGAGCTGGCCCGCGTGCTGGGGGTGGCGCGGGGCACCGTGCAGGCCAGGCTCGACCGCCTGGCCGCCGACGGCGTCATCACCGGCTTCGGCCCGAACCTGTCCCCCGCCGCGCTCGGCCATCCGGTGCAGGCGTTCACCACGCTGGAGGTCGAGCAGGCCGCCCGCGAGCACATCTCCAGGACCTTGGAGTCCATCCCCGAGCTGCTGGAGGCGTACATCGTGACGGGGCCGGGGGACGTGTGGTGCCGGATCGCGGGGCGTGACCACGAGGACATCCAGCGGATCATCGACCGGATGCTCAGGATCCCGGGCGTGCGCAGGAGCACGACCGTCATCACGCTGTCGGCCGTGGTCCCCCACCGGGTCCTGCCGCTGGCGGCACTCCGGCAGGCCGCCGACGACCGGTGACAGGTGCCTGACAGGCCGATGACAGGCGGCACCGGCACCGTCGGGGGCATGAGCCAGATGATCGAGACCACCGAGACCATGACCACCCGCGACGGCGTCGAGCTCGTGGCCACGCTGTGGCGGCCCGACAGGATAGGCCGCTTCCCCGTGCTGCTGTCGCGCACCGCGTACGGACGTGGCCCCGCCGGTCCGGGGTTCCACCTCGACCTGCCCAGGCTGGTGGCGGCCGGGTACGCCGTGGTCGCCCAGGACGTGCGCGGCACCGGGGCGTCGCAGGGCGAGTTCCGCTTCATCAGCGGCGAGGCGGAGGACGGCCACGACGCGGTCCGCTGGGCCGCGACGCAGCCGTGGTCGGACGGGAATGTCGGCATGTTCGGCGACTCGTACCTGGCCATCACCCAGCTCCTCGCCGCCCAGGAGCGCCCTGAGGGGCTGCGGGCCATCGCGCCGCACGTGTCGCCCTACAGCCTGTACGACTGCGTCTACCAGCCCGGCGGCATCCCCAACCTGAACGTCATCCTGACCGTCTGCCTGGTCGTGCTCGCCGCCGGGGAGCTGGACCGGCGGATCGCGCTGGGCACGGCCACGCTCCGGGACAAGGAGGAGCACCTGGCCGCACTCGGCTTCCCCGACCGGCTCGAAGAGGCCCTGCGCGAGCAGTTCGGGCGGCTGCCGCTCAGCGACCAGCCGCTGCTGAAGGACCTCGTCCCCTTCTACGCCTCGTGGATGGACACGCCCGACCCCGGTGACCCGCTGTGGCGGGACGCGGTCGTCCGCCATGCGGGCATCGAGGTGCCCGCGCTGGTCGGCACCGGCTGGCACGACTACTTCCTGGACGCCTCGATCGAGCACTACGAGCGGCTGCGCGGGGAATCGCGGCTGATCGTGGGGCCGTGGGCGCACTTCTCCGCCGATCGGGACATCTGCGGGCGCGACTACGGCGACCACGCGAGCCAGGAGGCGATCGACTGGACCGGCGTCCATCTCGGCTGGTTCGACCGCTGGCTGCGCGGCGGCGACCGGGGCGCCCGGCCGGTGGACGACGGGGCACGGGTGCGGATCTTCGTGATGGGCGACGACGAGTGGCGGGACGAGGACGACTGGCCGCTCGCGCGGGCCCTGCCGGTGCCGTACCACCTGGGGCCGGACGGCACGCTCGGCACCACGCCGGAGCCCGGCGACCCGGGCGAGTTCGCCGCCGACCCCGGCGACCCGGTGCCCACGGTCGGCGGGGCGGTCATGGCGTTCGAGGCCTACGGCCCGCTGGACCAGCGGCCGCTCGACGGGCGCGGCGACGTGCTGCGGCACCAGAGCAAGCCGCTGACCGCGCGGGTGGAGGTCACCGGGCGGATCGAGCTGGTCGCGCGCGTCTCCTCGACGGCGGACAGCGCGGACGTCACCGCCAAGCTCATCGACGTGCACCCCGACGGGCGGGCCGAGCTGCTGACCGACGGCATCGTCCGGGTGACAGGCCTCGTCCCCGGCGAGGCACGCGAGGTCAGGGTGCCGGTCGGCACGACCTCGAACGCGTTCCTGCCCGGACACCGGATCAGGATCGACGTGGCGGGCTCGAACTTCTCCCGGTTCGACAGGAACCTCGCCAAGGGGACCACCACGCTGCACGCCCCTTCCTACGTCGTGCTGCCGATCATCCCGTAGACCTCCTGCCGCGGCTTGGCCGCGCCCTCGGCGAAGAGCTCGGCGAAACGCTCCTCGCCGAGCGTGGCCCTGGCCGCGGCCACGCCATCGGCGGTTCCCTCAGCGGTGTCGGCCTCGACGTCGTGCGGGTCGAGCACCGACGACGCGCCGAACAGGACCGCCGCCCGCTCCTGATCGCCCCCGGCCTGCGCGGCCAGGGCGACGCCGGCGACCACGATCGACAGCAGCCCCCGGTCGGCCTCCAGTTCCCCGAGCGCCTCCAGGGCCAGGCGGTGCTGCTCCATGGCGACGTCCAGGTCACCGGCGACCGCGAGCGCCCGGCCGTACGCGGTCCTGAGCGAGACGGTGAGATGCGCGATCGGCGGCACCTGCTCCAGCACGCCGAACAGCCCCCGGTAGATCTCGAGGCCCCGCTCCACGTCGCCGGTCCGGCAGGCGTGGGCGGCCTCCGCCAGCCCGAGCTGCACCAGCGAGAACGGCGCCGTCTCCGCGTCCACCTCGGCCCTGGCCCTGGCCAGGTCCTCCGCCGCGCCCGCCAGGTCGCCCGTCCTGGCCCGCAGCGTGGCCAGCCTGACCAGGGTGGAGATCGCCTCGTCGGCGCTGACCCGCTGGTCGGTGAGCGCCCACGTCTCGGCGATCAGGTCGTCGGTCGGCACGCCCTTGGCCACCCGGATGGCGGCCAGCCCCAGCAGCGCCTCGCTCAGCCCCCACCGGTCCCCGAGCCGCCTGAACCCGGCCACCGCCCGCTCCAGCCGCTCCTCGCTGCGGTCGCGGTCGCCGACCATGAGGGCGGCGCTGGACAGCCAGAGGTCGTCGCTCTCGGCGTACCGCTCGATCAGCTCGGCGGCGTGGTCGTCGCGCCCCGCCGCGGCGGCCATGACGGCCTTGCTGAGCCGCAGCAGCGGATGCAGCGGCCCTTCCCGATCGGCCAGGTCGACCAGCTCGTCCATCCAGAGCGAGAGCCGCACCATGGCGGGCCGGTCGGCGACCAGGGAGGCGAACTTGTCCACGCCGTAGGCGAACATGCACGCCGTGTACGCCGCCGCCAGCCCCGGCGGCGGCGTGTCGCCGACCAGCTCGATCACCTGGGTGGCCCAGCCCGCGCTCTCCTGCCGGTAGCCGCACATCCACCAGTACCAGTTGAGTGCCGCGCACAGCCGCAGCGACGTCTCGACGTCCCGCTCGTCGATGGCCCAGCGCAGCGCCGCGGCGAAATCGTCCCGCTCGGAGGCCAGCCGCTCGATCCAGCCGAGCTGCGCGGCCGTCCGCAGCTCGGGGACCGCCCGCTCGGCGAGATCGAGCAGGTACGCCGCATGCCGCCGCCGGTACCCCGCCGCCTCCCCC
>NZ_VCKX01000202.1 GCF_005889725.1 Nonomuraea zeae
GCTGCGGGAGCGGGTGGACGTGCTGGTCGGCGCGGACGGGGTGCAGTCCGCCGTACGCGCCCGGCTGCACGATCCGGCCGGCGACCCGCTGCTGTGGGGCGGGATCAGGATGTGGCGCGGGGTGGCGCGGGCCGATCCGATCCTGGACGGCGCCACGGTGCTGGTCGGGGGGTCGAATCTGGCCGGCAAATTCGTGACTTATCACATCTCGGCCAGCGATCCCCGGCTGGTCAATTGGGTGGCCGAGGTGAAGGTGGCCGAGCCGGGGGCCGTGCCGGAGGCCGACTGGTCCCGCGCGGGCCGCCTGGACGACGTGGCCGCGCATTTCGCGGACTGGAAATACGCGCCCGCCGACATCCCGGCGCTGCTGGCCGCCACCGAACGCATCCTGGAATATCCGATGGTGGACCGGGATCCGCTGCCGCGCTGGGGCGAGGGCCGGGTGACGTTACTCGGGGACGCGGCTCATCCCATGTATCCCGTCGGGTCGAACGGCGGCTCCCAGGCGATCCTCGACGCCCGGGTGCTGGCCAGGTGCCTGGCCGCGGACGAGGATCCGGCGCGGGCGCTGGAGGCGTACGAGGAGGAGCGGCGGCCGGCCACGTCGGCGCTGGTGCTGGCGCACCGGGCGCTGCCGATCGAGGAGACGATCAGGCTGGTGACCGAGCGGGCGCCGGACGGGTTCCACGACGTCGCCGACGTGCTGACGGAGCCGGAGCTGGCCGCCATGGCGGCCGCGCAGCGCCGCATCTCGGACGCCGACGTACGCGCGCTGAACCAGCGGGAGTCGTGGAGCGTCCGCCCAGCCCGGACAGACCCTTCGGAGCCATGACAATGGCGAAGTCGCGAGAGTAAGATCGCGCCCTGAAGAGGTTTACCTGACTGACATGTCCAGCTTTTCCCGCTCCGATAGAGTGTTTTCCGGCTTTGACTTAGTCGCCGTGTTGTCCGCGGTCTCTCGCCCCCCTAGGAATTCCATTGCTCGAGATAGACAATCTCTCCCACGTTTACGGTGGCGGCAGCCCGAACGCGCACCACGCCATCGAAGGCCTCAACCTGAGTGTCGCCGAGGGCGAGCTGCTGTGCATCGTCGGGCCCTCGGGCTGCGGCAAGTCGACGCTGCTCCGGTCGATCGCCGGTCTCATCTCCCCCACGGGCGGGCAGGTCAGGGTCGAGGGCGCCATCGTCCGCCAGACGCCGGACAACCTGGCCGTGGTCTTCCAGGACTACAGCCGCTCGCTGTTCCCCTGGATGTCGGTGGCCGACAACGTCGCTCTGCCGTTGCGCCGCAAGAACATGGACAAGCGCCAGCGCCGCGAGGCCGCCCAGGAGGCCCTCGAGTCGGTGGGCCTGTCGGGGGCCGAGCGCAAATACCCCTTCCAGCTCTCGGGCGGCATGCAGCAGCGGGTGGCCATCGCGCGGGCGCTGGCCTACCGGCCGACGCTGATGCTGATGGACGAGCCGTTCGGCTCGGTGGACGCGCAGACCCGCGAGGACCTGGAGGACCTGGTGCTCAAGGTCCGGGGCCACCACCAGATGACGATCGTGCTCATCACGCACGACATCGACGAGAGCGTCTACGTGGGCGACCGGGTGGTGGTGCTGTCCAAGGCGCCCGCGCACGTGGTGGGCGACCTCAAGGTGGATCTGCCCGGCCCGCGGGACCAGATCACGACCCGCGAGCACCCCGACTTCGTCCACCTCCGCGCCGAGGTGGGCCGCCTGGTGCGCGGCCACGCGACCGTGTGACTCATTCTCGTTCCACGACCTGGCCCCGGACGGCGCTTTCCGTCCGGGGCCCTTTCGCTTCCCGGCCCGCCGTTTCGGCGGCTGCGCGGCCCGCCTTTAAGCGCCTCCCGGAACAGCCGGCCGACGCCTAGTCCGGATTTGCGAAGGACGTTCTCGCGGGCCGGGGATGCTCGTGGATGTCCGGCGCCGATTCGCTGCGAAACAAAGCCCGCCACGGTGGAGCCGCGGGTGGCGCCGAAACCGATTCATGGTCGCGGCTCCCCCTGTGCCCCGGAGTTTCACGGCCTGGGACCAAGCGGCCTCCTTCAACGGTAAGACAGTGACCTTCACCTGGTTCTGGTCGGGGGCGTCGACGGCCGAATAATCGGCGGGCTGTGAGCGGGCGCTGGTGTCAGGCGTTCGCGTAGCGGGTGGCCAGGCTGTGCAGCAGGTCGCGTAGCTCCGGCGGGTCGAGGACGGTGAAGGGCACACCGAGGGTGCCCAGGAACGCGGCGAGGTTGTGCAGGGTTTCGCCGCCCGTCTCCAGGACCCCGTCGTCGTGCAGGAGGCCCGCGGTCGGCGGCAGGACCTCGGAGAGCCGCTCCAGCGGGGCGTGCAACCGCACGCGGGCCGGATACGGCCAGGCCGTCGAGGTGACGCCGCGCACGACGTGGGTGGCGGCGTCGCTCGGCGGCCGGCGTGGCGTGAAGCGGGGGCCGTTCGGCGAGCGGAGCCGGATGCGGTCGGCGCGGAACGTGCGCCAGTCGGCCCGCGTGGTGTCCCATGCCAGCAGGTACCAGCGGCGGCCGGTGTAGACCAGCCGGTGGGGCTCGGCGGCCCGCGTGCCGTCCGTGCCGTCGTGCCCCTGGTAGTCGAAGCGCAGTTGCTCGTGGTCCCGGATGGCGGCGGAGATGGCGGTGAGCGTCTCGGCCGCCACCGTGGGGCCGCGCCCCGCGACCGACACGGTGGCCGCGCTCACGGCGTCGATGCGGTGGCGCAGCCGCGAGGGCAGCAGTTGCTGGAGCTTGGTGAGGGCGCGCAGCGAGGTCTCCTCGATGCCGGACACGGTGCCGGCCGCCGCCGCGTGCAGGCTGACCGCCACGGCCACCGCCTCCTCGTCGTCCAGGATCAGCGGGGGCAGCGCCGCGCCCGCTCCGAGCCGGTAGCCGCCGGCCGTGCCGGTGCTGGAGTGGATCTGGTAGCCGAGGATGCGCAGCCGTTCGATGTCGTTGCGCACGGTCCTCGTGGTGACGTCGAGCCGGCCGGCCAGCTCGTGGCCCGGCCAGTCGGGGCGTGACTGCAGGAGGGACAGCAGGCGCAGGAGCCGGACCGAGGTTTCCAACATATTCCTCATTCTGCCCGGCGTTGAGGAACCGTACGTTCCTCAACGGCTCATAACGTACAGGAAGAACGACGACGAAAAGGAGCAAGACATGTTGCGAGGACCTGCCACCGTCAACATCTGGGCCGACGACATGGAGGCCGCCAGGAAGTGGTACGCCGAGCTGCTCGGCGTCGAGCCGTACTTCGAGCGCCCCGGCGACGGGCAGCCGGCCGCCTACTACGAGTTCCGGATCGGCGACTACCAGGCCGAGCTGGGCCTCATCGACCGGCGCTACGCCCCGCCCGGCGCGGCCTCCGCCCCGGGTGGCGCGGTGATCCACTGGCACGTGGACGACGTCCAGGCCACCCTCGACCGGCTGCTGGCCATGGGCGCCACGCCGTACATGCCTCTCACCGAGCGCGGGCCCGGATTCGTCACCGCCGCCGTGATCGACCCGTTCGGGAACGTGCTGGGCGTCATGTACAACCAGCACTACCTGGAGATCCTGGGCCGATGATGCACTTCGCGAACGCCGCCGAGTGGGAGTCGTGGCTGGCCGGGCACCATGAGGACGAGGACGGCGCGTGGCTGAGGATCGCCAAGAAGGGCGCCCCCGTCGCCGCGCTCACCATCGGCGAGGCGCTTGAGGTGGCACTGTGCTACGGCTGGATCGACAGCCAGCGCAAGTCGCTGGACGAGCACAGCTACCTGCAGCGATACTCGCGCCGGCGCAAGGGCAGCCCGTGGTCGCGGATGAACGTCGAGCGCGTTGAGGCGCTCAGCGCCGCCGGGCGGATGCGGCCACCCGGCCTGGCGGAGGTCGCCGCCGCCCAGGCCGACGGGCGCTGGGCCGCCGCCTATGCCGCCCAGCGCGACGCGACCGTCCCGCCCGACTTGGCCGCGGCGCTGGCGGCCCGGCCCCGGGCTGCGGCCCGCTTCGAGGCGCTCGACAAGACCGGGCGCTACCTGCTGATCCTGCCGCTGCTGAAGGCCCGGACCCCGGCCGGGCGGGCGGCTCGCCTGGACAGAACGATCTCCGGGCTGCTGAGCCCGTCGCGATGACCTTCCGGGGGGCCGGGGGCAAGACCGCGTGACGGGCCGCGTGACGGGCTGGGGGTAAATGGGTTGCGGGGGTCGCGAGGATGGACCGATGGACAGACAACGTATCGGCGCCATCGCCCACCTCGACCACCCGATCGCCGCACCCGTCGCGCCGGCGAACCTCGACCGGCTGCTGCTCAGGGCCGCGCTGCCCGAAGGGGCGCGCGTCCTCGACCTCGGCTGCGGCGCGGGCGAGTGGTCGCTGCGGGCCCTGGAGCTCGTCCCGTCGGCGGTGGCCGACGGCGTGGACCACTCCGAGCACGCCGTGGCGTCGGCGGAGCGGGCCGCCGCCGCGCGTGGCCTGTCCGGCCGGCTGTCGCTGCACCTGATGCCGGCCGCCGACTTCACCGGCCCCGAGCTGTACGACCTGGTGCTCTGTGTGGGCGCTACGCACGCGTTCGGCGGGCTGAAGGAGACCATGGAGGCCGTCGCCAGGTTCGTCAAGCCGGGCGGGCTGGCGCTGATCGGGGAGGGCTTCTGGGCCCGGCCGCCGGGCGCCGAGCTGGCGGAGGCCATCGGCACGTACCCCGATCTGGCAGGCACGGTGGCCCAGGCGGAGTCCCACGGCTGGCGGACCGTCTACGCCCACACGAGCGACCTGGCCGAGTGGGACGAGTACGAATGGTCGTGGACCGGCACGCTGGCCCGCTGGGCCGCCGCGAACCCGGGCCCCGAGGGCGACCAGGCCCTCGCCGTCATGCGCGAGCATCGGGACCTCTGGCTCAACGGCTACCGCGACAAGCTCGGCTTCGTCACCCTGCTGCTCCAGCGCGTGTGACGCGCGCTCGCGCCGGGCTCGGCGGCTGCCGCCGAGCCCGGCGCGCGTCAGAGGCTCCCCCCGCCGGCGTCACGGGTAGCCGTCGGCCGGCCGCGGGGGATGCCGATCAGGACCTCAGGGGTTGCCGTTGATCAGGGCCAGCGCCAGGTCGGGGCTGAAGGTGCCGGCTGGGGTCGTGCCGCCGATGCCGCACGGGCCGTCAGAGTCGCCGGGCACCTTGACCCAGAGCAGGAACTCGGCGCCGCTGGCCGGCCGCGTGGGGGCGGTGCCGAGCTTGCGCCGCGGCGGGTTGCACCAGTTGTCCTCGGGCGTCGAGTCGACGTAGGGGCCGTTGCCGTTCCTGCTGGTGTCGATCACGTACTTCTTGGCGCCCACCGTGCCCGAGAGGTTGGAGTTGACGGCGACCGCGTACGCCTCGCTGTCGGCCGTGGTGATGTAGTTCGAGACGTTCAGGGCGAACCCGCGCGTGTTGGCGATGCCGGACTTGACCAGCAGCGGCGCCAGGTCGGGTGCCTTGAGCCAAGTGGCGTTGCCGCCGTCGAGGTAGACCCAGGCGTTCGGGGCCTGGGCGCGTAGCACCTGGGTGGCGTCGGCCAGGATCCGGTACTGCTCCTCCGGGTCCTTGCCGATCTTGACCAGGCAGCCGGCGGAGGCGACCGCGTCGGGCTCCAGCACGACGAGCGCGTGCCGGCTGCCGATCGCCTTGGCGAACTCGGTGATCCAGGCGTGATAGCCGGCGGCATCTCCCGCGCCGCCGCCTGAGTGGCCGGCGCACGCGTCCCGGTTCGGGATGTTGTAGGCCACCAGCATCGCCAGCCGGTCGGCGGCCTGCGCCTTGCCGACGTAGTGGTCCACGGCCAGCGTGAGGTCGCCGAACCAGCCGCCGAACCACTCGAAGATCGGCTTGTTCGCGATGTTCGCGTTGATGGCGTTCGCGGTGGTGCCGGGGTTGTTCGCGGCCCACCTGGCGGGATTCGACTCGCTGGAGACGTACAGGGCCGTCGGGCGGGTCGTCTGCGTTTCCATCAGCGAGACGTTGTCGAAGCGGACCACCGGGGTGGCGCCCGAACCGCCGAGCTGGAAGGTGACCTCCGCGGCGGTGCCGGTGGTCGTCGCGGCCGCCACGAAGGGGATGCTGTAGCGCTTGCTCCCCGTGGTCAGCGCCACGTCCGTGGACAGCGACTGGTTGCTGCTGGGCGTGGCGGTGTACTGCACGGTGGTGCGGGCCTGGTAGGCGAGCGTGGAGTAGGCGTCGAACGAGAGCGTGTAGCTCCTGCCCGGGGTCAGGGCGGCGGTGGTCGGGGTGGCCACCATGGCGTCCCACGGGTTGGCCACGACGGCCGTGACGCCGACCCGCATGCGGCCGGACTCGGCGGTGACCGAGGTCTGGCCGATCGCGGCCCACGGGCTGGTCGAGGTGGTGAAGTCGCCGTTCTGGACGAGCTGGGCGGCGGCCGATGCGGGTTGCGGGAGGACGAGGACGGCCGTGACGACGGCGGATAAGACTGCGATGCTGCGGAATCGCACGTGATCACCTTTCGGCGGGGTCGCCGTTGATCATTACTGATGATGTTTCACGCGGTCAAGAGAGGCAGCACAGGCAACAGCGGCCACACAGGTCGCCGGCGTAAAAAAGCGGCTCCCACCCTCAGAACGGACGAGGATGGGAGCCGCCGGGGTCCGCCCGGTTTACACGGGCGTGTGCATGTGGCGGGTCAGAGCGTGTTCCACCAGCGTGATCAGCGTCGTCTTGACCGAGTCACGCTGACGGGCGTCGAGCCGCACGATCGGGATGTGCCCGCCGATCGACAGCGCCTCGCGGATCTCCTCCTGCGCATGGCCGAACTGTCCGTCCCAGCCGTTGATCCCGACCACGAACGGCAGCTTGGCCTCTTCGAAGTAGTCGATGGCGGGGAAGCTGTCGGCCAGGCGGCGGGTGTCCACGAGGACGACCGCGCCGATGGCACCGCGTACGAGGTCGTCCCACATGAACCAGAACCGGTGCTGCCCGGGGGTCCCGAACAGGTACAGGATCAGGTCGCTGTCGAGCGACACCCGGCCGAAGTCCATGGCCACGGTCGTGGTCGTCTTGTTTGGCGTGAGGGAGACGTCGTCGACGTGCGCGGAGGCATCCGTCATCACTGCTTCCGTGGTGAGCGGCAGGATCTCCGAGACCGCTCCCACGAATGTCGTCTTCCCCACGCCGAAGCCTCCGGCCACGACGATCTTCGTCGAGGTTAGGCCGGGGCTAGAGCCTGCGAAGTCCACTGAGCACCCTTTCGAGCAAGTTGAGGTCCGGCTTTCCCGCGTCCAGCGCAGGCTGGTGCACGCGGATCAGGCCCTCCGACGCCATGTCGGCGATCAGCACCCGGACCACACCAAGAGGCTGGCGTAAAAGGGCGGAGATCTCAGCAACCGACCTGACGTTCCGGGTCAGCTGGATGATCGCCTGATACTCCGGACTTAGTAGGGAAATGTCTTGGTATTCCGACGTCACGGAGGACACCAAGGCCTCCATGGCGAACTTCATCCGCGGCGCCGTACGCCCTCCGGTTACGGCATAGGGCCGTACCAGAGAGCTCGGCTTCTGCGGACGGGGAGCCGCCGGATGCGGCGGAGTGCTATCACCAGCCCAACCCTGACCTGACACCATGATCTCCTGTCACCCCCCGGGCTAGCGGGGGCGGGTCGCTTGCAGCTCAGCGCGTACGGCCGGAGTCAGCACCTGGCCGGCCCGCTCGACCAGCAGCGTCATCTGGTAAGCCACCAGGCCCATGTCGCAGTCGGGAGCCGCCAGCACCGCCAAGCAGGACCCGTCACTGATCGACATGATCATAAGAAGCCCGCGCTGCATTTCGATCACGGTCTGGGTCACCATACCGCCCTCGAAAACCCGCGCGGCGCCCTGGGTCAAACTGATCACACCCGAGGCCACCGCGGCGAGCTGGTCGGCCCGGTCCTTGGGGAATCCCTCGGAGAAGGCCAGTGGCAACCCGTCAGACGACACCACCACCGTGTGGGCGACGCCTGGCACGTTGTTCACGAAATCCGTGATTAGCCAGCTGATACCGCGCGCTCCCTGGCTCATCTCTCTCATTTGTCCTCCTCATTCTCGTCTCCGCGGGTGAACGCCCGGCCTTGCCTGACACCCTGCTGGAAGCTGGAGAGCCGGCTGCGCAACCGCTCGGGCGAGATCTGTGGTGCCGGTGACGACGGGGCCTGGGGCTCGGCGAGGCTCGCCGTGCCAGGGACCAGGTTGGCCTTCGGGACGCGGCGGGGCAGGCCCGACGGCGTCGTGCCGCCCTGCGCGGGCTGCGCGGCGGCCTGTGCGGCCTGGAAGCCGGAGTCCGCGGGCGAGGACCAGGACGCTCCCGCGCCGGACGCGCCGGGCGTGCGCTGCGGCAGCCCCGACTTGCCCGTGGTCCCCGCGACGGGGGTCCCGGGGGCGGCGGTCGGAGGCGGCCCCGAGAGGGGCGGTCCTGCGAGGGGCGGCTCGGCGGGCACGGCCGGGTGCACGGCGGTGATCTCCGGCTCGGCGTCGAACTCCGCTCCCGGCCTGAACTGCTCGGGGTCGGGCCGGCGGAACCAGTCGGAGCCGACCGACGAGAAGATCGGCAGGAACTCCTCACCCTGCTCCTCCATGGGCGAGTTGCGCACCACGGGCAGCGGGCCGGTCATGTCCTGCGAGGAGTAGTCGCCCGGCCCGAAGGGGCCGTAGTTGGTGTGCCCGTTCTGCTCGTACTGGTCGGCCGGCTTGAGCTCGTCGAACGGCGACTGGTACTGCTCGCCGAACTGCGGCCGCTGCCGCTCCTCCGCGTCGAACAGGGACCTGCGCGGCAGCGGGTCCGCGAAGGACGTCCACCGCGACTCCTCCTGCTGCGGCGGCGGCTCCGTGGCGAACGACGGCCAGCGCGGCTCGTCCTCCTGGAGCGGCGGCGGCTGCTCGGCGAACGACGGCCACCGGTTGTCCGCGAACGGCGACGGGGCGGGCGGCTGCTCCTCGGCGAAGGAGGGCCACCGGTTCTCGGCGAAGGGCTGCTGCGGCGTCGCCGGCGGCTCGCCGGCGAACGACGGCCAGCGCGAGTCGTCCTGCGCGCTCTGCGGCTGCTGCTCGGCGAACGGCCGCTCACCGAACGGCTGCTCACCGAAGGGCCGCTCGCCGAACGGCTGCTCACCGAAGGGCTGCTGGGCCGGCGGCTGCTCGCCGAAGGCCCGCTCCCCCGCGGGCTGCTCGCCGAAGGACGGCCAGTTGCCGGTCCCCGGCGCGGGCAGCGACCCCGGCCACTGCGTGTCCACCACCTGGTCGGGCTTGTCCGCCGGCGGCACCGACGGGTAGGTGCCGGTGCCGTTCTGCGACGGCTGCGTGAACATGCTCGGGTCGAACGTCGTGAACGCCTCGTACTGGCTGCCCTGCTGCGGGGCGCCCGTGCCGCCGCTGATGAGCATGTCGGGCATCATGACCAGCGCGCTCAGACCGCCGGTCTCGCGCATGCTGAGCTGCACGCGGACGCCGTGCCGCAGCGCCAGCCGGCCGACCACGAACAGGCCCATGCGCCTCGACACCGACACGTCCACGACGGGCGGGTTGGCCAGGCGCCAGTTGGCCTCCGACAGCTCCTCCTGGCTCATGCCGATGCCCAGGTCGTTGATGGAGACGAGCACGCCGCCCTCGGCGGGCGTGCTGGTGACCTGGACCTTGCTCTCCCTCGGGGAGAAGGAGATGGCGTTCTCGATCAGCTCGGCGAGCAGGTGGACGGCGTCGGTGACGGCCGGGCCGACGATCAGCGTGCCGGACGGGATCTGGATCTGGACCCGCTCGTAGTTCTCGACCTCGGACAGCGAGGCGCGGGCGATGTCGACCAGCGGCACCGGCTCGCTCCACTTGCGCGCGGCCTCCTGGCCGGCGAGGACCAGGAGGTTCTCGCTGTTGCGGCGCATGCGGGTGGCGAGGTGGTCGAGCCTGAACAGGTTCGCGAGCCGCTGCTCGTCCTCCTCACCCTGCTCCAGGCCCTCGATGAGCTGCAACTGCCGCTCGACCAGGGTCTGGCTGCGCCGGGAGAGGTTGACGAACATCGAGTTGACGTTGGCGCGCAGCTTGGCCTCGTCGCCGGCCAGCCGGATCGCCTCGCGGTGGACCTCGTCGAACGCCCGCGCCACTTCACCGATCTCGTCGCGGGTGTTGACGCCGACCGACGGCACCTCGGGAACGTGCGCGCCCTCACCGGACTCGCGCAGCACGCGGACGGTCTCGGGCAGCCGGCTCGTGGCCACCTGGAGCGCCTCGGCGCGCAGCCGGCGCAGCGGGCGGACCAGCGATCCGGCCACGCGGGTGGTGATGATCAGGACGAGCAGCAGCAGGACGAGGATCAGCGCGCCGGAGATGATGGCGGTGCGCTGCTCGCTGTCGCTCAGGTCCCGGGTGCTGGCCACGATCTTGGTGGCCAGGGTGTCCTCGACCTTGCGCATGGCGTTGGCGGTCGCCGTGGTGCTGTTGAACCAGTAGCTGAGGTCCCGGTTGGTGGTGACGTCCAGGTCTTCGATCTGGTTGTACTCCCGCACCTGGGCGAGCGCGCGCTGCCGCATGGCGTCGGCGCGGTCGACCTGGATGCCCTTGACCCCGTCCTGGTACGCCTTCAGGTCCTTGGGATCGGCCTCCGCCTCGAAGGAAGCCTGCTCGGCCTGCTGCTTGTCCCAGGAGCCCAGGAAGTTGGCCCAGTCGTCGCTGTCGAGCTTGCGCTGGACCAGCACCATGATCAGCATGATCTGCTGACGCGAGACCTCTTCCTTCATCCGCTGGAGCGATCCCAGCGCGGCGACGTCACCCTGGAGGGCGTCGTCGCTGACGCCGTCGCCCAGGTCGCCCTGGATCGCGGAGAAGACACCGATCATGGTGGTGTACGTGCTGACGGCCGCGCGCGGCGGCACGTTCCCGACCATAGAGTCGCGGAGGCTGTCGAGGCCGTCGAGCCAGCGGCGCATGTTGTCGACGCCCTCGATGACTCGGGTGGAGTGCGCGGCGTCGATGGCCGTGGCGGCCGTGAGCACCTGCTTCTTCGCCCCGTCGGTCGCCTGGCGCTGCGTCTTGAGCTGGACGAAACGCTGGCCCTTGGTGCGGTCGGCGACGTACCAGGCGGTGAGCGTGCGCTCCTTGCCCAGCTCGTGGTTGAGCGCGCCGATGCGCTGGACCAGCTCGGCCACCTGGGTCAACCGGCGGTACTCGGCGCTGGTGCCGATGGCGTTGGCCAGCTGCACGCCGGCGAGCAGCACACCCACGACGGTGGGGATGAGGATCAGCGCGACCAGCCTGGAGCGCACACGCCAGTTCCCCAGCCGGAACCGTCCGCCTGTGTACTCCCCTGACCTCGTGTGCCTGGGGTCTTTCGTCCTCACTGAGTCTCGCAACCTCTCGCCGGTACGTGCTCGAAAGAAATCAGACACGCGTGTGGCGCATGGGATTCTGTCCGGCTGGGTAATTGGAACACAACCCGTACCAGATCGGCCAACCGAACATATCCCATCACATGCACCCAAAGAGTGACTTTGTGGTGCATTTCGCCGTACACGTTTTCAGGCGGGCCGGAACGAATCGCGTTCGGCCGGTGCCGCGTGCTTCACCATCAGGTGCCGCGTCACCGAGTACTCCTGCACCGCCTCTTGGCTCATGTCCTTGCCGAAGCCGCTGCCCTTCACCCCGCCGTGGGGCGCCTCGCTGGCGATGGGCAGATGGTCGTTGACCCAGGTCACGCCCACATCGAGGCGATGTGAGACCCGCATGGCCCTGGACACGTCACGCGACCACACCGACGACGCGAGACCGTACGGGGTGTCGTTCGCGAGCCTGACCGCGTCGTCCTCGCCGTCGAACGGCAGGACCACCAGGACCGGCCCGAAAAGTTCACCTTGGACGATCTCGCTCTCCTGTGCGACCTCGCTCACAAGGGTAGGCGGATAGAAGTAGCCGGGTCCGGCAATCGGGGCACCTCCGTGCAGAACCCGCCCGTCCGCCCTGGAGACGAACCCGTGCACCCGGTCCCGGTGCGCGGCGGAGATCAGCGGGCCGATGTCCGTGGCTGGGTCCCAAGGGTCGCCGACGGTGATGTTGGCAAGAGTTGCCCGGATCGCCTCCACCGCGTCGGCGTACACCTCGCGGGCGACGTACACGCGGGTGGCGGCCGTGCAGTCCTGGCCGGTGTTGTACGTGGCGCCCATGGCCACCCCGTGGGCCATCTCCGCCAGGTCGGCGTCCTCGAAGACCAGCGCCGGCGCCTTGCCGCCGAGCTCCAGGTGGACGCGCTTGAGCGTGGCGGCGGCCCCGGTCATCACGGCCCGGCCCGTCTCGGTCGAGCCCGTGACGCTGACCATGTCCACGCCCGGGTCCGTGACCAGAGCCTGGCCCACGGCGGCGTCGCCGGTGACGGCGCGGACGAGCCCTTCGGGCGCGCCCGCCTTCGCGAACAGCTCGGCCAGCCGCAGCGTCGTGCGCGGCGTCTGCGGCGCCGGCTTGATCACCACCGCGTTGCCCGCGGCCACCGCCGGGCCGACCTTCCAGACGGCCATGACGAACGGGAAGTTCCACGGCGCGATCGACCCCACCACCCCGACGGGGCGGCGCAGCATGACCGAGGTGTAGCCGGGGCTGAACACCCCGGCTCCCGACCCTTCGAGCGAGCGGGCGGCACCGGCGAAGAAGCGCAGGTTGTCCGCGGCGAAGGGCAGCTCGCCGTCCCTGAACACCGCCGCCGGCTTGCCCGTCTCCTCGACCTCGAGCCTGGTCAGCTCGTCGGCGTCGGCCTCCACCAGGTCGGCCAGCCGCAGCAGCAGCCGGGCCCGCTCGGCCGGAGTGGTCTGCGACCACTCCTGGAAAGCCGCGCGGGCCGCCTGCACGGCCGAAGCCACACCCTCCACCGGCGTGTCCGGAATTTCGGCACATACGAGCCCGGTGGCGGGGTTGATCAGTTCACGCATTGGAACACTTCATCTCTCAGGGGGTTGTGCTACTTGCCGAGCTGCTCGATCAGGTCGGCGGCCTTGCGCAGGCCGTCGCGACGCCGGATCTCCTCGCCCGCGGCGGCGAGCCTCGCGCGCATCTCGGTGTCACCGAGCAGCCGCGTGACCGCCCCCGTAAGTTCCTCGTCCGTGAAGGTGTAGGTCGAAAGCCTGACACCATAGCCCAACTCATCGACCCTCTGGGCGTTGTCGTACTGGTCCCAGAAGAGCGGCAGCAGGATCATCGGCTTGCCGAAGTGCAGCGCCTCGGTGGTCGTGTTGTTGCCGCCATGGGTGATGACCAAGTCACACAGAGGAATGATCTTAGTCTGCGGAAGGAACTCCGCGCCCCACATGTTGGACGCCAGCTTGATCTCTTCGTGCAGCGGGCCCTTGGAGACGATGTACTGGTGCGGCGTCGTGGCCAGGACGTCGATCACCCGCTGCATCAGCCCCACGTCGGAGGAGCCGAGCGAGCCGAGCGAGAAGTAGACCAGCGAGCCCTCGTTGCGCTCGTGCTCATTGTCGCGCCCGCTTCGCTCCTCGCTGGCTCCTCCGTCGCTCTCTCGTCGCGAGCTCCTGCGCTCGAAGGGCAGCGTGAAGTCCTCGTCCGTCTCACGGACCGACGAGTCGAGCCGGTGCCAGTTCGCGCCGAGCGGGCGGGCGTCGGTGTAGTCGAGGAGCTCGGGGAAGACGTAGAGGTTCAGGTCGCCCTCGTGGATGAAGTCGAGGTCGGGCAGCGGCTCGGTGCCCTGCTCGACGCTCCACTCGTTGAAGGCGGTCCAGAGCTCGCGGTGGGTGCGGTCGTACTCGGCGCGGAAGGCGTCCCATTCCGAGCGGTCCTCGGCGGGCAGGCCGGAGAAGACCGGCGCGATGCCCTCGCCGCGCACCTCGAGCGGGTTGCAGGAGACGATCCGGACGAACTTCTTGCCCGCCGTGAGCAGCGCCGGGAACGTGATCACGTTGTCCTCGACGATCACATCCGGGTTCACCCGCTCGATGATGGCCTTGAGCTGCGGCTCGCAGTACTTCGCGCCCTCGATCAGCTCGGCCCAGATGGGCTTGGTGACGGTCTCGAGCTGCTCGCGGGTGCTCTTGCGGTATTCGGGCGCGGTCTCGCGGATGAAGTCCTTCCAGAACTGGCCCGGGTCCTGCTCCTCGGCGTCCTCGGGCGGAGGCGCCAGGTCGACGAGGTCCTCCTCGAAGCCGAGCGCCTCCAGCTTGCCCTTCCACGACGCCTCGGCGGCGAAGACGACGCGGTGGCCGCGCCGGCGAAGAATGTCGCCGACGCCGATGCAGTTGTTGGTCGGGCCGTAGGCGCTTTCAGGCATGAACAGGATGGTGAGAGACATCGAGACTCCGGGGAAGCTCATCAAATTGAAGGGGAATTCAAAAACTTGTCTGGCGTCTTGGTCAAGTTACGGGCACTATGGTCACGGCTAACTGAATAGCAAGCCAACGAATGAAGGTGGTGAGGGTGGCTCAGCGTAAAAGCCGTAGTGACCGGCGCATCGACTTGATCGAGGCCGCACGCAGGGCCATCATCCGTCACGGCATCGACGGCGTACAGCTTTCGCACGTCGCCGAGGAGGCCGGCCTGACCTCCGGCGCCGTGCTCTACCACTACCCCGACCTCAGCGAGCTGCTGGTCGAGGCCCAGCACGCGGGCATGGAGCGGTTCTACGAGCAGCGGCTGCGCCGGCTCGCCACGATCACCGACCCGGTCGAGAAGCTGGTCGTCACGATCAGGTCGGGCCTGCCGACCGGGCCGCTCGACCCCGACGTACGCCTGCTCAACGAACTGGGCGGGGCCGCCGGCCGCAACAGGGTCTACGGCGTGCTGCTCACCTCGCTCTACGACCGTCAGGTGTCGATGTACCAGTCGATCCTGGACACGGGAGCCGCGCTGGGGGTGTTCACCCTCAGCGCGGACTCGGTGACCGTCTCGCGCAACCTGGTCGCCCTGGAGGACGCGTACGGCTACCGCATCACGGCCAGGCACCCGCTGATCGGCCCCGACGAGGCGGCCGACCTGATCCTGTCCTACGCCCGCACGGCCACGGGCAACGACCTGGCCTGCTGAACGACAGGACGCGGTCACCGGCCGGCCGCCATGATGACCGCGTCCTCGGCGTTCCAGCGGACCTTGACCTTGGCGCCCGGCTGCACGGTGCTGGCCCCCTGCACGGCGGCGAGCACCGGCTTGCCGTGGCCGGGCACCTCCACGGAGATGTGTGACACACCGCCGTAGAAGCTGACGTCCAGGACACTGCCCTTCAGCCCTCTGGTGGCGCTGTCGTCGGCCAGCTCGATCCGCTCCGGCCGGACCGCCAGCAGCGCCTCCGCGCCCGCCTCCAGCTGAGTGAGGGGCGTGCCGGGCAGCATGCCGAAGTCGCCGCTCTTGAGCGCCTCCATGCCGCTGGCCGTGCCCGGGAAGAGGTTGTTGGCGCCGACGAAGTCGGCCACGAACGGCGACTTGGGCCGCTCGTAGAGCGCGACGGGCTCGTCCACCTGGCGCACCGCGCCGCTGTCGAAGACCGCGATGCGGTCGGCCAGCGACATGGCCTCCTCCTGGTCGTGGGTGACGACCACGAACGTGATGCCGACGTCGTGCTGCAGCCGCTTGAGCTCCAGCTGCATGTCCGCGCGGACCTTCTTGTCCAGCGCCGACAGCGGCTCGTCCAGCAGCAGCAGGCGCGGCCGCTTGACGATGGAACGGGCCAGCGCCACCCGCTGCCGCTGGCCGCCGGAGAGCTGGGCGGGCTTGCGCGAGGCGTGCCCCGACAGGCCCACGGTCTCCAGCACCTCGCCGACCCGCTGCTTGACGTCCTGCCGGGGCAGCCGCTCCCGCTCCAGCCCGTAGGCCACGTTCTTGGCCACGGTCATGTGCGGGAACAGCGCGTACGACTGGAACATGAGGCTGATCGGCCGCCGGTTCGGCGGCATGGACAGCAGGTCCTCCCCTTCGAGCGTCACCCGGCCCGCGTCCGGCCGCTCGAACCCGGCGATGATGCGCAGCAGCGTGGTCTTGCCACAGCCGGAGGGCCCCAGCAGGGCGAAGAACTCGCCCTGCCGGATCTCCAGCGAGACGCTGTCGAGCGCGGTGACGTCCCCGAACCGGCGGGTGATCCCGTCAATCTTGAGCACGCGATTCCCCGATCTTGGTCAGGCGCTGCCCGGCGATCACCGCCGTGAAGCTCACGAGGAGCAGGATCGCGGCCAGCGCGTTGATCTCCGGGGTCACCCCGAAACGGATCATTGAGTAGATGACGATCGGCAGCGTCTGGTCGGAGTTGCCGATCGTGAAGAAGGCGATCACGAACTCGTCCAGCGAGAGCGTGAACGCCAGCAGCGCGCCCGCGACGATGCCGGGTCCGAGCTGCGGCAACGTGATCTTCATGAACGTCGTCACCGGCCCGGCCCCCAGGTCGCGGGAGGCCTCCTCCAGCGAGGTGTCGGTGTTGGCCAGCCGGGTGCGCACCACGGCCGCGACGAACGCCATCGCGAACACCCCGTGCGCCAGCACCGCCGAGTACAGGCCGAGCGTGAGCTGGATCATGCCGTAGAAGACCAGCAGCCCGATCCCGAGCACCAGGTCGGGCAGCACGGCGGGCATCAGCGCGATGGCGTCCAGCGTCTTGGACTTGCTGTGCCTGGCCAGCCCGACGGCCAGCAGCGTGCCGAGCACGGTCGCGATCACCGTCGAGCCGGTGGCCACGATCAGCGTGTTGACCAGGCCGTCCCTGACCCGCTCGTTGCCGGCCAGCTCGCCGTACCACTTGAGGCTGAAGCCCTCGTAGGTGTACGCCGAGTCGCCAGAGTTGAACGACATGACGACGAGCACGACGATGGGCAGGTAGAGGAAGACGTACGTGGCCCAGAACGGGACGTACAGCAGCTTGGACCTACGCACGGCGGGCCGCCCATGCCTGTGCGATCAGCAGCACGATCAGCACCGCGACCAGGGCCAGCGTCAGCGTGGAGCCGAACGGCCAGTCGCGCGCCGCCAGGAACTGGTTGCGGATCAGGTTGCCCACCATGAGTGACTTGCTGCCGCCCAGCAGCTCGGGGATCACGAAGTTGCCGAAGCTCGGCACGAACACGAACAGGCATCCGGTCAGCACGCCCGACACGGTGAGCGGCAGCGTGACCTTGCGGAACGTGGTGAACGCCGAGGCGCCCAGGTTGGCCGAGGCCTCCCTGAGCTGCGGGTCGAGCTTCTCGATCGTCGCGTAGAGCGGCAGCACCATCAGCGGCAGGTACGAGTACAGCAGCCCCGTGACGATCGCGCCCTCGTTGTAGAGCAGCTCGAACGGCCCGAGCCCGAGCGCCTTCAGCCCGCTGTTGATCAACCCCGGCCCGCTGAGCAGGATGATCCAGGCGTAGACCCGGATGATGAAGTTGGTCCAGAACGGCAGCACGATCGCGACCAGCGCCACCGTCTTCCACTTCCGCGGGAGCTGGGCGATCAGGTAGGCCGTCGGATAGCCGATCAGCAGTGCGATCAGCGTCGTCAGCGCCGCGATCTTCAGCGAGTTGCCGACCACGCCCAGGTAGAGCGGGTCGAACAGGCGCGCGAAGTTGCTCGTGGTGAATTCGTAGACGATCCCGCCGAACCGCCCGCGCTGGAAGACGGTGTAGCTCAGCACCAGCGCCAGCGGCACCAGCATGAGCACGACCAGATACGTCAGCCCGGGTGACAGGAAAACGAACGCGCCCAGCCGGCGTCCCCGAGAACGGGACACCGGCCGGGCCTTGACCTCAGACTTCACTACAACGACAACTACTTCGCCTGGATGTCTTGCGACAAGGTGGTGTACTTGGTGGACGCCTGGCCCAGGTCGATGATCGACTCACCGTCGAGCAGCTCTGCGGGCTTGATGCCGAGCAGCGAGCCCTTGGGGATCTGCACCTTGTCCATGGCGGCCTTGTTGGGCACCTTGTAGTTGATGTTCTCGGCGGCCCAGCTGTGGATCTCGGGGTCGAGGATGTAGTTGATCAGGGCGTGCGCGGCCTCCTTGTTCTTGGAGGACTTCATGATCACCATGGTGTCCACCCAGAGGTCGCTGCCCTCCTTCGGCACCACGAACGCGATGTTGCCCTTCGGGTCGGTGGTCGGGCACCAGCCGTCCCACGCCTCGACCATGACGGCCTCGCCGGAGGTCAGCTTCTCGCCGAACGTGGTGTCGTCGTAGGTGAGCAGGTGGGGCTTCTGCGCGACCAGCAGCTCCTTGACCTTCGCGATCTCCTCGTCCTTGTCGGTGTTGACCGAGTAGCCGAGCGACTTGAGCGCGGGCAGGGCCAGCCAGCGCTCGGTGGTCATCATGGTGACCTTCTTCTCGGCCCACGCCGGGGGCTTCAAGAGATCGTTCCAACTCGTCGGCTTGGCCTTCACCAGGTCGGTGCGGTAGCAGATGCCGGTGGTGCCCCAGGTGTAGGGCACCGAGTACTTGTTGCCCTTGTCATAGGAGAGCTGGGTGGCCTCGGGGTAGAGGTTGGCCAGGTTGGGGATCAGCTCGGGGTGGATCGGCTCCAGCAGGCCCTGCTCGTTGAGCGCCTGGGCGTACTGGCCGGACACGAACGCGACGTCGATGCCGCTGTCGCCCGAGGCGGTGAGCTTGGCCATCGCCACCTCGTTCGTCTCGTGCAGGGCGATCTTCAGGTCCTTGACCTTGAGCTTCGCCTTGACCTTCTCGGGCAGCTCCTTGGGCGTGTAACCGTCCCACACCGTCACCTGGAGCGTCTGCTGGGAGAGGTCCGCGTTGGGCTTGAGCTGGTCGGCCGCCGCCGCGTTCGAGCCTTGTGAGCTTGACGACGACTCACCGCCGCACGCCGCAACGGCAAGCGCGAGGCCGACCACCGCCGCGGCGGCCGGAAGACGACGGGTGAACCGGGTACGGGACACGGCCGCTACTCCTTCTGAAATTTGCGATGTAAGAGGGGTCGCGCGACCTTACCGGACACAGCAGACCAGAGCAGGAGTGTTGCAGCAGAAATCAACATGAGCAAGACTTTTGCAGACATTGCTACCAGGAAGTTTGGTCCAGCTGTTGAATTGGGATTCAATAAGTCGCCGGCTGATCTCTCTCGGTGAGAGGCCCCTCACGGCGCGAGACCGGGGACTCAGCGCCGCACTGCTGACGCTCTTGAGGGGTGAGGTGCCGCCGCCGTTCGCCGTGCGGCGCTTCCTTCCGCTGCCCACCTTCTCGTACGCCCCTGAAGATCTCCACACTGGGGCCCCAGGTGAGCGCGATTTCGGGCCGCACGTGGACCAGACGAACTACTCCGTGATCGTGGACGAGAAGGTCGTCGTCAAGTGGCTGACCCCGCCGGTGCCCCTTCCGCACCCCACTCCGGAGATCTTCGGGCACCTCGTTGAGGCGGGCTTCAACGACACAGCGCCTCCTTACGCTGCCCTGACTCGCGTGGTGGACGGCCGGGAGGAGCTCCTGGCCCTGGTGACGGGCTACCTGCCCGAGGCCAGGGACGGCTGGGAATGGTGCGTGGACCAGGCCGAGGCGGGCACGACCGGCTTCGCCGCCGAGCTCGGCCGCCTCGCCGCCGACCTGCACCTCGCGCTGTCCACCCTGCCGGGCGCTCCGCGTACCATGACGAGCGCCGCCACCAGGGCGAAGGCCGCGCTGGGCGAGGCCATGGAGCTCACCGGCGGCGCGGACGGCCACTGGCTGGCCGCCCGGGCGGGCGTGCTCGGCGCCGAGCTGGCCGCCCTGGACGTCCCCGTCACGAGCCCGCTGATCAGGATCCACGGCGACCTGCACGTGGGCCAGATCCTGCAGTGGAGAGAGGGCTACGCGGTGATCGACTTCGACGGCAACCCCACGGTCGCCGACGCCGAGCCGTACCAGCCGGCCGCCAGAGACGTCGCCCAGCTCACCACCAGCCTGGAACATGTCGCCCAGGTGGCGATCAGGCGGCGAGAGGTCCCGCCCGCGCGGGCGGCGGCCTGGGCGGCGCAGGCCCGCGCCGCCCTGCTGGCCGCCTACCGAGCCCGGCTGGCGGCGAAGGACCGGGCGGACCTGCTGGACGAGAGGCTGATCCGCCCGTTCGAGGTGGAGCAGGAGTGCAGGGAGCTCATCTACGCCGCCCGCCACCTGCCCCGCTGGCGCTACGCCCCCATGGGCGTCCTGCGCACCTGGTATCCCGAGGAGAACAGTTCGTGAATTCCGCGCTCTACCTGTCCGACCTGGAGTCCAAGCCGGCGGCCCTGGCCGGCCTGGCCACCGCCCTGGAGGCGGAGGACCCCTTCGAGGCGCTCCCCCGGGACGTCCGCCGGGTGCTCTTCCTGGGGATGGGCAGCTCCCGCTACGCCGCCGGGGTGGCCGCCCTGCGCCTGCGGGCCGCCGGCATCGACGCCTACGCCGAGTACGCCTCCGCCGCGGCCTCCTACCCTGCCGGGGCGGACACCCTGGTCATCCCCATCTCGGCCACCGGCTCCAGCAGGGAGACGCTGGACGCCGCGGCCCGCTACGCCGGCGGCCCGGCCCGGCTGGTGACGCTCACCAACCAGCCGGGCTCGCCCCTCGCGCAGGCGGCCGACCTGGTGATCCCCATGCACGCGGGCGAGGAGCGCGGGGGCGTCGCCTGCCGCACGTTCCAGCACACCCTGGCCCTGCTGCTGGCCCTGGAGTCCCGGCTCACCGGGGCGGGCCGCGACGTCCCCGCCCTGCTCAGGCGGGTCGAGCAGGCCACGAGCGACCTCCTGGAGCGCAGGGACGAGTGGCTGCCGCTGGTCCTGGAGCTGCTCGACGGCCCGCACGGCGTCTACGCGATCGCCCCCGCCGAGCGCCTGTCGTCGGCCGAGCAGTCGGCCCTGATGTTCCGCGAGGGACCGCGCCGGCCGGCCGACGCCTGCGAGGCGGGCGACTGGTCGCACGTGGACGTGTACCTCACCAAGACCCTCGACTACCGGGCGCTGCTCTACCCGGGCTCCGCCTACGACGACCAGGCCATGGACTGGGTCCGGCAGCGCGGGTCCACGGTCGTCACCGTGGGCGCGGAGGTGAAGGACGCCGCGGCGGCCGTCCGCTACCCGTACGACGACGACCCGGACGTGGCCCTGCTCACCGAGACGCTGGTGGCGGAGCTGGTGGCGGCGTACTGGTGGCAGTCGTGAGCCGGGTCAGTGGGCGCGCACGGTCAGGGCGTGCTCGACGAGCGTGATCAGGGTGGCCTTGACCGCCTGGCGTTCCCGCGCGTCCGTGCGCACGATCGGCACGTGCGGCGAGAGCGTGAGAGCTTCCCGCACCTCGCTCTCGACGTGCGGGAACGCCCCGTCCCAGCCGTTCAGGCCGATCACGAACGGCATCCCCGACTCCTCGAAGTAGTCCACGGCGGGGAAGCTGTCGGCCAGCCGCCGCGAGTCCACCAGCACCACGGCCCCGATCGCGCCGCGCACGAGGTCGTCCCACATGAACCAGAACCGGTGCTGGCCCGGGGTGCCGAACAGGTAGAGGATGAGGTCGTGCTCCAGTGAGAGCCGGCCGAAGTCCATGGCCACGGTGGTGGTGGTCTTGCCCGGCGTGAGCCCGAGGTCGTCGATGCCCTCCGACGCGTCCGTCATCACCGCTTCGGTGGTCAGCGGCATGATCTCGGACACGGAGCCGACGAACGTGGTCTTGCCCACGCCGAATCCGCCCGCGACGACGATCTTCGTGGAGGTGAGGCGGTTAGAGCCTTCGAAGTCCACTGAGTACCCTTTCGAGCAGGCCCCTGTCGGGGAGTCCCGCCTCAAGCTGTGGCTGGTACACCTTGACCAGCCCGTCCGCTTCCATGTCGGCGACCAGCACCCGCGCCACTCCGAGGGGAACGCCGAGCAGCGCGGAGATCTCCGCCACGGAGCGCACCTGGCGGCACAGCTCGCTGATCGCGCGGTATTCACGGGTATAGGTGGCGCCTAGCTGTGCCGAGGTCGCCGACGATACCAGCGCTTCCATGGCCAGTCCGGTGCGCGGAGCGGTCCTGCCTCCGGTGACGGCATACATCCGGACGAGCGAGCTCCGCTCTGGCTCCGGCTCGCCGTTATGCCACGATGCCAACGTCCACTCCCATCACCACGGACGCGAGGCGGAAAGCTCCGCCCGTACGGCAGGTGTCAGCACCTGTCCGGCACGCTCGACCAGGACCGTCATCTGGTAGGCGACCAACCCCATGTCACAGTCGGGCGCGGCCAGCACCGCCAGGCAGGATCCGTCGCTGATCGACATCACCAGCAGCAGGCCGCGTTCCATCTCCACGAGCGTCTGGGTGACCCCACCGCCCTCGAACACCCGCGCGGATCCCTGCGTGAGGCTGACCAGCCCCGCCGCGATGGCGGCGAGCTGGTCGGCGCGATCCTGCGGAAAGCCTCGGGAGAAGGCCATGGGCAGGCCGTCGGCGGAGACCACCACGGCGTGCGCCACGCCGGGCACTTCCTCGACGAAGCCGCTGACCAGCCAGTTGACGTCCCTGGCCGCCTGGCTCAGCTCCTTCATCAGTCCTCCTCTAGCTCGGCCCGGCCCTTGCGCACGCCCTGCTGGTAGCTGGCCAGCCTGTTACGCAGCCGATCGGGCGACACCGGAGGAGCGGGGACGGGCGGTGGCTGCGGATTCGCGGTGCCCGGTACCAGATTCGCGCGCGGCGTCCGCTTGGGCAAGCCGGAGTTCGTGGTGCCGTTCTTCACGGGCTCCGCGGCCGCGCCCGCCGCGTGCCAGCCCTCGTCGGTCGGCGAGGACCAGTCGGAGTCCCGGTGGTCGGCCGTCGGCGCGGACTTGCTGAACCAGCTGCTCTCCTCAAGGGAGGCGAAGATGGGCAGGAACTCGTCTTTCGACGGTGCCGGGGTCGCGGCGGAGCCGGAGAAGCCGGGCATGGGATACGTCGGCGGGTCCGGCACGGGGTAGGTCCTGTCTCTTATACACCTCTCCGAGCCCACGAGACCCTTAGACATCTCGTCTGCCG
>NZ_VCKX01000203.1 GCF_005889725.1 Nonomuraea zeae
AGATGGGTATAAGAGACAGGCGCGGCGCTGGGTCCCGCTTTCCTGGGCGGGTGCCGGTGGTGGGAGATCCGGTGCGAGCGGGGGCAGGCCAGGGAACAGGTGGGCTGTGGCGGCGGGCAGGTCGAGATACCCGTTGAGGCAGCGGGCCGGTTCGCCGTGGGCCTGTTCGGGACTGCACGGTCGGGTGGTGGCCAGTAGTGCGTCGCGGACGGCGAGCGGGTCGGGGCGCTGGCCGAGGTGGCGTTGCAGGCTGACCAGCAGCGCGGCGGTCCCGGTGATGAGGGCGACGGACACGCAGGTGCCCTTTTGGGCCTTGACGCCGCCGCCGGGGGTGGCGCCGAAGACGGCTTCGCCGAGGGTGGTGATGCCGTGCCCGGTGTAGGCGGGGCCGTGGTTGCTGAAGTAGAACATGGCGTTGTCGGCGCGGTGGGCACCGACGGCGAGCACGCCGGGCAGGATCGCCGGGGCGATGCTGTTGCGGCCGTAGTCGTTGCCGGCCGGGGCGCAGACCAGCACGCCCGCCTCGACCGCGGCGGCGATGGCGCGTTTGAGCATCGGGTCGGCGTCGTCGGAGGCGGTGTGGTGGGCCATCGTGTACTGGATGACGTGGCAGCCGGCCTGCAGGAGTTCTTCGATGGCGCGGGCGGCCGAGTGCGGGTCGAGGATGGTGTGCTCGTCGGCGGGGTGGCCGAGGGCGATGAGGCGGCAGCGGGGCGCGAGGCCGGGCAGGACGGTGCCGGGCTGGCCGGCCAGCACGCTGGCGGTGAAAGTGCCGTGTTCGGCTCCCTGGGGGTCGGGCGGGCCGGCGGGTAGCCACCACGGCTCGCGCGCCTCCAGGCGCGCGCCGGTCAGGCAGGGGTGGCTGGTGTCGGGCGGGCCGTCGATGACGCCGATGAGGATGTCGGGGTCGCCGAGGGTGTGCCGGTGCAGGGCAGCCATGCCGGGCATGGCCTGGACAGGGTAGCGGGCCGGTGGTTTGGCGGCCGCAGCTTCGGGGGCCGGGCTGGGGGCGGCCGCCCGATCCCCCGGGTGCTGGGCGATCTCGTCCGGCGCTGGTGGCGGGGCCGCGGTGTGGGGCATCGGGCGGGCGCTCCCTGGATCGTGGCCGGTTTACAGGGCGGACAGCTTGGCCTGCTCGTAGCTGGGCAGGCGGTAGGCGGCCGGGTCGCCGACGTTGGCGCCGTACATCAGCCACTCGCCCACACGCCGCAGGTGCTCGGGCGTGTGCGGGTGCAGCGCGATGGTGGTGTAGGGGTCGGTCGGCAGGTCGCGGCGGACCGGCGGCACCTGCGGCGGGAAGGACGACATGACCAGCCTCTCCTCTTGGTGGGTGGTGGTCAGGCTTCGGGCCAGGACCGGACCGGGCCGAGGGTGACCGGCAGCACGTCCTTGACGTCGATGGTGAAGCGGTAGACGCGCTTGGCCCGCTTGCTGTTGTCGGGGTCGAAGAAGCGCAGCTTGACGTCCCAGCAGTCGGAGTCGGGCCGGCCGTAGGGGCTCTTCTCGGTTTCGATGTCTTTGAGGGCCATGCCCTTGCCGAGCGCTTCGGCCAAAGTCTGGCGGGCCTGGACGGCGTTGGTGGCGGCGTAGTTGAGTGCGCGGTCGCGGCTGGTGGCGCCGAAGTTGCGCAGGTCGTAGTAGATGCGTTGGAGGAAGTCGGCCACCGCGGCGCCCAGGCGGTCCTGCTCGGGCACGTTGCCGGGCTGGTTGTGGGAGGGCACGTCGCACTCGGCCACCACCGCGTGGGCCAGGCTGGCGACGGACCAGCCATACAGGCCGCGGGTCAAATTGATCTCGATGACCGGCACGTGCTGGCCGTTGAACAGGCGTACCGTGCGGCCGGGCAGGGTGCCGGGCACCGAGATGTGGTCGACGAAGTCGACGTCGTCGTTGGCCTTCTGCTGGCGGTCCAGGAACTCCACCAGCCGCTCGTACACGCCGGGCCCGTAGCCGCCGACCGGTTCGATGGCGTAGATCGGGGTCAGGTCCAGGTTCAGGGTCCAGATCAGCGGGCGTGCTTCGGAGGGGTTGTCGCGCAGGTAGTCGACCATCTGGCGGGGGTCATAGGGGTTGGCGGGCACGCTCGTGCCGTCCATGTCCCGGCCGGGCATGAGCTGTTTGAAGGTGTCGCGGCGGGCCTCGGTGCCGAAGTCGTAGCCGAGCGAGCCGAGCACGTACACCAGCCGTCGCGCCGCGCTTTTGGCCTGGTCGGCGGAGGCCACCACACCCCTGGACTCCGCCGAGACCGCGACCGGCGGCACGACGGCGGGGACGAGCGCTTGCGCCGCGGTGCAGTCACATCCGCCGCTGCCGCCGGGATGCGAGGCATGGCAGGAGGGAGTCACCGATGCATCCACCGTTGCATCCGCCGACGTGGTCGCCGAAGAGGTCGTCACAGCAGTCACCGCTTTCGTGATGTTGAGTGTTCCGTTCAGGTACTGCGCGCACGCCGCGCCTGGCGCGCCCCGGCCGTTCGGGCCGGTGCTGGTGGCGGTGCCGGGGTCGCAAGGGTCGGCGGTGGCGCGCAGCACTTCGCCGATCGCCATCAGGTCGGGTTTGCCGCCGTGCCGCAGGTGCAGGCAGGCCAGCAGCGCGGCCACGCCGGACACGATCGGCGTGGCCAGGCTGGTGCCGCTCATCGTCGCCGTGCCGCCGCCGGGAACGGCGACCCGGATGTCCTGGCCGGGGGCCAGCAAGCCCTGGCGGCGGCTGCCGGGCCCGAAGTTGCTGCTGGCCAGCGGCCGGCCGGCCGCGTCGCAGGCGCCCACGGCCAGGACCCCGTGCAGGGCGGCGGGCACGTGATCGCACAGGCAGCCGTCGTTGCCGGTCGCGGCCACGATCAGCACGCCCGCCTCGTGGCAGCGGCGCACCGCCCGCGCCAGCACGTCCTCGGCCTCGCCGGCTTCGCTCAGCTGGCCGCCGCTGATATTGACGATGTGCGCGCCGGCGTCGGCGGCCAGCTCGATCGCGCGGGCGAGGTCCAGTTGCGAGGTACGCCGCCCTTCGGCGAACACCGGCACGCTGACCGCCCGGCAACCCGGCGCCATCCCCGGAAGCGGGCCGCCGTGCGGGCCGAACAGCACACTGGCCACCGCGGTGCCGTGCGCAGCCTTGAGGCCCGCCTCGTCTCCGCCCGGCCATACGTCGCGCAGCTGGGTCAGCTTGACGCCGGACAAGGCCGGATGGGCCTCATCGACCAGACCGTCGATGACCGCCACCGTGATGCGGTCATCGCCGGTGGTGCGTCGCCACAACGCGGCCAGTCCGGGGATGTCGGGCAACTCGCCCATGGCACTCCTGTCGCTCGAGGGGTCGCACGTCGCGTCGGCCGGCCACGGCGCCGGGGTGGGCGCCCGGCACCCGGCTTCGGGAACCGGGCAAGGCGTCGGGCGCCCACCGGTTCACCGGTTGTTACTCATCGCCGTCGTCAGCGAACGGGGAGCCCCACCAGGTACCGGACCCGGATTGGCCCACGGCCGGGGTGTCGGTTGCGGGGGCGCCGGTGATTGTGCGCTCGACCGGGGCGGTCAGGCGCGGCATGGTCTGCGACATGGTGGGGGTTCCTCTCCTGTTGACGGATCTTCCGCAGGATCCCTACCCCAGTAGCACACCTAGCGTGACTGTCTGATTACTCACAGTGATGTAACATCGGGGAGAGGCACCTCTGGCTTGCCACAGGGAATGAACTTTCCCAGTCACATGCGCCCGGCCCGCCCCGGCCAGGCCCAGCTCAGCGCCCGCCGCGCCCCGGCGTGGCCCGGCCGACTCGACAGGGTTACCTGTCACATCGAGCACGAAAGGAGAGAGCCCCCGCGCCCGTCGCCGCGTTCCCCGGCCCGCCCGCCGACCCCGCCGGGCCGGGCACCAGCGTCGCGGTCGCCGTCGACCGCTTCCTCGCCACACCTACGCCACGACCCTCACCTGGCTGGCCGCCCTGCTCGGCGACCAGCCGGTCGCCCAGCTGACGTGCGAGGACTACGCCGCCGTCATGGACCGCTGGACCGAGAGGGTGCCCGCCACCTGGAACCGGCACCTATCGGCGCTGGTCTCCTTCACCACCTGGACGCAGCGCCAGGACTTGCTGGAAACCAGTCCCGCCCGCCGCCTGACCCCGCGCACACCCGTACGCCGCGGCGACCGCGCCATCCCCGGGTCCAGCTGAGATACGGGCAAACCGGCCATGAGTCGATCTTGAGAACGTAGGGCATGCCCGCTGCGGGTCCGGGTTGATGGGGTATCCGATGCCGAATCAGGCTCGCTGCGGGGTTGGCGCGTAATCTCGGAAGTCGTCCGCCCGTAGACCGCGAGGGAGTCGGCCCTGGTTTCTGCGTTTCCGTCTCACGGACTGTATTCGGTCGGCTACAGTATCTTCCGTTCTGTGGTGATCGGGGCCGCTGGGAAGGCAATGCCTGATGGCCTCGATCAACAAGACCGCTTACCCGCGGTTCAAGCGGACGATTTCCGAGCGTGAACTGCGCGAGGCGTAATCGCCGAGCCTGGCGGAGATGGACTGGGCGCGGGAGATGACCGACAGCGATGAGAACCGGCTGTCGCTGATGGAGTGGCTGAAGTGCTGTCAGCGGGTGGGCCGGTTTCCGCGGCTGGCCGAAATCCCGGCCCAGGTGATCGAGCACGTACGGAACGAGCTGGGCCTGCCGGAGCGGATCGGCATGACGGACGTGGCCGAGCGGACCGGACGCAACCACAAGGCGCTGGTGCGGGCCCTGCTGGGGCTGGACGGCGATCAGGCCGCCGCGCGCAAGCTGGCCGAGCAGGCGATCCGGCAGGCAGCCAAGACCAAAGACCACCCGGCCGATCTGATCAACGTGGCGCTGGAGGAGCTGGCCAAGAACAGCTGCGAATTCCCGGCGTTCTCCACCCTGGATGACCTGGCCGCTCAGGTGCGCACGGAGGTCAACGGCGCCATCTTCACCCTGGCCTACCGCCGGATGGGCTTCGACGACCACGCGCGCATGCTGGCGATGCCGGAGGTGGATCCGACCACCGGCTGCAGCGGTCATGACCGGGCCAAGAAGAGCGCACCGCGGGCCACGGTGACCAAGCTGCGCCAGCAGTGGGACCATCTGGCCTGGCTGGACGGCATGGCCGGGGCCAGCGACGCCTGGCTCAAGGGGTGCCCGCTTCCAAGATCGCCCATTTCGCGGCCGAGGCGCGGGCGCTGGACGCTGTGCAAGCGGATGAACACCATGCACAACAAGGCCCGCGAGCTGCTGGAGACCATTCGCGCCGAGTAGCGTGCTGTGCCTGGCCGGCGTGCTGGTGCTGGAGCCGGCCAGCGCGGACCGCAGGCTGCTGGAGGCGCTGGAGTTCGTGCGCGCCAATGCCACCCGCACCAGCGAGCTCATCGGCGATGAGTACACGGTCGAGGAAGACGTCGTCGATGAGACGACCGGCGAGGTGTCCACGGTGATGGTACGCAAGCACGTGGATGTGTCTTTCGCGTCGGAGGCACGGTAGAAGGTGATCGCCGATAAGCGCCGCCCCGGCAAGGTGGTGCGCCGGCATTTTGAGATCTGCGTGTTCTCCTGCCTGGCGGACGAGCTGGTGCGCGGCGATGTGGCGGCGGTCGGCTCGGAGGCCTACGCCAACTGGCAGTCCCAGTTGCTCAGCTGGGAGGACTGCCAGCCGGCCCACCTCGGCGCAGTAGGTGGTCAGGTGGCAGATGCCGCGTGGTCCGGGTCAGAATCTCCAGCAGGGAGCGTTCCGGCAGTCGGCCCTTGACGGCCGTGGTGCGAATTGCCACGAAACTGCCAGTGCCGGATTGCCACGAAGTGTCAGTAGGCTGGTCAGCGCGTTGTCGGTTCACGAAGTTCATGGCGGTAGCGCGGGCTTCCTGTCGGGAGACGGTCGCCAGACGTTCGATTCATCGGGCATCCTCACACCTTTCGAAGTCGTTCGTTTACGGTAGAGGTTTTGAGACGTCCCGTTGCTGTCATTTGCGGCGAGATTTGCCATCTACTGACACGTGGTACTTATGCTCTGACATGTCGTTTCGCCACCTGATGTCAGAGAGCCGTGCCACGAATGTGTCAGCAGCGGCGTCGTTTAGGTGATCATCGATTCTCGAGAAGTCAGAGGCGTCGAGGGCGAAGCGAACGCCCCTCCAGAAAACCGATCGGCACGCGTCTTCCGGGTATCGCGGGTGAGGTCAATTGCTTTGAAGCCGCCTGCCTGTTGGACGATGCACGCGGCCAGCGCGGTCGTCTCGTCCAGGTAGCGGACCGCCCTCTTGCCGGTTGGTGTAGGTGTCCTGTCAATGGAGCGGCCGTTTGGGTTGGTGCGGGGTGACGGCTGCCAAGCGGCTCGGCTTTCGTGATCCTTGTCGTGCGTGTCCTCGTCGATGAGGTGGCTGCCTCGATGGTTGCTGTAGTAATTCATCGCTTACGGAACGTTCAAGAGAATAGTTCGGCTGCGGTCTCACAGGCCAACCGCCGTCGTTATCTTGGGTTATCAAGCGAACTGGCTGGTCAGGCGCTCGGAGGTCTGTCAGGCACGTCAGGCACGTAGCCCGGCGCTCGGGTCGGTGCCACCAGGGACAAGGTAGCTCAGCGTGAGGTCCCACTGGACAGAACGTGAGCTCTGTCAGGTCTCCCCAATCGCACCCGCCCAGGTCAGCGTCTAGAACCCCCCGAACGCCATGATTCGGCCACTGCCCGGCCCCGGTTGTCCACAGCTGTAACCGCTCCGGCAGCCACCCGCCGTCCGAGCCCTCTGACCAGCGCGGACGCTCTACTTTGCGTCTGGTGGCACCGACTCGAGCGCCGGGCCTCCCAGTGTGACTCCGCGGACAGACCTCCGAACGGCGCTGCGTCCCACTGTGTCGGCACCGTGGCGTGCGTGCCACTGCAACGGGCGGCGGAGGGAAGGGCGTGGCTACCGCGCTGCTGGTCGGGCTCGCGTGGCTACCGCGCGAGACGCTTGCCGTCGGCCACGCACGTGGCGTTCCTAGGGGCAGCTTCGCCGGTATGGCTCATTGTCGGGGATGTACTGCCGCCACTCCTCAAGAGTGAACGGCCGAGCCGCGATGTCGCAGACCGCCCGGTGAAGATCACGTGGCAGGGCGACGTTCCAGATCCGCGCCGTCCCGTCTCTGCCGGCGGTGGCGAGGCGGGTGCCGTCCGGGCTGAACGCCACCGAGTCCACCCAGCCGGTGTGACCGGTGAGGGCGCCGATCTGGCGGCGGGTGGCCGCGTCCCACAGCCGCACTGTCCCGTCCTCGCCCGCGGTGGCGAGGCGGGCGCCATCCGGGCTGAACGCCACCGAGTCCACCCAGCCGGTGAGGCCGGTGAGGACGCCGATCTGGCGGCGGTCGGCCGCGTCCCACAGCCGCACAGTCCCGTCGCCGCCGCCGCTGGCCAGGCGGGTGCCGTCCGGGCTGAACGCCACCGAACGGACCGGGCCGGTGTGGCCGCTGAGGGGGTCGCCGATCTGGTGGCCGGTGGCCGCGTCCCACAGCCGCACCTTCTTGTCGTGGCCGGCGGTGGCCAGGCGTTTGCCGTCCGGGCTGAAGGTCACCGAGTTCACCTCGTCGGTGTGGCCGGTGAGGACGCCGATCTGGTGGCGGGTGGTCGCGTCCCACAGCCGCACCTTCATGTCGTCGCCCGCGGTGGCCAGGCGTGTGCCGTCCCGGCTGAACGCCACTGAACGCACCGGGCCGGTGTGATCGGCGAGGGAATCGCCGATCTGGTGGCCGGTGGCCGTATCCCATATCCGGACGGTCTTGTCGCTTCCGGCGCTGGTCAGGCGGGTGCCGTCCGGGCTGAACGCCACCGAGTTCACCGGGCCTATGTGGCCGGTGAGGGCGTGGATCTGGTGGCCGGTGGTCGCATCCCAGAGCCGCATGGTCCCGTCGAGGCCGCCGGCGCTCACCAGGCGCTTACCGTCCGGGCTGAAGGCCGCCGAGTTCACCGGATCGGTGTCCCCGGTGAGGGAGGCGCCGATCTGGCGGCCGGTGGCCGCGTCCCACAGCCGCACCGTCATGTCGCCACCGGCGCTGGCCAGGCGGGTGCCGTCCGGGCTGAACACCACCGAGTTCACCGGGGTGGCGTCGCCGGTGAGGGGCAGGTCGGTGTGGCCGGTGAGGGAGGCGCCGATCTGGCGGCCGGTGGCCGCGTCCCACAGCCGGACCGCCCTGTCGTCGCCCGCGGTGGCCAGGCGGGTGCCGTCCGGGCTGAACACCACCGAGTTCACCGGATCGGTGCGGTCGCCGAGGACGCGGATCTGGTGGCCGCTGGCCGCGTCCCAGATCCGTACGGTCTTGTCGCTTCCGGCGGTGGCGAGGCGGGTGCCGTCCGGGCTGAACGTCACCGAGGCCACCGGATCGGTGTGGCCGCGGAGGGTGCGGATCTGGTGGCCGCTGGCCGCGTCCCAGATCCGTACGGTCTTGTCGTTGCCGGTGCTGGCGAGGCGGGTGCCGTCCGGGCTGAACGTCACCGAGGCCACCGCATTGGCGTGGCCGTGGAGGGCGTGGATCTGGTGGCCGCTGGCCGCGTCCCAGATCCGTACGGTCTTGTCGCCGCCGCCGCTGGCCAGGCGGCTGCCGTCCGGGCTGAACGCCACCGAACGTACCTCGAAGCTGCCGGTTTGGTCGTGGAGGGCACGGAGGGCGCGGAGCTGGCGGCCGGTGGCCGCGTCCCACAGCAGCACGGTCGCGTCTTCGCCGCCGCTGGCCAGGCGGCTGCCGTCCGGGCTGAACGCGACCGAACGCACCGGGCCGGTGTGGCCGCCGAGGACGCGGATCTGGCGGCGGTCGGCCGCGTCCCATATCCGTACGGTCTTGTCGCCGCCGGCGCTGGCCAGGCGGGTGCCGTCGGGGCTGAACGCCGCCGAGTTCACCTCGTCGGTGTGGCCGGTGAGGACGCCTCGTGCGGGGCGGCCGAGCAGCGCGGACATGCTCGCCCGTGCGCTCGCTCGGGCGTCGTCGGACGGGGGAGCGATCACCCATGCCGCCGCGGCCAGGCGAGCCGCCGTCACCGGGTCGTCGCCGGGCCATGATTGGCTGTCGGCGGCTATCTGGCTGGAGAGTGCCATGGTGCGTCGCCGTTCGGTGTCCTGGTTGAGGCGCACGGCGGCCACTGCGGTGATGACGGCGATGACCAGCAGTCCGGCCAGGACGGCGAACAGGGCCTGCCAGCGGCGCCGGGTGCGGGTGGCGGCGCGGGCGGCGGCGTGCAGGAAGGCGTCGGCGGGGTCGGGCAGGTCGAGGTAGCGGCCGGGGTCGGCGGCCCAGCGCTCCGCGGCGCGCTGGGCCGTCTCCAGCCGGACCCCGCGGTAGAGGAAGGACGCGTCACGGCTGGTCCGGTCCCATTCGGCGGCGTCCTGGCAGATCTCGCCGTGCAGGATGCGATCGGCTTGATCTTCGGCCAGCCAGGAGCGCAGCCGTGGCCACGCGCTCAGCAGGACGTCGTGGGCGAGTTCGACGGTGCCCGGCTCGCCCAGGGCGGGGGCGGGGGACGAAGAACCGGTCACCATCAGCCGGGCGCGAGTGAAGACCCTCACGACGTGCCGGGCCACCTCAGGCTCGGCCGGCTCGCAGCGGGCGGCCAACTCGTCCACGACCGCGCGCTGCCGCAGGACCCGCCCATCGGCGCCGGTGAGAGTCAACGCCAGGATGACCCGTTTCGCCGACTGCCGCTGCCGGTCGCTCAGGGCGCGGTAGGCGTCCTCGGCGGCATCCTCGACCGCGGAGGCGACGCCTCCCGATCGGTCGTAACCGTGCAAGGTCAGGCGTCCGTCGTGCCGATTGTCCCAGGTGCGCACCATCGCCATCGACAGCAGCGGCAACGCTCCCACCACCGAGCCGCCGCCCGCCGCCCGCGTATGGTCGATGAGGTCGCGCACCACCTGCTCGGCCAAGCCCTCCTCCACCGCCAGCCCGGCCGCCGCGGCGGGTCCGGTGATCGCCCGCTGCAACTCCTGCTCACTCATCGGGCCCAGGACGAACGTCCGCTCCTCCAGAGCCCGCGCGAGGGCCGGGTGGGCTGCGCACCGGTCGATGAAGTCGCCGCGCACCGCGACCACCACGACCCCAGCAGGCTCCCCGCCGGGCCGGTCCGGGCTCAGCGGCTCTCCGTCCACTCCGCCGGTGTCTCCCGGACCGGCCGGGGTGGCGATCGCTTCGAGCGCGGCCACGAACGCGGCCACCTCCCCGGCGTGCCCGTTCGAGGAAGAGGCGAACACTTCCTCGAACTGGTCCACGACCATGATCAGCCGTCGTGGGGCATCGCCGGACCCGCCCTGCTGATCACGGCGGATCGACTCGGCAGCCAGAACCTGCCGAGCCCGCTCCGCGGCCCGGCCGGGATCATCGCGCAACTCGCCCAGCAGGACATCCGGATCGGCCGCGCACCGCACCGCCAACTGCACGGCCAGCTCCCGCAGCGGCCGCTCTCCGGGGGTGAAGCGCACCTGCGGCCACGCCCCGCCGTTACCGGGGCCGCTGGACGCGGCGGCCAGGGCCGGCAGGAGCCCGGCGAGCAGCAGGGAGGACTTGCCCGCCCCGGACGCGCCGGTCACCACGATCAGCCCGCCCCCCTCACGCTCGGGCTGGGCGGTGACCATCGCCAGCAACCGGGCGCCGGCCCGGCCCCGCCCGTGGAACAACGCCGCCTGATCCGCGCCGAACGGCGCCAGCCCCTGGTACGGACAGCCACCCGCCCACACCGCGCCGCCGTCCGCCTCCGGCAACGACGTCAGCCGGTCGAGGCCCGTACCGAGCAGGGCCCACCACGCGGCGCGGTCGGGGAGCGCGTCGATCAGAGTGATCGGCACAAGGGTCAGGTCGGAGGCGCCCTGACGCGGCGCGTGTTCGGACACCACGCCGACCACCAGATCACCGGCCAGCACCGCGGCTCCGGACATGCCCGACCAGACCGACCCGGCCAGCGCCGTCCCGGCCGGCGGCAGCGGCGGCTGACCGGGACGGTGCGTGGTCTGCAGGGTGAGCAGGCCCGGCCCCGGCCGCTGTGAGACCGGGATCCGCCCGCTGACCTGCGCGGGATGGCGGACGGCGGCCGAGCCGTCGCCGCGCTCCAGGAACCGGGGAAACCCCACCGCGCCGCAGCCCCGTACCTCCTCCAGGCGCCGGGTGCGGTCGGCGACGCGGGCGAACCCGGCCCGCGCCAGCCGCGCGATCTCCCGAGGGATTTCCTCGCGGGCGTCGGGGGAGAGCTCGAGAATCGCCAGATCCGCACGTTCGAGGTCCCCGGCCAGGAGCACCCGGGCCGGCCAGCTCCGCTTCGGGCCATCAGGCCACGGAATGGCACGCCGGACGGTGATGCTCCCGTTGACGACGGCGTGCAGGCAGGTGAGAACATGACGGCCGTCGACCAGGAACCCCGACGCCACCTCCCACTCCGTACGGGCCCCCGTACCGCGGCCGACCACGACCTCGGCGATGACCTCGACGAACCGGTCCTGGATCGCCACGCCGGCTAACCCGGCAGGTGGGACGAGCGGCGGGAGACCTTCACCGGATTGCCGTCACGGTCGACGGGCGGCTCCAGCACGACGGTCACCTTCTGCACCCGTTCATGCTCGATCTTGCCGACCGCGCCGGCCTCCAGCACCCACACCTTGACCTTGCCGCTGCCTTCGCCGGTCTTCTTCACCCCGACCTGCAACTCCACCGTCACGTTCCCGACGGGAAACTGGATGTCCGCATCGGCGCCGGCGGCCACCGCCTCCCGCAGCTCCTGGCGGATCTGCTCGATCGCCTCCGATAACCCGAGCTCAGCCACGCAACCTCCAACAGCACCGAGGATGGATCAGGCAACCGATCGTAGGCCAGCGGCAACCCCGGCGGGCGCGGCGATCTCCTCCCACGGACCTTCCCGCCCGCGACCAGGGCGACCGGCGTACGCAGACACCCGGTCCGGGGGACGTCACGGGGTGAGGACGACCTTGATGGATCCGGAGGCCCGGTCACCGGCGACGCGGAACGCCTCCGCGGCCTCGTCGAGGGGGAAGCGGTGGGTGATCACCGTCTGCGCGATCGCGGGGTTGCCGGCGAGCAGCGCCGCGGCCTGTTCGGTGTCGCGGATGCCGTCGTGCCGGCCGTAGGCGATGGAGTGGACGTAGGTGAGTTCCTTGACCAGGCTGACGATGCCCGGAACGGGAGCGGTGTGCTGGTACACGCCCAGCAGCACGACGCGACCGCCGGGACGGGCCAGCTCGGCACACCGGACGAGACCAGTCTCGCTGCCCGCGGCGTCAATGACGACGTCGTAGACGCCTTCCGCCGAGCCGAGTCCGAGACGTTCCGCGGCCGTCCTCTGGTGCTTGTGGCGTACCTCGATGTCGACGTCGTAGCCGCACTGCCGGGCCGCGGCCGCCGCCAGCAGTCCGATGCTGCCGCCGCCGACGACCGCCACCCGCTCCCCGGGCGTGAGCGCCGCCCTGCGAACGCCGTGCCAGGCCACCGACGCCGGCTCCATGAGGCAGGCGTCGCGTACGTCCAGGCCGGCCGGAAGCGGGACGAGCATGTTCTCGGGGACCGTCACGGCATCGCACATGCCTCCGTCGCGGAAGATGCCGAGCGTTCCGTGCTCCGGGGCGACGCACCGCTGGACATGGCCGGCGCGGCATTGGCCGCACTCTCCGCAGTGCACCGTGGGCTCGACGGCGTAGCACCGGCCGTCGGCGGCGGTGCCGGCGAACTCGTGACCATAGGTGTAGCCCTGGACGCCGCCGGCCGCGAAGTTCACATCGGTCCCGCAGATGCCCGTCGAGGCGATGGTGAGGCGTACCCCGGGGGCTTCTGGTTCGTCGATCTCGGTCACGAGGATGCCCCGGTCCGTGTTGCGCACTGCGCGCATGGTGTTCCCCTTCGACCCGCCGTTATGCGAACGCCGTTAGCTTATGTTAAGCGATCGATGTTCGCCTAGCGCCTATCCTTGTCCCGTGCACGAACCGACGACAGGCGCGGCCGGCGAGCCGTCGCCAGAGGACCCGCGGAAGAACCGGCCGGCGGAACCGAAACCAGGCACTGCGGCCTGGTGGCTCGCCCGGGAGAACGAACCCGCGCGGCGGCGGAGGCGCAGGTCGCTGACCCTCGACGCCGTTCTCGACACGGCCATGGCCCTGCTCGACACGCGCGGGGTGGCCGCGCTGACGATGCGCAACATCGCCGAGGGGCTCGGCTGCACGCAGGCGTCCCTCTACCGCCACGTACGCAACCGCGAGGAACTGGTGACGCTGCTGATCGACCGGGCGATCAGCGTGGCGAGCTCGGCTCCGCCCGACGACGCGGACTGGGTCGGGAAGGCGGCGTGGTCCGCACGCCTGTTCCGCGACCACCTGCTCCGGCACCCCGGCGTGGCGTCGCTCCTTCGCGGGACCGAGCGGCTCGGCCCCAACTCGCTGGCCGGGGTGCAGTACTCCCTCGACCTGTTCATCGGCGCCGGCCTCAGCCCCCGGCTCGCGTACGCCGCCGCATCGTCGCTGGCCACCTTCGTCATCGGCTCGGTGCACTTCAACCTCGGCCTGGACGCCTCGGATCCCGAAGAGAGCCGTCACCGGCGCCTGCTCTACCGCTCCCGGGACCCGGCCGCCTTCCCCCTGATCGTCCAGCACGCCGACACCCTCGCGGAGGTCAGCGGCGACGACGAGTTCGAAATCGGCCTCAACGCCCTGCTGACCGGCTTCCGCGCCCTGATCCAGAGCCCGGACAACACCCGCGATCAGGATGCGGATCGAGGCGAAGCTTGTTCTCGATCGTGATCCGCGGCGAACCGGCCGGACACGGCCCGAGCCGGTCAGCCACGTGTGAGGGCTTGGGAGTTGGGGGTGCCGGTAAGAAACGTGTCACGAGCCCCAAACGAGCGTTGCTGCTGGGGCAACGACCACCTGGACCTGCACTTCCGCCGGTCAGTGATGCCAAGACCCCCGAATACCGAAGGGCCCGCCCGGCGCGCGGCGGACAGCTGATCAACGATGAGACCCTGGCCACCCTCACACCGCCCTACAGCAGCTTGACCGTCGAGGAGGGCGTTCACCTGCTTCTCGATCCCGCCCATCCAGTTCGCTACGGCAATCACTCCTGCGAGCCGAACCTCTGGCACCGCGACGCAACCACCGTGATCGCACGCACGACATCAACCCCGGCGATGAACTGACCATCGACTACGCCACCCACACCGGCGTTTCAACATGGTCGATGGCCTGCCACTGCGGCAAGCCCCGATGCCGCCATACCGTGACCGGCAACGACTGGCAACTGCCCCAGCTCCAGTCCGCCTACGGCACTCACTGGAGCCCGCCACTACTTGAACGCATCAAAGCCGCCACCGGACACAGGCATTCCGACAGTTGGAATACCTGACGTCGCCAGAGCGCGTCGGTGAAGACCGGCGCCGCCAGGCCGTCGACCGGGTGGCCACGCTGCAGTTCGACCGGCACGGCAACCGCGTCTGGCGTCAGGCCAAGGCGCTGCTGGACACCGAGCACGCCCGGCGCGCCGTCGGCGAGGTCGTGGTGCCCTTCGGCGTCTGCGGCGAGCCGTCCAACGTCAAGGCTGGCGGGCACGCCTGCCCGTTCCGGTTCCGCTGCGTGGGCTGCGATCACTTCCGCACCGACGTGTCCTACCTGCCCGACCTGCAGTCCTACCTGGACGATCTGCTGCGCAACCGCGAACGGCTGCTGGCCGCAGCCGACGTCGATGAGCTACGACGTGGCTTCCGCCCTGAACATGGCACTCACCTGCAAAAAATAGCCTCTGGGCAACGTGAGGGCGCCTCTCAAGGTGCCCATACAAAGGATCTTGCTGACACTTCGTGGCACTCCCACTGACACCAAGTTGCATAACCCCAGGACAACTTCGTGGCAACCCGCACGTGGCAACCCGCACAATCCGCACCTGCTCCCAGAGCACTGCTCCATTGATCGTAACTTGCGGGAATCTTGCCTTCTCGCAAGTTATCGGCCCTGGGCAGAGCGCAACGGATCTTGTTTTCTGATTTGTAATTTCTAGAAAATAGAAAATGGTAGGCTGTGCTGGTGGCTGAAGAGACCGGCGTGGTGACGCCTTGTAAGCACTGTGGGGCGGCGATCGAGCAGCGGCGGGGGAGAGGGCGGCCCAAGGCGTACTGCCCAGAGAAGGACTGCCAGGCGGCGGCCAAGCGGGAGCGGGAGTTGCGGCGGGCCACGCCTGGGCTGGAGGGGGCGCTGGCCAGGGCCGAGCAGCTCTACGACCGGATGGAGAGTGGGCTGACCGCGGCCATCGAGCCGCTGGCCAGGGCGCTGGCCGATGAGCTGAGCCCGGCCGGGGTCGAGGCGAAGCTGAGCGCGGTGCAGGCTGAGGCGCACACGCGCGTCGCTATCGCGCGTACTGAGCGCGAGCAGGCGTTCGAGCAGGTACGGCTGGCACGAGAGGCCGCGGAGCATGCCCGTAGGCAGACGTCCGAGATGCGGGACCGGCTCGAAGAAGCCGAGAACGAGCGGGAGACCGCGCTGAGCGATGCCGAGCAGGCCAGGGAGCAGGCGCTGGCCGCCTTGCGCGAGGCGGCCAGCACCGAACGGCAGGCGCTGCAGACGGCCGACGAAGCGCAGCGGCGCGCGAACCTGGCCGAGCGGCGGGCCAAGGAGGCGGCCCGGCAGGTCGAGTTGACGGAGCAGGCCAGGGATCAGGCGGTTCAGGAGCTGGCCGAGCGGGTGGAGCAGGCCGACGGGCGGGCTGCCGAGGCGCGGGCGCAGGCCGTACAGGCTGAGGGTGAGGCCGAGCGGGCACGGGAGGAAAGGGATCGGGCCCGCGATGAGACGGCGGCGGCTGTGGCAGCCCGTGAGCAGGCCGAACGTGAGGTGGTCGGAGCCAAAGCGCGGGAGGAGGCGGCGGGGCAGGAGCGGGAGCGCGCCGTTGCCCGGGCCGTCGCGGCGGAACGGGCCGTGGCCGCGGCCGAGCAAGATCGGGCGGTGGCGCTCAAGGACGCCGCGCAGGCAGCGGCCGAGGTGGAGCGACTGGCCGGGAAGGTGGTCGAGGTCGAGTCGGAGGCTGCCGCGGCGGTCGCGCGGGAGCGTAAGGCGGTCTCGCGGGAGAAGGCGCGCGCCGACGCGGCGGCAAAGGAGCGTGACGGGGCGCTGGCGGAGCTGCGGCTGGAACGGGTGCGGCTGGCGGATGTACGGGCTGAGCTGGAGGCGGCTCGGGCGGAAGCGGCCCAGCTGAGGGAACGAGCGGTTGCGGCGGAGTTGCGTCAGGCGTAGCGGGGCTGATGATGGGGCCGGCGGTCGGGTGACCGTCGCCTGGGCAATGTACGGGGCGGATGGGCGGTTGGTCAGCGGCTGTGAGCCGGTCTTGAGAGGGGCGATGGCGGCGGCCGTCCTCCATGATCCCTGCCGGCGATAGGGCTTGGATGCGGGGCGGTGCTTCGCTGGGGAGGAGGCCGTGGCGTTGAGGAATGGGGGTACAGCCATCAGTCGCGGCGCCTGGTCTCCGACAGGGCCAGACCCCAGGATCGGGGAGCGCTCTGTGGGCTCGCCGGCCGGCTCATGCCCTCCTAACACCTTGACGGAGATGCCGCGCTTGAACTGGTCGTTGGGGACGATCAGGAGGTTGTGGCTGAGCCGATCGATTGGCCTCCTCGACGGTCGGCATGGCGTTGTCGCGGATGTGGGGCAGCGCCTCCAGCAGCGCGGGCCGGTCGTCGGCGGCGAGTTTGCCGCCGACGACCGGCCCCGAACACCTTCAGGCGGATCGGGGCAGAGGGGCGTCGTGCTGGCGCTGGGTGTGGGTCTGGTTGCCGGTACCGACTCCGACCAGGCGATGAACAGCGCCACCGTGATACGGACGCGCGGATGCCTCCTCGCCGGCTGACCCCGGGCCAGGGCGCCACGGCTGATGCTGCGCTCCAGCCTTCCGATGGAGGTCAGTCGCTACTGGCCGTTCCGATTACTCAGACGGGCTTGCCGAACCAGCGGGAGAGGTGGTCGTCCAGGTCCTGCTGATCGTCGCCGATCCAGGCGACATGGCCGTCAGGGCGTAGCAGGACGCACGGAGCATCCAGCGCCGCAGTGGGATCCGCGAGGTGATCGACCCGGTCTGACCAGCCGCCGACGGTCAGGCGTTCGGTGCGGTCCAGCAGCAGGCCGCGGCCGCGATGCAGCAGATCGTAGAGGTGGCCCTGTTTCACGTCGATGTCGCGCAGGCGGCGGCCGAGCAGGTCGGGGCCTGCGCCGAAGTCGTAGCGGATGCCGATCGCGGTGATCTTCTCGATCAGGCGGCGGTTCACCTCGTCGAAGTCCATCAGCTCGGTGAGCAGCCTGCGCACGGCCTGCGGGCCCGGTTCGGTGGACGACAGCTCCATCTGGGCGCGGGTGTTGTCCAGCACGTCCTCGGCGACCGGATGGCGTTCGGTCTGGTAGGTGTCCAGCAGGGTTTCCGGTGCCCAGCCGCGGATCTGCGCGGCCAGTTTCCAGCCGAGGTTGACCGCGTCCTGAACGCCCAGGTTGAGGCCCTGTCCGCCGATGGGCGGATGGATGTGCGCCGCGTCGCCGGCCAGCAGCACCCGCCCGACCCGATAACGTTCGGCCAGCCGGGTGGCATCTCCGAAGCGGGACAACCAGCGCGGGGAGTGCACGCCGAAGTCGGTTCCGGCGATGGTGCGCAACTGTTGTTTGAAATCTTCGAGAGTGGGCGGTTCCGTGCGGTCGCTCACTCCCGCGGCGGGGACGACGACGCTGTAGACCCCCTCGCCGAAGGGCCGGAGCCAGAATCGCTGATGGGTCCTGCTGATCTCGGCTGCCTTGGCGGCGATCTCCTCCTGCGGCACGCCCATTTTCATCTCGCCCATCAGCGTGTCGTTCCGTGAGGGCTCGCCGGGGAAGCCGACGCCGAGGAGCTTGCGCACCGTGCTGCGCGCGCCGTCGCAGCCGACGAGATAGCGCGAACGCAGCTGTTCGCCGTCGGACAGCTCGACGGTCACGCCCTCGTCGTCCTGCTCGAAACCGGCCACCGCACAACCGTGCCGGACGTGCGCGCCCAGCCCGATCGCATGTTCTTCGAGCAGGTGAACGATGACCGGCTGCGGCATGCCCAGCAGATAGGCGTGCGCGGAATCCAGATCCTTGGGCGCGGGTTTGTGAATGGCGGCGAAGAAACCGCCGGCCGGACGCTGCCTTCCATGCTGGAGAAGGCGATCCAGCAGCCCGCGCATCGCCATCAGCTCGAGACTGCGGATATGCAGGCTGACGATGCGGACGAACGACACGGGCTCGGTTTCCTTCTCCAGAACGAGTACCCGCACGTCGTGCAGCCGCAGCTCGGCGGCCAGCATCGCGCCGGTCGGCCCGCAGCCGGCGATGATCACGTCGTATGGGACGGGCGCGCGATCGGCGCCGGAGGCCGGCGACGGGAGAGCTCCGGGGGCGCCGCCCGCCGTGGCGTCGCGCTCGGCCCCGTCGTTCGACGGCGGCTCGGCGGTGACCTGCTGAGAGTGCATAGGTGGTGCCTTTCGGGAGTGCCTTGTTGTCGAGGCGCTCCCGGCGACACCTACGTCAATCGCCCGGCCGTGACGGTAAGGGGGAGCACCCACATCGATACAGCGTTCATGGGGCTCACCTCCTCGGGTGGTGTCACGGTCACCTGCAAGCTACAAGCCCGGGCAGCACACCGTCCAATCCTTTTCCCGCCACGTGATCACGGCTCCGCACGAGGCGCGGGCGATTGCCGGGGGCGACGGATGGCTACAGTTCGGATCGGTCTTCTTCGCGGTCAAACAGGTCAAGCTCGGCCCGAGCACCGGACGCGCTCCTCCAGCCAGGCGACGACGGAACTGACGAAACCGTCGACGTGCGACAGGGGTTTGCCGTCGAACACCGCATGCAGGTGCCCGACCCCGACCGCGTCGTTCCAGGCCCAGGCGCGCCGGCAGGTCTCCTCGTCGGTGGCGCGGAGGACGTCCCAGCCGTGCCAGGTCGCGACGAGTGCCGCGTCGATCGCCGGGTCGGACAGGATCGCCATGTCCCAGTCGAGGACCCCGGCCAGCTTGCCGTCCTCGCCGAAGTGGACGTTGCCGCCGCCGAGGTCGCCGTGGACGAGCCTGGCCGGGACCTCCTCGAGCGCCAGCAGCGCATCCAGCCGCTGCCGGGCTCCGGCACGCCACTTCGCCGGCAGGCGCGGAATGACCTCCTCGTTGAGGAGGTCGGCCCATCCCAGGCCATCGGCATACCGGCGCGGCGTGTGGAGAGCGGCCTCGAGCCCCGGCGAGATCTCGACCTCGCGCAGGGCCTCCAAGAGCAGACCGAACGCCTCCGGGTCCCCGATGCCTTCCGGTAACCCCTCGCCGTCGATCCACGAAGTCGCGACGGCCGCGCGTTCCCCGAACGTGGCCACCGCAGTCAGCGGCTCCGGCACGGCGAAAGGCAGGCCGGCCGCCGCAACGGCCCGAAGGATCTCGACCCGGCGCGGCAACTTGGCGGCGGCGCTGGGGCGCTTGCTGATACGCACGGCGGCGACGCCGGGGAACAGCACGACGTGGTGCATGTTCCCGTGCTCGGCGAGGCGTGCGGAGTCGAGAGGGGCATCGGGGACAAGTGCTTCAGCGATCTCCAGGAGGTCGGCGGGCACTGGTCGGGGCATCCCGCCATTCTGGCAGCTTCAGGAGTTCGCGCAGCCCGGCGGTGCGCAGGCTGGCGCGCGCCGCCTGAGTCCTGACGCCGGGGGAGAAGACGGTCAGGTGGTCTCGGCGTCGACGGCGTCCGCGAACGCGCGCATGGAGGTGAAGGTCCAGTCGGGGGTGACCTCGGCGGACGGCTCCGGCGTCGCGCCCCCGCCCGGGTTGCCGTGGCGGCGGTTGATCCACACGGTCGGCAGGCCCGCGGCCTTGGCCGGCACATGGTCGTGGAACAGGCTCTGCGCCACGTGCAGCAGCCTGCCCTCGGCCACCCCGAGCCGCCCGGCCTCGCGCGCCAGCGCCTCGAAGTTGCGGGGAGACGGCTTGTACGAGCCGACGTCCTCAGCGGTGAGGATGCTGGTGAAGGTGACGCCGAGGCGCTTGTTCGAGCCGGCGAAGGAGGCCCGGTCCACGTTGGACAAGATGATCAGCTGGTACCGGCGCGCGAGCCGTTCGAGAGCCTGCGCCGAGTCGGGGAATGCCGGCCAGTCAGGCACGGAGACCGCCAGCCGTTCGGCCTCGTCGTCGCTGACGGGCACGCCGAGCTGCGCGCCCATGCCCCGCATCGCCCGCGCCAGGATCCGCGGGTAGAGGTCGGCGGGGTGCTCGATCTCGGCCTGCGCCTCGTGTGTCGAGTACGCCGTCAGCAGCTGCTCGTCCGTCATCCGGAGATCGTGCGCGCCGGCCCAGGTGCGCAGCACGGCCGCGAGGCCGGTCTCCCAGTCGATGAGGGTGCCGTAGCAGTCGAAGCTGAGGGCGTCGAAGTCGCTGAAGTTCACCGTGCACGCTCCTGGATGGGGCCGGGGAAGAACCGTTCCAGACCGGCCTGCGTCCTCTGCGGTGAACGACCGGCCCGCGCCGCCCGTGCGCCACCGCCATCTGTACGGCCGAGCCACGCCGGACTCCTGCCGGCGACGGCGTCCGCCACCGTGACCGCTCGAATCGGCATGGTCAACTGTATAACAGTCAGTCAGACATGATCACGCTGAGCCGGTCCCGCAGCGCCGCGTACACCTCTGCCGGGAGCGGGCCCTTCTGAGCGGCTGCGGCATTGGCCCGTACGTGCGCGGCCCGGGTCGAGCCGACGATCACCGAGTGCAGATCCCGGTGGCTGAGGATGAACCGCAGCAGCAGCTCCATCTTCGAAGCGCCGTCCGCCAGCTCGTCCAGGCGGGCGGCGGCGAGCCGGGCGTGACGGTCGGCGAGCGGCCGCCGGATCGGCTCCGGCAGCACCTCGGGCGGAGCCACGAGCGGGCGGGCGACCGAGCCGCGGGCGATCGTCCCCGCGCCGGCCGCCGCGGCGGCGGTGACGAGCTCCTCGTGGGAGCGGTCGAGCGCCGAGTAGGGGAGGAGGAAAACGTCGAACACCCCCATCGCGATCTGCTCCGGAAGGTGGGGGAGATCCCCTGACATCCCGGTGAAGCGGATCGCGCCCTCGTCCCGGAGTGCCAGCATCTCGGCGATGGTGTCCTCGGCCCGCAGCACGCCGGCGCTCGGGCTCATGTGCACCATCAGGATGTCGAGGTGGTCGGTACGCATCCGGCGCAGGCTCTGCTCGACGCACGCGCGCACGTTCGCCCTGGTGTGGACGTGCGGCGGAAGCGTCCGAGGGTCGCCGTCCGCGGCGAGCGGGCAGCCGCACTTGCTGGAGAGGATGAACTCGTCGCGCCGGTGGGAGATCCAGCGGCCGATGTGCTCCTCGGCGTCGCCGTAGTCCGGCGAGGTGTCGATGAGGTTCACTCCCGAGTCGAGGACCGTGTTCAGCACGGTACGGGCCTCGTCGTCGGTGACCGGCCGGCCCCACGCGCGCGGCCCGCGCAGCTCCATCGCTCCGTAGCCGAGGCGGGTCGCCTGCAGTCCGGTCCTTCCGAGTGTCGCGGTCGGCAGCGTCACGTCATCGTCCCTTTCCGGGTCTGGGCGGTCTGGGTGCTTCTTGCGCGGCCGTATTCGGCCAGGGCGTGGAAGGCGGCCTTGGGCTCCCACGGCAGCCCCGGATATGCCGTCCCGGTGCGGCCGGGCTCCAGGATCTTGACGATGCCGAAGCTGGCGGTGTCGAAATCCCGCTCGGGCTCGGCGGAGGTCGGCAGGTCCCGCCGGGCGAAGGTGTTGACGAACGCCGTGTCCGTCCCCTCCTCGTGGTAGATGCCGAGAAGCTCGCGTACGTATCCGGCTTGTTCTTCTTCGTCCCGTACGACGGCCGTGGTCAGGCGGGCGGGGCGGGCGCGTTCGTCCCATTCGACGATGGAGTCGCCGCGCCCGCCCAGGGCGGCGGCTCCACGGTGGGTGGTGCAGCCGAACTCGGTGACGGCGAACGGCTTGCCCTGCGCGATCTGGGCGCGAAGGCCCGCACGCCATCCGGGCGCGGTGGCCGCGTCACGGTATCCGGCGTCGGTGGCGATCAGGTCGAACGGAGCCCAGTCCACGCCTTCGAAGGGCAGGGAGGCGTAGCTGATCGGGCCGCCGAACCGTTCGCGCGCCGCGGCCACGGCTCGGGTGAGGAAGTCGTTGACGCGGGCGCGCAGCTCGGGGAGCACGGCGCGGACCCGCGCGGGCTCGGCCAGCAGGCCGAGCCGCTCCTCCAGGCTGTCTCCCGGCAGGAACCCGCTGGTGAACAGGCTGATCTCGGAGCCGGTGAGCAGGACGACGCGGGCCCCTTCGCGGCGCAGGCGCTCGGCCCGTCCGGCGCTGTCGACGATGAACGCCATCAGCTCGTCCTGGGTGAGCCCGTTGGTGAAGGGCGAGTACCAGACCTCCAGCCCTGCGGCGGCGGCGTGGCGGGCGGCGGTCTCAAGGCGGTCCTGGTCGCCTCCGGTGACGCGTACCGCGCCGCAGTGCAGTTCGCCGCGGATGATCCGCATCTCGCGGCGGACGACCTCCGGGTCGAAGGGCTCGTGAGTGGTGGTTCCGGCAGATGGGAAGCCGGTGTCGTAGGTGACACCGTGAGCACGCATGAAGGTCCTCTGTGTGGGGGTTCGTGACCTGGGCTGGGCGAGACGTCCGCCGGCCCAGGTCCGCGGCGTACAGGTGGAAGACGGGCTAGAAGTCCATGTCGCCGCCGCCCGGCATGGCCGGAGCGGCAGGGTTCTTCTCGGGCTTCTCGGCGATGACGGCCTCGGTGGTGAGGAAGAGCGCCGCGATGGAGGCGGCGTTCTGCAGCGCGGAG
>NZ_VCKX01000204.1 GCF_005889725.1 Nonomuraea zeae
GAGGTGGGAAGGGGCGGCGGCGGGGTGTCGGACGGTCTGGCGCTCGTCCGCCGGGGAGCCGCGCTCGCCGTGCTCGGGCTGGGCGTCTCGGCGTCGACGGGGGAGGGGTCGGGCTCGCCGTGCGTCTTGGGCGGCGGCATCAGGATCGTGCCCGGCCCGGGCGGCATCCGGCCGCCGGACAGGATGAGCGCGATCGCCACCGCGACCACCGTGGCGGCCGCGACCCACAGGTGCGGCGGCAGCTTGGACATCGTCAGCATGCGCTCGCGGACGGCGGCGGCGGCGCCCGCCGCGGGGGTGGTCCTGGCCAGCGGGAACCGCAGGGCGAGCAGCGTGGCCAGCTCCGCCAGGTGGCGCCTGCCGCGCTTCTCCCAGTCGGGGCCGTAACCGGCGACCGCGTCCTCCTCCACCTCGGCGGCGAACTGCCTGGCCGAGGCGTACCTGACCGCCGGGTCCTTGGCCAGGCCGCGCTTGAGCAGGTCGCGCAGCGAGTCGGGGACGATCTCCAGCGGCACCGGCTCCACCAGGTGCTGGTCGCGCACCGCGGGCACGTCCAGCTCGGCCTCGCCGTCCTCCCGGTGCGCGTCCTCCTTGTACGCCCGGTAGGGCGGCCGCCCCTTGACCGCCTCGAACAGCACGCACGCCGCCGCGTACAGATCCGCCGGCGGCCCTGCCCTGCCCTGCGTCCACAGCTCGGGCGACATGTACTCGGGGCTGCCCGCGGGCACGCCGGGCTCCTCCGCGTGCACGACGACGCCGAAGTCCGTCAGCCTGCTGGTGCCGTCCGCCTGGACCAGGACGTTCTCCGGCTTGACGTCGCGGTGCGGCACGCCGCGCTCATGGGCGGCGGCCAGCGCCAGCAGCGTGCTCTTCAGCACGGCGAGCGCGGCCTCCGGGCTGGTCCTGCCGTGCTCGGTCAGCAGCGTGCGCAGCGACACGCCGTCCACCAGGTCCATGACCACGGCGGCTCTGGTGGGGGTCTCGACGTACTCGTAGAGGCGGACGACGTTCTGGTCGTCGATCTCGACCAGCTCGTGGGTGTCGGACCTGAAGCGGTCCATGAACTCCGTGTCCCTGCGCAGGGTCGCGTTGAGGTACTTGATCGCCACGTAGGCGCCCGTCGACTGGTAGGTGGCGAGGAACACCCGGCCGGTGCGGCCGGAGCCGAGCTGGCGTACTTCGCGGTAACCAGGGACCAAGTTCTACCCCCATCAGCGGCCTCTTGGATTCGACGGTCTCACCCGGGGTGCCGGTTGTCACGATTGCCGATATTTCGCCAGAAGTTAGACCGAAATGACGCTGTGTGTCGGGTGCTATGCTGAGGCCGATTTCCCAAGCAAGCGCTCGGCTAAATACGGAGGTCGCTCGTGGAGCGTGTGGCCGTGCTGGTGATGGAGATGCAGCGGGGCGTCGTCGGCGATCTGACGAAATTTCCGGAGCTGGTGGCCGCCTGTACGCGCCATGACGTCGTGGCCAACGCCGCCCGCCTGCTCCACACGGCCAGGTCGGCGGGCCTGCCGGTGATCCACTGCACCGCTGCCTTCCGCCCTGACCGGGCCGGATCCCACACCGGCAACTGCCCGTTCATCGTGTCCCTGCTCAAGGACCCGGACCACATGCTGGAGGGCACGCCCGCCATCGAGGTCATCCCGGAGCTGCGGGACGACGGCGACCTGGAGAGCCGCCGCCACCACGGCTTCTCGCCGTTCACCGGCACCGCGCTGGACATGACGCTGCGCTCGCTCGGCGTCTCCGCCGTGGTCGCCCTCGGGGTGTCGCTCAACCTGGGCATTCCCGGCCTGGCGCTGGAAGCGGTGAACCTGGGCTACCGGGTGACCGTGGTGAAGGACGCGGTGGCGGGGATCCCGGAGGACTACGCGCAGGCCGTGATGAGGAACACGATCAGCCTCCTCGCCACCCGCGCGAGCACGGCGGACCTGGTCGAGGCGTGGAAGTGATGGACGGGCTGCGCCTGGACGGGCGCGTGGCCGTGGTGACGGGGGGAGCGGGCGGGATCGGGTCGGCGATCGCCGCGGACCTGACCGCGCTCGGCGCGCGGGTGGTGGTCGCCGACGTGGACCTGCGGGGGGCGGAGAAGGTGGCGGCGGGCCTGACCGGGGCACGGGCGGTGGCCGTGGATCTCGCCTCGGCCGCGGATGTCGAGCGCTTCTGCGAGGCCGCGGGGCCGGTGGACGTCCTCGTGCACAACGCCGGGGTGTCGGTCGTGGAGGCGTTCGTCGAGAGCGATCCGGCGGACTGGGACCTCATGTGGCAGGTCAACCTGCGCGGGCCGATGCTGCTGACCAAGCTGCTCCTGCCGGGGATGATGGCCAGGGAGTGGGGTCGGCTCGTGTTCGTGTCCTCCGACGGCGCGCGGGCCGGGTCGGGCGGCGAGGGGGCCTACGCGGCGACCAAGGCCGGGCTGTTCGGGCTGGCCAAGACGCTCGCCCGGGAGGCGGCCAGACATCAGGTCACCTCCAACGTCGTGTGTCCGGGCCCCACCGACACGCCCATGCTCCGGCGGATCTCCGAGGCCGAGCCCGGGCTCGTCGGCAAGCTCGCGCGCGGCATCCCGCTGCGCCGGCTCGGCACGCCCGCCGACGTCGCGGGCCTGGTCGCCTATCTGTGCACGGATCGCGCCGCCTACATCACCGGGCAGACCCTGTCGGTGAGCGGCGGCGTGACCATGCACTAGCCGGCCGTGATGTCACAGCGAGTGTCACAGCGGGTGTCACAGCGGGTGTCACAGCGGGTGTCACAGCGCGTTGTAGACGGCCTCCACCAGGCGGATGCCGCGCAGGTTGCCGGAGATGGCGTTCGCCATCTTGTTCATGACGTAGCCGATGGCCAGGCCGCGTCCCGGGTCGCCGAGGCCGATGGACCCGCCCATGCCCGAGTGGCCGAACGCGGTGCGCGACGGCATCAGGAACGTGACCGACGGCCGCATGTAGCCGAGCCCGAACGAGGTGTCCAGGATCAGCACGCGGTCGGGCCCGCTCACGCGCGGCCGCATGGCGTCCTCCAGGGTGCCGGGGGCCAGGACGTCGCCGGCGAGCAGCGAGCGGTAGAAACCGGCCAGGCCCCTGGCCGTGGTGACCACCCCAGCGGCCGGCCAGCCGGCGCGCAGGATGACCGGGTTGTTCGCGCCGCCCTTGAGACGGTGCATGCCGGGGTTGCCGAGCGCCCTGTTCATGAGGCTCTGCGGGTCGAGCGCGGCCTTGGTCATCTCGGCCACCACGTCCCGCGCCCGGCGCTCGTCACCGCCTGGCTCACCGGCCGTCCCGCCGGTCGTTCTGCCGGCCGGCTCACCTGCCGTCCCGCCGGCCGTCCCGCCGGCCTCGGTCACCGCCGTCACCTGGCCGGCCGCGGAGCCTCCGCCGGCCTCCCCTTCGGGGGACCGGGCCACCTGCGGTCTCTCGCCGGCCTTGAGCCGGGCGGTCCGCGCGATCACCGTGTCCGGCGCCCCCACCCAGAGCTCCAGCCCCAGCGGCGCGGCGATCTCGGCGGCGACCAGCTCGCCGACGGACTTGCCCGTCACGCGCCTGATCACCTCGCCCACCAGGAAGCCGTACGTCAGCGCGTGGTACCCGTGCGCCGTCCCCGGCTCCCAGAGCGGCGTCTGGCGGGCGAGCCTGGCCGCGATCGCCGGCTGGTCCTCGAACTCCTCCACCGGCACCTGCTCCTCCACCACGGGCAGCCCCGCCTGGTGGGTGAGCAGGTGCTCGACGGTGACCGCCCCCTTGCCTCCGGCCGCGAACTCCGGCCACACGTCCGCCACCGGGGCGGAGACGTCCACCAGCCCCCGCTCCGCCAGCTGGAGCAGCACGGTGGCGGTGATCGCCTTGGTGCAGGAATAGGCGAAGGCCGGGGTGTCCTGCTCCCAAGGCCGGTCGGTGTGCCGGTCGGCGACCCCGCCCCACAGGTCCACGACCAGCTCGCCGTCCAGGTAGACGGCGAAGGCGGCGCCCAGCTCCTCGCCGTCGGCGAAATGCCGTTCGAACACCTCGCGTACTCGGGAGAACCGAGGATCGCAGTGCATCAGACCTCCGCAGGGAAGGAAGCGCTTACTTGGTTCACGAGCCTAACAACTGGGGGCGATTCGGCCCAGACGATCAGCGGGGCACTCTCAACCTCCTCACCCCGGCGGTGGTGCTCGACGCCCTGCGCAGCGCCACCACGGGCGAGGTGCTGAGCCTGGCCATGCCGATCAGGGGCGCCACCTCCTCACCCGCTCCCACGACGGTCCCGCACCTGCCGGGCCGCCCGCTGCCGCAGCACTTCATGTCCGTGGACGGCGCCGACTACGTCGCCGGCGCGCGCCCGATCGGCGAGGGGCTGCGGGTGGCCGACGACGCGCTGATCGTCACCCACCACGGCACCACGACCCACATGGACGCGCTGTGCCACATGTGGTCGGGCGACGAGCTCTACAACGGCCACCCGGCCGCCCGGGTCCGCTCGTACGGGGCCACCAGGTGCGGCATCGAGCACGTGGGCGGCGTGGTCGCCAGGGGGGTGCTGTTCGACGTGCCTCGCCATCTCGGTCTCGACCACCTGCCGGCCGATTTCCGGATCCCGGCCGAGCTGCTGGCGGAGCTGGGCACGCCGCGCGCCGGGGACGCGGCGGTGATCCGTACCGGCTGGCCCCTGGTGTGGCAGCGCTCGCACGAGGAGTACTGGTCGGGACAGCCCGGGCTGTCGGCGGAGGCGGGCCGGTGGCTGGCCGCGCACGACGTCTCGGTGGTGGCCTCGGACAACGCCGCGATCGGCGGCCTCAACGCCCGCGGCCTGGCCGACGAGGGCCTGGCCGACGACCTGCACCTGATCCTGCTGCACCGGCACGGCGTCCACCTGGTCGAGATGCTGTGGCTGGAGGAGCTGGGGGCGGCGGGGCGTACGGAGTTCGTGTTCGTGGCGGCGCCGCTCAGGATCGAGGGCGGCACCGGCAGCCCGATCACCCCGCTCGCCATCCTGTGACCCCGGAGCCGGCCGAGGAGCCTCAGGGGAGCTCCTCAGCCGGCCGACGTGGACCAGGTCACGGGCAGGCTCGTGACGCCGTACACCGCGGCGGCCTCCTTCAGCGGCACCTCGGCGGCGGGGACGGCCAGCCGCAGGCCGGGGAACCGCTCGAACAGCGCGCGATAGCCGATGCCCAGCTCGATCCGGGCGAGCTGCTGGCCGAGGCACTGGTGCACGCCGTGCCCGAACGCCAGATGCCGCCGCGCCTCCGGCCGGTCGAGCCTGAGCGCCTCCGGATCGTCGAACGCGGCCGGGTCGCGGTTGATCACCGGCAGGGACAGCGCGACCGTCTCGCCCGCCCGGACCAGCTCGCCCGCCACCTCCACGTCCTCCAGCGCGGTGCGCGACGGGGCGCCCAGGTGCAGGATGGACAGCCAGCGCAGCAGCTCCTCCACCGCCTCCGCCCCGAACTCCCGCTCCCGCCGCCCCTCCCGGAGCAGCGCGAACGCGCCGAGGGCGAGCATGTTGGCGGTGGTCTCGTGCCCGGCGACGAGCAGGATGAGGGCGACGTTCGTCAGCTCCTCGACGCTCAGCTCGGCCTTCAGCCCGCCGATCAGGTCATCGTCGTCGGGGCTCTTGCGCTGCACGAGCTCGGCCAGGTAGGCGGCCAGCTCCTTCAGCGCGACGGGGCTCTCGGGGCCCGGGCTGACGATCCGGGCGGTGTGCTGCTGGAAGAAGTCGTGGTCGGCATACGGGACGCCGAGCAGCTCGCAGATCACCAGGGACGGGATCGGCAGCGCGTACGCGGTGACGAGGTCGGCCGGCGGCCCCGCCTGCTCCATGGCGTCCAGCCGCTCGGCCGCGATCTGCGCGATGCGTGACTCCAGCAGGCGCATCCTGCGCACGGTGAACTGGCCGGTGAGCAGGCGGCGGTAGCGGGTGTGCCCGGGCGGGTCCATGGCGGCGAAGAAGCCGGGCGGGGCCGGGCTGGCGGCGCCGCCGGGGCGTACGGAGTGCAGGACGACGTGCTTGAGCTCCTGCCGGGCGCTGAACCTCGGATCGCCGAGCACGGCACGCGCCGCCGCGCTCGTGGTGGCCAGCCAGCCCAGATGCCCGTCGGCGAACTCCAGGCGGCTCATCGCCGGCAGGCCGCGCAGCTCGGACGGCGGGTCGAAGGGTCGGTGCGGTTCGCGGTGGATGGGAAGTCGCATAATTATGAGAGTAGACTCCTATTTTAGAGTTGCATAGGAAAAGATGGTGATCTCGCAAAAGTGGACGTGTGTCCCGTGAACCCGGAGAATAGGGAGACATGGGCGAACGACCGGGCCTGCGCGAGCGGAAGAAGGCCAAGACCAGGGCCTTGATCCAGAAGGAGGCGCTGCGGCTGTTCCGCGAGCGGGGCTACGCGGAGACGACGGTCGAGCAGATCGCCGAGGCGGCGGAGGTGGCGCCGAGCACGGTCTTCCGCTACTTCGCCACCAAAGAGGACCTGGTGCTGATCGACCAGTTTCCGCCCTTCATGGAGGCACTGCAGTCCGCGCCCGCCGAGCTCGGCCCTGTCCAGGCCGTACGCGTCGCGATGCGGGCCGTCATCGGGGGTCAGACGCCGGAGGAGTTCGCCGACAGCATGGAGCGGGAGCGGCTCATGCTCACGGTGCCCGAGCTCTGGGCGGCGAGCCTGGAGAACGTCACCGGGGCCGTCGGGCGCATGCGTGACCACCTGGCGGCGCGTGAAGGGTGCGACCCCGGTGATCCGGAGATCCGCAACGTGACGGGGGCGATCGTCGGGGTGCTCATGGCACTCTGGTTCGACTGGGTGCGGGATCCGGCGATGGACGTGCGGGCGGAGTTCGACCAGGCGATGGCGCACCTGGAGGCGGGGCTGCCGCTGACCGGCCGGTGAGCGGCGTGGGCGGTCGTTGTCAGTCGCCGGGGTAGTTGCCGCCGCCATGGGCGGCGTCCAGGGCGTCGTAGTCGGGGGTGAAGCCGCGTTTGGGGATCTCCGCCACGAAGGCCACGTGCCTGGGCTTCTTGTACGACGCCAGCACCGTCTTCACGTGCTCGATGAGACCGTCTTCCGTGGCGGTGGCGTCCGGTTTGAGGGCTACGACGGCCTTGACCGACTGGTGCCAGGTGGGGTCGGGCACCCCGATGACGGCCGCGTCCGCCACGGCTGGGTGCGACTTGAGTGCGCGCTCGACCTCGGCCGGGTAGATGTTCTCGACGCCCGACTTGATCATGCGGAGCTTGGGGCCGATGAACGTGATCGTGCCGTCCGGCTCGCGCCGGCCCAGGTCGCCGGTGTGGTGCCAGCCGTACGCCGACTTTCCCGCATTTAAGTCGGGTCGGGCGAAATATCCGGAGAAGAGGGTCTTGCCTCTCGCGCAGATCTCGCCGGTCTCCCCGGTCGCGACCTCGCTGCCGTCGGGGGCCAGGAGGCGTACCTGGACCAGCGGGCTCGGCCGCCCCGCGAACCCCGCGCCGCCCTCCGCCAGCCCCAGGAAGGTGAGCATCCCGCCCACCTCCGTCTGGCCGTACCCGCCCATCTTGGACCGGCACCAGGGAGAGCCGTCCACGGTGATCATGCTGTCCCACTCGGCGGAGTGGGAGACGAAGCGCAGCGAGGACAGGTCGTACTTGCCTCCGGCGTTCGCCTTGGTCACCGCGTCGATCATCGACCCGAACAGGAACGCCTGCGTCACCCGCTCCGCGTCGATCAACCGGCAGACCTCCTCGGCGTCGAAGGCGGGCGTGAAGACGTTCGTGCCGCCGATCTGGAGGGTGGCCAGGCAGAACATCATGGTGCCGACGTGGAAGAGCGGCCCGTTGTTGAGGAAGGTGAAGCCCGGCTCCATCTGGCGGACGACGAGGAGCGAGGTGGCATGGGCGAGCAGAGCGGCGCTGCTGAGCAGGGCGGCGCTCGGGCGGCCGGCGAAAGCGGCGGTGTAGAGGGCCAGCGCCGGCTCGGTGTCCGCGACCTGGGCGAACTCCTGGGAGCTCCCGTCCGCGAGCAGCCGCTCGTACTCCTCGCCCGCCCGCACCCAGATGCCCGCCTCCGCACCGGCGTGCAGGGCCGTCGTGACGTCCGACGGCTCCCAGACGACGACGGTGGGGGTCAAATCCGTCAGGACGAACCGGAGCTCGTCCTCGGACTGCCGCCAGTTCGCCGGGCAGCACACGGCCCCCAGGCGTGAGCAGGCCAGCAGCAGCTCCAGCACCGCGTGCGAGTTCTGTCCCAGCCAGAGCACCCGATCGCCGCCCCTCACCCCCTGCCCGGCGAGGGCGGAGGCCAGGAGGGTCACCCGGTGGTCGAGCTCCGGGTAGGTGAGGCGTACGCTCCCGTCCACCACCGCCGTGACCTGCGGACGGCTGCGGGCGTGCTCGGCGAGGACGTCGGACAGGGTCAGGCTGTGGATCATCGTCACCCTCCAGAGGCGAAGGCGGGCATGACTTCGGCCGCGAAGAAGCGCATGACCTGCTTCATGTCCTCCAGCGGCATGGGGCGGGTGCTGCCGAAGTCGCAGAGCAGGTTGGTGAAGCCGGCGTCCTTGAGCAGCGAGATCTGTTCGATGACCCGCGCCGGATCGCCGATCACCTCCAGCTGCTCCCACCGGAAGTCCGCCGACACCGCGCCGCCCTTGAGATAGCGGTCCTGGTAGTACTCGAAGCCCTGCGCGGCGCGGCCGGTCTTCGGGTCGATGGGGGCGCTGCGCTCGTTGAAGATGCGCGAGCGGTCGAAGGACGCCTCGAACCTGGCCTGGTCCGCGCGCGCCTGCTCCAGGGTCGGGGCGACGTACACGCTGCGGGCCACCACGAGGTCGGCGCCGTCGGGGTGCCCGGCCTGCGCGGCCGTCACCCGCCACGTCTCCGCCGCCTTGACGACCTTGCGGAACGTCGCCGCCGGATCGGCCAGGATGGGCAGGCCGCGCTCGGCGTACATGGTGACGGTCTCGGGGGAGACGGCCGCCACGTGCAGCGGTGGGTACGGCGACTGCAGCGGCCTGGGCACGAGCGACACCTCGGCGCCGGTCTTGTAGAACTTCCCCTCGTGCTGGTACGCCTCCTGCGTCCAGAGCCCGACGATGACCTCCAGGGCCTCGTTGAACCGGTCGCGGGCCTCCGCCAGGTCGATCCCGAACCCCTCGAACTCGAAGCTCTGGTATCCGCGCCCGATCCCCAGCTCCAGCCGCCCGCCCGAGAGCACGTCCACCTGCGCGGCCTCCTCGGCCACGTGAACCGGGTTGTGCAGGGGCAGGACCACGATGCCGGTGCCCAGCCGCAGGCGCGAGGTGCGGGCGGCGACGTGGGCGAGCATGGTGAACAGGTTCGGCACCACGCCGTAGTCGCGGAAGTGGTGCTCGGCCAGCCGCACCCCGTCGAACCCCAGCTCCTCGGCCAGCTCGATAAGCTCCAGGTGGTAGTCGTATACGTCCTTGAAGCTCTGGCCGTCGAAACGGTGGAAGAGGTGGAAGGTCGAGAACTTCATGCGGCGGCCCCTCAGCGGTAAACCAAGCGCTCGCTTGGGAGCGTACCACGCCGCGGCCCCGAACAGCATGGCCCTCCGCAAGGGGGCACTCCGCGCCTTGGCCGACTCCGGACGGCGCCTCCCAGGGGGCTCCGCCCCCCGCCCCCGGCAACCCTGCTCGCTTCGCTCGCTGTCGCCCGCCCGTTGCCTGGTTACCGGCTGGGCCTGCTGGAGCCCACCCCGAGCGGGCCTCGCCGGCGCTCGGACAGCTTGCGCCGAGGTGAGCCGATCGCGCGGCGGCCTGAGAGCGACGATGTGGAGATGTTCGCAGTGTGCAACTTCTCGCCGGCCCGACGGCGGCGAGGTGAGCAGGCTCCGGCGACTCCAACGCCAGAAAGACCACCGTCAGCTCCAGCAACAGGAGCGGCATCTCAACGGCATCACGCGCGCCACCGCGCGAAGCCATGCCTTCTGCCCCTTGGAGACACCGGTGTGACCGACGACGCCGTCCTGGTAGAGCATCCAGCCAAGTCCCCAGCCGATGACGCCGCCGCCGAAGTCCGGGACGGATTCGACCTGGGGTTCGCGCAGTGCCGCCAGCGCGGGGTCGGTGAGATGCAGGCGGACGAACTCCAGCAGCTCGCGTGCGCTGATCGCGAGGTGGGAGCCGCTGGGCGCGGAGTAGTAGGAAACCGCCCACTCCTTGGCCGGAACGACCTCTCCGCCGCTCAGGACGTGGCCGACCGCGGCGCGGTGCAGGATCGCCTCATAGGTGTCACAAGCGGCGGTGTGCAGGCCCAGTGGTGTCACCAGACGTTCGCGGAGCACGTCGTGGAAGGGCTTGTCGCGCAGCACCTCCACCAGCCTGCCGAGCACCACGTACCCGCTGTTGGAGTAGGAGAGGACGGTGCCGGGCGGGAGGAGCTGGTCCGCCTCGGCGAGGGTGGCGACGAACTTCTCGATCGCGTCGTTGTTGCGACCGGTGTCGGTGAAGTGGTTGCCGTCGATACCGCCGGTGTGGGTGAGCAGGTGGCGGGCGGTCAGGGACTCGGTGGCGGCCGGGTCGCTCAGCCGGAAGCCGGGCAGGTAGTCGCGAACGGGACGGTCGAGATCCAGCACACCGTCGTCGACCAGTTGCTGGATCAGCGTGGCCGTCCAGATCTTGGTGATCGAGCCAATCTTGAACACCGAGTCGGTCGTGGCCTCGACCCGGGTGCGCAGACTCAGCACGCCCGCCGCCTCGTCCTGGATCTCCCCGTTGGCCAGCACGTCGACCTGCGCGCCCGGTACGTCGTACTTCGCGACAAGCTCGCCCAGATTCCAGCCCATCCCGCCAGGCTAGTGGCGAGCGCCACCTGATCCGGGATGGGTCTCGTCCAGCGATGGGGGCGAAGCGAGATGACGACGGGCCTGGGCGCATCGAGCCGCGCGTGGCCGTGGAGGATCAGCCCCGCACCTCCACCGACGCCCTGTGCCCATCCTCGGCCAGAGCCGGCCGGGAAGCCCCGCTCGGGGACGGCCGCAGGACCTGGGCGAGCAGTGTGAGCACCACGATCACCCCGGTGATCATCGCGAACGCCGCCGGATAGGACAGCCCCCCGGCCACCCACCCCGTGACCGCCGGAGCGATCATCCCCGACAGGTAGGTGATCGTCGCCACCCCCGTGATCGCCTCTCCCGGAGTCGGTCCCGAGTTGCCCGCCGCCGTGAACACCAGCGGCACGATCACCGCCACCCCCAGCCCCACCAGGGCGAACCCGGCGATGCCGAGTGCCGGTGTGCGGGACAGGACGACGATGACGCCCCCGAGCACGGCCACGGCCCCGCCCGTCCTGACGGCCCGCACCGGTCCGAGGCGCCGGATGAGCTGGTCCCCGAGCAGGCGCATGCCGGCCATGCAGAACATCAAGATGGTGTAGCCGGCCGCCGCGACGCCGGGACCGGCCTGGGTGACTTCCGTGAGGTAGACGGCCGACCAGTTCGCGCTGGCGCCCTCGGCGAACGTGGCGCAGAAGCCCACCAGGCCCAGGGGCAGGATCGCGCGCGAGGGGAGGGCGAAGCGCCGGGGTGCGGGCGCTTCGGCGGAGGAGTCGTCCGCCAGCAGGCCGCGACCGGCCAGCACGCTCAGCAGGAGCAAGGTTGCGGCCATGGCGCCGAGGTGGATCCTGGCGTCGAGGCCCACCTGCGCGGCCAGGGTGCCGAGGCCGCCGGCCGCCAGGCTGCCCACCGCCCACATGCCGTGCAGGCTGGACATGATCGAGCGGCCGAGCCGGCGTTCGAGGACGACGGCGTGGGCGTTCATCGTGATGTCGGACAGGCCCGCGCCCGCCCCGAACAGCAGGAACGCGGCGAACAGCCACATCGGCGACGGCGAGAGCGCGGGCAGGGCCAGGGCCGCGCACCACAGGGCGATCAGGGCGCGGGTGGCCGCGCGGCCGCCGAAGCGGTAGGCCAGGCGGCTGGCCATGGGCATGCCGATGAAGGCGCCGATCGGCGGGCACAGGAGTGCGAGACCGAGGACGCGGGGGTCGAGGTCCAGCTGGTCCTGGATCCACGGGATGCGGGTGGACAGGGTGCCCGCGACGGCCCCGTGCACGGCGAAGATCGCCGCGATGGCGCGGTGATGGCTCATGTGCGGAAAACTATCAGGCAGGCTTCCTGATGAAAAGATGTATCAGGCAGGAACCCTGACTAATATGGGTGACGTGAAGACGGCGACCCCGGCCATGGCCCGCGCGATCAACGACCGGCTTGCACTCGACCTGCTGCTGGAGCGGGGGCCGCTGACCGCGCCGCAGTTCCGCACTCTGACCGGCCTGTCCAGGCCGACCGTGTCCGACCTGATCGAGCGCCTCATGGAGGGCGGGCTCATCCAGGTCACGGGGGAGTCCGGCGAGGACCGGCGGGGGCCGAACGCGCGCCTGTACGGGCTGGTGGCCGGCCGCGCGCACGTGGCGGGCGTGGACCTGCGGCGCGAGACGATCGCCGTCACGATCGCGGACATCACGGGGCGGGTCGTCGGCTCGGCCACCAGGGCGGTCGGCGGTGACCTGGTGGACCTCGTGGCCGCCACCATCGCCGAGGCGGCGGGGGAGCGGGCGCCCGACACGGTCGTGATCGGCGCGCCGGGGCTGGTCGCGCCCCGGGACGGGGAGCTGGTGTCGTCCAACGACGTGCCCGGATGGCGGCCCGGGCTGGTGGCCTCTTGGCGCGAGCGGCTCGGCGTGCCGGTGATCCTGGAGAACGAGGTCAACCTGGCCGCCATCGCCGAGCTGCGTACCGGCACCGCTCACGGGGTCGAGGACTTCGTGCTGATGTGGCTGGGCGACGGCGTGGGCGCGTCGGTCGTGCTCGGGGGGCGGCTGCGCAGGGGCGTGTCCGGTGGCGCGGGCGAGATCGGTTTCCTGGAGGTAGACGGCCTCGCGTTCTGCCACGTGGTCTCGAACGCCGTGGCCGGCGGGATCCATAGCGCGGAGTTCGCCGACTGCGTGGCCAAGGGCGCATTCGCCTTCGTCACGCTCCTGGATCCCGGGCTCGTCGTGCTCGGCGGCGAGATCGGGCACGAGGGGGGTGACCGGCTGGCCGGGGAGGTGGCCGCTCGGCTGCGCGAGCTGGCCCCGGCGCCCACCGAGGTCCGCGCCAGCACGGTGGAGGGCAACGCGGTGCTTCAGGGCGCCGTGCTGACGGCCCTCGACCTGATCCGGGACGACGTCTTCGGCTGACGCTCCCCACCGGCGCGGTGGTCAGTGGTCACAGGAGGTCAGGTCAGGGAACGCTCTGGCACGCTCAGCCAGTGATCGCAGGCGGTCAGGGGACGGGCGCGCCGGGGCCGAGCGGGATGCCGAGCCACCAGAACACGAAGAACAGCAGCGTCCACACCACGAGCAGGGCGAAGGCGAGCGGGATGGTCATCGAGGCCAGCGTGCCGATCCCGGCCGAGCGCCGGTAGCGCTGCAGGAACCCGAGCGCCATCACGAAGTACGGGCTCATCGGCGTGATCGCGTTCGTGCACGAGTCGGCGATGCGGTAGAGGGCCTGGGTGTACTCGGGCGGGATGTCGAGCAGCATCAGCATCGGCACGAACACGGGAGCGACCAGCGCCCACTGCGCCGACCCGCTGGTCACCACCAGGTTGATCACCGTGACCACGAGCAGGATGCCGAGGAACACCACGGGGCCGCTCACCCCGGCCGACTTCAGCAGGTCGGCGCCCTTGATCGCGATGATCTCGCCGATGCCGGTCCACTTGAAGTACGCGAGGAACTGCGAGATCGCGAAGAACAGCACCAGGATCGGCGCCATCTCGCGGAGCCCGTGCGCCATGAACCCGGGGATGTCGCCGCTGCTGGTGACCGTGCCGGCGGCCCTGCCGTACGCCCAGCCGACGGCCAGGAACGCCAGCCCGAGGAAGAGCGCGATCGAGGTGAGCAGCGGGGACTGCACGATGCTGCCGCCCTCGCCGCGCAGCGGTGACCCGGCGGGCAGGACGGCCGCGACCATCGCGACCAGGAAGACCACGAGGGCGATCAGCGCGGCCCGCAGCCCGCGGCGCTCGGCCGCGCTGAGCGTCAGCGAGCCCAGGTCCTCCTCGTCGGCGCCGGGATCGACGGGCAGCGACTCGACGCGGCGCGCCAGCACGCGCTCGGTCACCAGCGTGATCGCGCCGGCCAGCACCAGGGAGGAGGCCAGCGAGAAGTAGTAGTTGGCCAGCGGGGTGACCACGTACGAGGGATCGATCGTGTGCGCGGCGGCCGTGGTCAGCCCGGACAGGATGGCGTCCACCGGCGTGACCAGCGGGCTGGCGTCGTAGCCTGCCGAGATCGACACGAACGCCACCACGATGCCAAGGATCGGGCTGCGGCCCACCGCGCGGAAGGCCAGCGCGCCGAGCGGGATGAGCACCACGTACGCGGCGTCGGAGGCGACGTGCGAGACCATGCCGGTGAGCGCCAGCGCGAACGTCACCCACTTCGGCGAGACCTTCGACACCCCGGAGCGCAGCACCGCGGCCAGCAGCCCCGAGCGCTCGGCGACCGCGACGCCGAGCATGACGACCAGGATCGTGCCGAGGGGCGGGAACGACGTGTAGTTCTTGATCGCGTCGCTGACCATCATCTGCACGCCGTCGAAGGACAGCAGGTTCTTGGCCGCGACCGTCTTGCCGGTCGCCGGGTTGACCGCCGACACCCCGGCCGCCGCCAGGCCCCAGCTCACCAGGCCCAGCACCGCGCTCAGGATGACGAACAACCAGAACGGATGAGGCAGTCTGTTGCCGAGGCGTTCGATGCCGCCCAGCGCGCGCAGCAGCGTGTTCAGCGAACGTGACTCCGCCACAGAGCTCACCGGCTCGCCCCCTTTCCGGAATACGGTCATCCATTACAAAGGGTTGGCATGCATTCTGACAAATCGAAGTCAGGGCGGAAAGGTAAAAAAAGCAGGAGGCGCCGTCGGCTTACGACGGCGCCTCCTGCGGGGCCGGTGGGTCAGGCGGACGCGGCGGCGGGGGCCGCCACGGGCTCGCGCAGCGGCAGCCGCACCTCGAACCACGTCTCGCCGGGCACCGAGCGCACCTTGATCTCGCCTCCGTGCCGCCCGGCCACGATCCGGTAGGAGATGTCCAGGCCGAGGCCGGTGCCCTCGCCCACGCTCTTCGTGGTGAAGAACGGCTCGAAGATCCGGTCCTTGATCGAGTCGGCCACGCCGGGACCGGTGTCGCCGATCTCGACGATGGCCTCGTCCTCGTCGTGCGCGGTGCGGATGGTCAGCGTGCCCTCGTCGCCCATCGAGTCGAGCGCGTTGTGGATCAGGTTCGTCCACACCTGGTTGAGCTCGCCCGCGTAGCAGGGGATGAGCGGCAGGGTGCGGTCGTAGTCGGTGACGATGCTGATGCCAGGGGGGATCTTCCCGCGGAAGATCGCGACCGTGCTGTCGAGCAGGTCGTGCACGTCGATCTGCTGGAACGGCGCCCGGTCCATCTGTGAGTACTGCTTGGCCGAGCGGATCAGCGAGGTGATGCGCTCGGTCGCCTCGGTCACCTCGCTCAGCATCTGCGAGATCTCGATCGCCTCGGCCAGCCAGTGCAGCGCGGCGGGGGTGTGCTCCTCGCCCACCTTCGTGCGGATCTTCTCCAGGTCCTTGCCGGAGAACCCGGCGTTGACCAGCGCGGGCGCCAGGTCCCACGCGTCGTCCACGCCCAGCTCCTCCAGCGCGTCGCCGAGCTCGTCCTCGGCGTCGGAGACCTCCATCGGCGAGCGCTGCGGCAGCTTGCCCAGGTTGCTGGTGCAGGCCTCCTGCGCCTCGATCAGCGTGCGCAGCTTCTCCGGCGGGATGCCCGCCTCGGCCAGCCCGGCCAGCTGGAGGCGGGAGGTCTTGATCAGCGTGCGCAGCTCGCTCACCGCGCGTACGGCCGCCGCCGCCGGGTTGTTCAGCTCGTGCGTGAGCCCGGCGGTGATCGTGCCGAGCGCGGTCAGCCGCTGCCGCCGGTCGATGATCTCCCGCTGCATCCTGCCGCCGGACATCAGGCCGTCGAGCAGGTGCATCGCCATCGGGAACCACTCGGCCACGATGTAGGCGAACTTCTTGGCCGGCAACATGAACATCCGCGAGGGCGCGGTCGCGCGCAGCGTGTGCTGGTAGGTGTCCGGCGCCCGATCGCCCAGGTAGGCCGCGGTGGCGCCGCCGTAGACGCCGGGCTGCGAGGCGCGGGGCATCGAGACGGTGCCGGCGCTCACCGTCTCGTTGATCATCTGGATCTCGCCCTCGATGAGCACGGCGAAGCACTCGGCCGGCTCGCCCTGCCGCACGATGTCCTCGTCCTGCGCGTAGGTCTGCACTCTGCCGCTGCTCGCCAGCTTCGTGAGCTGCTGATCGGTCAGCCGCTCGAACAGGAAGAGCTTGCGCAGTTCGTCGATGTCGATGTTCGTCATTGCTTCTCCAGGTAACGATGCACGAGCGCGACGGCCATCGCGCCCTCACCGACGGCGGAGGCCACCCTCTTGATCGAGTCGGCGCGTACGTCACCCGCGGCCAGCACCCCGGGCACGTTCGTCTCCAGGAAGTACGGCTCGCGCCGCAGCGGCCAGTTGCGTGGCCGCTTCCCGCCCTGCACCAGATCCGGCCCGGTCAGCACAAACCCCTTGGCGTCCCGCTCGATCGTCTCGCCCAGCCAGGAGGTGTACGGCTCGGCCCCGATGAACACGAACATCCACTGCGCGTCGACCGTGCGCTCCTCGCCCTTGGTCGACAGCGTCAGCCGCTCCAGGTGCCCGGAGCCTCCGCCGCCGACGACGACCGTCTGGACGTGCACCTCGATGTTGGGGATCGCGGCGATCTGCTCGATGAGGTAGTGCGACATGGACCTCTCCAAACCATCACTCCTCACCAACAAGTGGACCTTGCTCGCAAATCCCGAAAGATAGACCGCGGCCTGACCCGCCGAGTTGGCCGCGCCCACGACGTAGACCTCGGTGTCCTGGCACGACGGCGCCTCGGTCAGAGCCGCCCCGTAGAAGACGCCCCGGCCGACGAACTCGTCCAGCCCCGGCGCGTCCAGCCTGCGGTAGGTGACGCCGGTCGCCAGGATCACCGCGTGCGCCGCGATCTCCCCGCCGTCCTTGAACCCGACCACCCGCGCCTGCCCGCGCGGCTCCAGGTGCGTCACCTTGCGCGCGGCCAGCAGCTCGGCCCCGAACTTCAGCGCCTGCCTGCGCGCCCGGTCCGCCAGCTGCTGCCCGGAGACGCCGTCGGGGAAGCCCAGATAGTTCTCGATCCTGGAGCTCTGGCCGGCCTGCCCGCCCGAGGCGTGCGCCTCGACCAGGACGGTGTTCAGCCCTTCCGAGGCGCCGTAGACGGCCGCGCCGAGCCCGGCCGGGCCGCCGCCGACCACGATCAGGTCGTAGAAGTCGGTGGCGGGCGTGGTGGACAGGCCCACCGCCGTGGCCAGGGTGGCCTGGTCGGGCGACTCCATGGTGGTGCCGTCGACGGTCACCACGAGCGGGAGGTGGCACCCCTCGCCGGCCGCCTTCACCAGCTGCGCGCCCTCCGGGTCCTCGGCCAGCATCCACTGGTAGGGCACGTGGTTGCGGGCCAGGAAGTCGCGCACCGCGTACGACTGCGCCGACCACCGGTCGCCCACCACCCGCAGCTCCGACCGCTCGATCCGCTCCGTGCGCAGCCACGCGTCCAGCTGGCCGTCAATGACCGGGTAGAACTTCTCCTCCGGCGGATCCCACGGCTTGAGCAGGTAGTGGTCCAGATCCACCACGTTGATCGCCTGGATCGCCGCATCGGTGTCTGCATAGGCGGTCAGCAGCACCCTGCGCGCATACGGATACATGTCCATGGCGGCCTCAAGAAACTGCACGCCGTTCATCTGCGGCATCCGGTAGTCGGCCAGGATCGCCGCCACCTCGTCACCGCGCAGCCGCATCTCCCTGACCGCCTCGATGCCGTCACTGGCGGCTTCGGCGCGGACAATGCGGTAATCCTGGCCGTACCGGCGCCTCAGATCGCGGGCCACCGCCCGCGACACGCCTGGGTCGTCGTCCACCGTCACGATGACCGGCTTGTCCATGCTGTTACGCCCCTGCCTTCTTAGCTGGTCCCTCAATGAAGGATGCCATGCGTGGGAAAGCTGATGAGCACGCGCTCATATCATGAGCGGATGGGCACACGCGATCGCATCATCGACGCCGCTGAGCAGGCGATTCATGAGTTCGGGATCGCGGGGGCGACGACGAAGAAGATCGCCAGGCAGGCGGGCTGCTCGGAGGCTCTGCTCTACAAGCATTTCGCCAGCAAGGAGTCGCTGTTCCTGGCCGTCCTGCTGGAGCGGCTGCCCGCGCTCCACCCCGCGCTGGCGCGGCTGCGGCTGAGCGTCGGGCAGGGCGACGTGGCCACGAACCTGGCCGAGTTCGCGACGGCTGCGCTCGAGTTCTACTCCAGGGCCGCCGCCATCGCCTCCGGCGTGCTGGCCGACCCCTCGCTCATGGCGGGCTTCAGAAGCATGCTGGCCGATACGAACTCGGGCCCGCACCTGCCGATCCTGGCGCTGGCCGAGATCCTGCGGGCCGAGCAGCGGGGCGGCCGGATCGACCCGGGGATGGACGCGGGCGCCGCCGCCTCGATGCTCATGGGCGCCTGCTTCCACCGCGCGAACCTCGCCTATTACGTGGACCTGCCGGACGAGGACGGCCCCTGGGCCACCGCCGTCGTGGCGACGCTGGTCAGGCGATGACGCGGCTCTCCCCGCCGTCCACCAGCATCGAGATCCCGTTCACGAACGACGCCCGCTCACTGGCCAGGAACGCCACCACGTCGCCCACCTCCTCCGCGCGCCCGACGCGGCCGACGGGCACGGACTCGCCCCGCAGGCTCAGCCCCTCCTCGCCCGCCAGCTCGCGCAGCCTGTCGGTCTCGATCGGGCCGGGCATCACGTTGTTGACCAGCACGCCTTCGCCGCCGACCTCCCGGGCCAGGGTGCGGACGACCCCGGCCACGGCCGGGCGGGTCGCGTTCGACAGCGCAAGGCCGTCGAGCGACTCGCGGGCCGACCTGCTGGTGATCGTGACGATCCGGCCCCAGCCGCGCGAGCGCATGTCGGGCAGGACCGCGTGCATCAGGCGTACGGTGCCGAGCAGGTTGCGCTCGACGGCGACGGCCCAGTCGTCGAGCCCCGCCTCGTCGAACCGGCCGGCCGGCGGCCCGCCCGCGCTGGCGACCAGGATGTCGATCGGGCCGAGCACGCCGCGGGTCTCCTCGACCACCCGACGGGCGGCGGCCGGGTCCTCCACGTCGGCCAGCACGGCGTGCACCACCTTGCCGAACTCCTGCAGCTCCACCACCGCGTCGGCCAGCTTCTCCGGGTTGCGGGCGCAGACGCACACGTCGCAGCCCTCCCGCGCGAGGCTCTTGGCCGCGGCGAGCCCGATGCCCGCGCTGCCTCCGGTGACGAGGGCTACCTTGCCCGAGATGCCGAGATCCATAGGGGCGACTATAGATCGTGCGGGCGCTCAGCTCGGGCGTACGCGCGTGAGCTTGTCCGGGTTGCGCATGGAGTAGATGTCCTTGATGAGGCCGTCGCGCACCTCGAGCACCACGAGCTGGTCGCTGTCGCCGACCCGCATCCAGATCGCGGGGTGGCCGTTGACCTCGATCACCTGCGCGTCCGTGAAGGTGTAGCGGAGCACCAGGCTGCGCATGAAGATGGCCACCTTGCGCCGTCCGATGATCGGCCGCAGCGCCGCCCTGACCCGGCCGCCGCCGTCGTTCCAGGACACGACGTCCTCGTGGAGCAGCTCGGTGAGCGCCGACAGGTCGCCGCCCTCCGCCGCCTCCATGAACTTCGTCAGCAGCTTGCCGTGGTCGCGCGCCGACGGCTGGAACCTGTCGCGGCCCTCGGCGAGCCGCACGGAGGCCCGGCGGTGCATCTGCCGGGCGTTGGCCACGGAGACGCCGACGATGGCGGAGATCTCGTCGTACGGCAGCTCGAACGCCTCCCGCAGCACGAACACCGCCCGCTCGGGCGGCGAGAGCCGCTCCATCATGTGCAGGGTCGCGTACGAGACCGTGTCCCGCAGCTCGGCGGTGTCCAGCGGCCCGGCCTCCGACGTCAGCACCGGCTCGGGCAGCCAGGGCCCGGTGTAGGTCTCCCGCTTGACCCGCGCGGAGCGCAACTGGTCGAGCGCCAGCCTGGAGACCACGGTGATCAGGAAGGCGCGCGGCTCCCTGACCTGGCTGCGGTCGGTGCCCTCCCAGCGCAGCCAGGCCTCCTGCACGACGTCTTCCGCGTCCCACATGCTGCCCAGCAGGCGGTAGGCCAGCCCGAGCAGCATCGGGCGAAACTCCTCGAAGTCCACGGCTGGCATCATGCCCGGTCACCGGTGAAGGACGAATGCCGGGGCCGCCAGTTGAGCTGCAGCCGCGCGCGGCAGTTGTCCGCGCCCCTGAGCCTGGTCATGTACGCCACGCCGAACTCGCCCACGAGCAGCCTGGCCAGGAAGGCGGGCACCTTCCTGGGCTTGGGCGCGCCCAGCGCGGCCGCGTACGCGGGCAGCCACTCGCCCATCGTGACGGGCGTGTCGTCCACGATGTTCAGCACGCCGGAGACGTCCCGGTCGAGCGCCGCGACCACGGCCGTGGCGGCGTCGTGCGAGTCGGTGAACGACAGCACGGACCCGCCGTCGCCCACGATCGGCATCTTGCCCGCCAGCACGGACTGCGTGGTCGAGCCGTTCTTGTCGTAGACCGAGCCGGGCCCGGTCAGGTGCCCGAAACGCAGCACCAGCCCGCCGGCTGCGAGGGTCTGGCGTTCCAGCTCCTCCAGGGCCGCCACCATGGGGACGTACTGCCTGGGCGCGTCCCGCCACAGGGGCGCGTCCTCGTCCGCCAGCCCGGGCGCGGGCGAGTAGGCGTAGGCCAGCCCCTGGGCGATGAACCTGGCGTCGGGCGCCGCCTCGATCAGGTTCCTGGTGGCCTCGACGCGCAGCCGGTTCGTGAGCTCGAACTGCCGGCCGATCTTCCGCGGGTCGATGGCCTGGGGAATGGCCGTCAGCAGGTGGACCACCGCGTCCGGCGCGACCTGCCGGACCGCGCGCACGGTCGCGCCGCGGTCGAGCGCGTCCACGGAGACGTCCGCGTCCGGCGACCTGGACAACGTGACCGGCTCATGGCCCACCGCCTTGAGCAGCGGGACGAGCTGCCGTCCGATGACACCAGTGGCTCCGGCGACCAGAACTCTCATGACCTCTCCCTATGTCCGTGCGGCAACAGGACGGGGCAGCCATGGCGGATGTGACAGTTCATGGGTGGAAAAGCCGCGGTAAGCGTGATGAGCTGGGTAAGTGGCGAGAAATCTGATTCTGTCAGGAGGCCTGTTCCACGACTTCGCCGCCACGTCGGCAGCACTGGCTGAGGTGCTCGCCGAGGCGGGGGTCGAGTCGGAGATCACGGAGGACATCGCGGGCGCGCTGAGCGAGCCGTCGGAGGTCCAGCTCATCACGGTCAACGCCCTGCGCTGGCAGATGACCCAGGACCGGTTCGCCGACCTGCGGGAGGAGTGGCGCTTCGGCCTGCCCGCCGAGGCGCGTACCACGATCCTCGATCACCTGGACCGGGGCGGCGGCCTGCTGTGCATGCACTCGGCGTCGATCTGCTTCGACGACTGGCAGGGCTGGCCCCGCGTCCTCGGCGGCAGCTGGACCTGGCCAAAGTCCCACCATCCGCCGCTCGGCTGGACCGGGGTGCGGGTGCACGGCACGCATCCGGTGGTGGCGGGGCTGCGGGACTTCGACGTGGTGGACGAGGTGTACAGCGACCTGGACGTGCTCCCGGACGTCGAGCCGCTGGCGTCGTCGAACGGCCAGCCGCTGATCTGGGCGCGGCCGGTGCGGCGGGGCCGGGTGTTCTACGACGCGCTCGGCCACGACACCAGGTCCTACGACAACGAGATCCACCGGACGCTGCTCCAGCGGGCGGCGCTGTGGCTGCTGAAGCGGCCGGTCGGGATCAGGGACTAGCCGGCCGCCCGGCCGCGAGGCTCTCGAAACAGGGGCGCAGCAGGTCGAGGATGTCGTCGGCGGGCGCGTCGGCCAGCGTGCTGAGCTTGAGCAGGTAGCGGTCGACCACCACCCCGGTCATGATCGCGCCGATCAGGCCCCGCGCGCAGCTCCGCGTGCCCGGCCGGGATCGCCCGCTCGATGTCGTCCAGGAAGCCGCGCGCCGCCGCGCGGAACCCGTCGGCCGCCTCGGCGTGGCTGAGCATCGAGCGCAGCACCACCAGCGACGCCACCGGCGGGCCCTCCAGACGCTCGCGCAGGGCGGCGAGCAGGGCCTCGGCCGGGTCATCGCCCGGGGGCAGCTCGTGGGGCGGCAGGTGGGCCGCGCGGATCGTGGTCGTGTCCTATCGCGACTACATCAACCCGCTGCCCCTGATGAAAGTGCTCCATCCGTAGGGCGTGTCCGGAACCTACAAGACCGGACGCCGCCGATCTGGGCACGATGACTCTATGAACGTGAACCTTTCCGTCGTCCCCGGCTTCCTGGCGGGGTACGCGCGCGTCCTGGACCGCCGCCGTTACGACCTGCTCGTGGGCGAGGGCGGCGGGGCCGGCGTGCTGGCGGCTCTGGAGGGCTACCGCAACGCGGACGGCGGCTACGGCTGGGGTCTGGAGCCGGACCTGCGCTCTCCCGAGAGCCAGCCGGGGGCGGCGCTGCACGCCTTCGAGGTGTTCGAGGAGGTCGCCCCGATCTCCTCGCCCCATGCCGTGGCGCTGTGCGACTGGCTGGACTCGGTGACGCTGCCGGACGGCGGGCTGCCGTTCTCGCTGCCGCTCACGCTCTCCGACGCCACCGCCCCGTGGTGGGCGGGCGGGGCGTCCGCCCGGTCGGTCAGGTTGAGCGCGCC
>NZ_VCKX01000205.1 GCF_005889725.1 Nonomuraea zeae
CAGCCCCCGCCGCCGGCCGACGAGCGCTCCGAGCTGATCTGGCTGCGCAAGGAGAACGCGGAACTGCGCGAGGCGCACGCGCGGCTGCGCGCGGCGAACGCTGGGCTCCAGGGGGAGAACGCCGAGCTGCGCAAGGAGCTCGACGTGCTCATGCAGAGCGTGTCCGCGTGGGTCAAGAATCTGGCCGAGCGCTGAGGCGCGGCCCGCGGCCTCCCGTCTATACGTACATATGTACATTTGCTGGGTACGCTCGTACGCATGATGCCTGAAACGGATGGCCGCTCGATGCGTGCGCGGATGCTCGCCGGCGACCTGTACATAGCCGACGACCCGGAGCTGGCCGAGCACAACCTGCGGGCCATGGACCTGATGGAGGCGTTCAACGCGACCCCCGCCCGCGACCCGCAGGAGCGGCGCCGGCTGCTCGCCGAGCTGCTGGGCGCGATCGGCGAGGGCACGGAGATCCGGCCGCCGCTGCGGGTCGACTACGGCAGCCACATCCGCATCGGCGCCCGCTCGTTCGCCAACTTCGGCCTCGTCGCCCTGGACGTCGCGCCGATCACGATCGGCGACGACGTGCAGATCGGGTCGTACGTGCAGCTCATGACCCCGACGCATCCGGTCGACCCGGAGCCGCGCCGGGCGAAGTGGGAGGCCGCCCGGCCGATCACCATCGGCGACAACGTGTGGCTGGGCAGCGGGGCGATCGTCCTGGCCGGGGTCACGATCGGGGCGAACACCGTCGTGGGCGCCGGATCGGTGGTCACCCGCGACCTCCCGGCGAACGTGGTCGCCGTGGGCAACCCCGCCCGGGTGATCCGCGCGATCGGAACAAGTCCGGCGTGAGCGGCCCGGCCCCCGAGCGATCACCCGTTCCGCGGCGGCCCCGGCGGCACGACCCCGGGCGGCGGGACCGGCTGATCGACGCCGCGCTCACCGTCATCGCCGAGCGCGGCGTCGCCGGGACGACGCACCGGGAGATCGCCCGGGTGGCGGACGTGCCGCTCGGCTCGATGACCTATCACTTCGCCTCCCTGGAGGAGGTGCTCACCGAGGCGTTCAGCCGGCACGCCGACGCGGTGGCCCGCGTCTTCGACGAGCGGCTGAGCGCCGCCGGGGACCGCGCCGCGGCGGTCGAGGCCGTCATCGGGCTGGTGTCGGACGACCTGCTCGGCTCGCGGCACGATCTCGTCCTCACCGTGGAGCTGTACGTGGCCGCGGCGCGCAACCCGGCCCTGAGAGCCGTCACCCAGACCTGGATGGCGCGCAGCCGCCAGGCGCTGGAGCGTCACTTCGACGCCACCACCGCCAGGGAGCTGGACGCGTTCATCGAGGGGCTCGTGCTGCACAGCGCCTTGTCGACCGATCCGATGACGCCCGCGCAGATCCGCCACGCCATCCACCGCCACCTGCGCTGATCCTCCTCACGCGCCGGGTGCTCGGGACCGCGCCGGCCGGACGCGCGATCGGCGCGCCGCCTCCCGGGGCCGCGCGGCGGTCACCTTTCGCCGCCGGTCTTCGTCAGGAAGGTGTCGATCACGGCTCCAGGGAGAGACCCCATGGACGCACGGATGAAGAACCCGGCTCAGGTCCCGCCCGGCGCGACGCAGGCGCTGCTCGGGCTGGGCCAGGCCATCGAGCAGGCCGCGCTGGCGCTGGCCGAGCAGGCCACCAGGCTGGCCGACGGCGGCCAGGTCGGCGACGAGGTGTGGGACGCGGCCGCCCGCCACTACTCCGAGACCGAGCCGGCCGGTCTGCTCATGGCGATCGCCACGGTCAACCTGTGGAACCGCCTCAACGCTCCCACCCGCCAGATCGCCGGATCGGCGTGGTGACGACCCCCGCGCCTCGTGCGCTCGGCCCTGCCGGTTCCGAACTGACCCTGGCTCGCCCCGGGCAGCGTCGCCGGCATCTCCTACAACGCCGCCTCGCCGACAGCCGCTCGGTGCGCGCCGGCGGCCAGGCGTCCGCCGGTGCGATGGCCGGCGTCCGTCCGGCGCGATCCGCTGATCGCGCCGGACGGGCGGCCGGCGTCATCCGGCCGGCGCGTACCCGGGCCGCCGGGTGGACAAGGAGGTCGTCACGCCTCGGGACCGGACTCGTGGATCACGGCGCGGACCTCCATGGCCGCGTACTTCGCGTCCGGCCACCTCGCCGCGATCTCCGTGGCCCGCTCCAGCGAGTCCACGTCCACGATGATGTGGCCGGCGAAGTGCTCCTTGGCCTCGGTGAACGGTCCGTCGGTGATCACCGTGGCGCCGTTGCGGACCCGTACCGTCCTGCCCTCGGCCGGATCGGCCAGGGCCTCGCCGCGGACGAGCTCGCCCGACTTGCTGAGCTCCTGCATGATGGCGCCCACATCGGCCATCAGCGCCTCGCGCTCGGCGTCGGACAGCTCTCCCACGAAACCGGGACGGTTGTGGATCAGCAGCATGTATTTCATCGTCAGCTCCTCACGGTGCGTTTTCTGCGTTCTCGTCAGCTAGTCGGAGCCGTACCGGCGTCCTCGACATCGACTCGCGATGGATCGTCCGGAAGATTTTCCCAGCTCGTGTAGAGGTGCCCAGGTCTGCTCCGACTCTCCCGTGTCAACACCGGGACGAGAGGTAAAAGACATGCAAGACAGAGCGATCGCGAAGGCCGGTCTGCGGGAGTGGCTGGGGCTGGGCGTGCTCGCGCTGCCCACCCTGCTCGTGGCCGTGGACATCAACGCGTTGTTCATGGCGCTGCCGCAGCTGAGCGCGGATCTGGGCACCAGCGGGGTCGAGCAGCTGTGGATCACCGACATCTACGGGTTCATGGTGGCCGGTCTGGTGACCACGATGGGGACGCTGGGCGACCGGGTCGGACGGCGGCGGCTGTTGCTGCTGGGCGGGGCGGCGTTCGCCGTCGCCTCCGTGCTGGCCGCGTACTCGGCGAGCCCGGCGGCACTGATCGCGTGGCGGGCGGTGCAGGGCGTCGCGGGCGCCACGTTGATGCCGTCCACGCTGGCGCTCATCACGAACATGTTCCGTGACGGCAGGCAGCGGGGCGTGGCCATCGCCGTGTGGGCGACCTGCCAGTTCACGGGCGGCGCGATGGGGCCGGTCGTGAGCGGGCTGCTGCTGGAGCACTTCTGGTGGGGGTCGGTGTTCCTGGTGGCGGTGCCGGTGATCGCGGTGCTGCTCGTGGCCGGGCCTGCGGTCCTGCCCGAGTTCCGCGGCGCGGACCCCGGCCGCCTGGACCTCGCCAGCGTGGCGCTGTCGCTGCTGGCGGTGCTGCCGGTCGTCTACGGGGTCAAGAGCCTGGCCGCCGCCGGCGGCGGCTCGCCGGTCGTGCCGCTCGTGGCGCTCCTGGTGGGCGGCGGGTTCGGCGTCGTCTTCGTACGCCGTCAGCTGCGTCTTGAGCACCCCCTCCTGAACCTGCGCCTGCTCACCCGCCAGTCCTTCGCCCTGATCCTGCTCGCCCTGGTGCTCGCGGGCATCGCCATGGCCGGCACGGGCCTGCAGGTCACGCAGTACCTGCAGTCGGTGCTCGGGTACCCGCCCGCCGAGGCGGCCCTGCTGTTCGCGCCCATGGGGCTGGGCGTCGCCCTGGGCACCATGCTGACCCCGGCGATCACCCGCTGGGTCAGCCCGAAGCGGGCCATCGCCGGCGGCCTGGTGATCTCGGCCGCCGGGTCGCTGCTGCTCACCGGCGAGGGCGTGCCGGCGGCGGTCGCCGGGGTGACCGTGCTGGCTCTGGGCACCGGGCCGCTGTTCGCGCTCGGCACCGGCCTGATCGTCGGGTCCGTGCCCCCGGAGCGCGCCGGCTCGGCCGCGTCGATGTCCGAGACCGCCAACTACCTCGGCGGCACGCTCGGCATGGCCCTTCTGGGCACGGTCGCCGCTGCGGTCTACCGTCACCAGGCGGGCGTCGCGCACCAGGCGTACGACACGGTCGCCGGCGCGGTGTCCGCCGCCGCGGCCCTTCCTCCGGAGCAGGCCACGGCGCTGATCCGGGCGAGCCACGAGGCGTTCATGAGCGGGCTGCACACGGTCGCGGTGCTCAGCGCCGCGCTCTTCGCGCTGCTCGCCGTCCTCATGGCGTGGCGGTTCCGGCCGGAACGCCCGCAGGAGGACCCCACGGCGATGCAGGCGGTCTCCTCTTGACCGTCGGGCGGGCGGCGGACCGGCCGGCTTCAGGGACGGCGGACGCCCGGCCCGCGGGTCAGGTCGACCGGCCGGCTTCAGGGACGACGGACGTGCGGCTCGTGGATCAGGTCCACCAGCCTGCGACGACCTCGACGCCCTCGCTCTCCAGGGCGGCGTGCCAGGCCGGGTCACGCAGGAGCCGGGTCTCCCACGTCCGCACGATGCCGTCCGGCCCCGTGACCGCGTCCTCGCGGGACGGGTGCAGGAACAACTCGCTCGTGCCCTCGGGAAGTGCGGCGAGCCGCCGGAGGTAGTCGTCCCGCAGGCGCTCGTAGGAACCGAGCTCGCGTGCGCTGCGCCGGTTGGTCGCGATCGTCTGCGGGATGGGCACGCCCAGCGCGTCGGCGAGGGCGACGGCGCGCTGGTGCGCCGTCGCGAGCTGCGGCGGGAGCGGCCCGCCGATGTACGGCTCCGGGTCACGGGGCAGCCGGAAGGCGAGGCCGTGGCGCGCGCACCACTCCAGCGCCTCGGCGAGCCATGACCGGCCGTGCAGGCCGTAGAGGGTGCCGGCGTGGGAGTCGGCCGCCTCCAGTGCGTAGCCCCGGTCTCGCATCCAGGCCAGCTGAGCCTCCGCCTCCCGTATGACGTCCTGGGCCTCGCCGCGGGCTCCGAGGACCATCGGATCGTCGCTGAGCGACCCGTCGGGATCGACGAGGCTCGCCGCGCCGTCGAGGGGCCGCCAGCGCGGGAGCCCGCGCTCGCTCGTGAGCGTCACGTGCAGCCGGGGCACGACGCCGAGCCGCCTGACCTGGTCCGCGGCCTGCTCGGCGGCGGGTGAGAGACAGATGAGGGTCGTCGCGCTGACGTGTCCATCGGCGAGCAGCGCGACGATGACCTCCGTCGTCCCGGGCTCCCTGGCGAGGTCGTCGGCCGTGATCACGACCCGGCGGCTCATCGGGGGCGCTCCGCGGCCGACTCGTCCGCGGGACCGGCGGGCGGCGGGTCGAGCGGCTCGTCCGCCGCGGGTGGTGTCTCGTCCGCCGCGGGTGGTGTCTCGATCGGGACCGAGACGAATCGCGCCGCGACCGCGCCGATCGCCGTCAGCACGAACGGGTAGACGCACAGGTACACGCGGAACGCGAGCCCGGGGTCGGCGCCGGGGTCGTCGCCCGAGTTGTAGCCGAAGAACACCCCCAGCGAGGTGAGCGCGAGCCCGGTCACGATCCCGTTGAGCCGGCCGAAGAAGCCGAACGCGGACAGGAAGAGCCCCTCGCGGTGCTGGCCGTTGCGTGCGGCGTCGGCGTCCAGCACCCGCGCGACGATGAGGTCGTTCGTCGCGAGCATGCCCGACCACCCGGCCCCGACGAGCACCCCCGCGGCGATCGCGGTGACGAGGTCGGTGGCGAAGAACAGCCCCGCGAAGCTGGCCGCGAGGATCGCGAAGGCGAGCCGCCAGGTCCACAGGGCGCCGCGGCGTGCGACGACGCGCGTCCAGAGCACGAGGGCGACCACCGAGACGAGGATGACGATGCCCTGGAGGTAGAGCGCGTTGCCGACCGGGAGCCCGAGCGAGTAGCGGACGTACAGCTGGATGCCCGAGAGCACGAGCGCCATGGCGATCCCGTAGCAGGCGCCGGTGAGCCCGACCGTCCAGAACATCGGGTTGCGCACGATCGACCACACGCTACGCAGCAGCACCGGCCGCTCGCGCGTGGAGTAGCGGGGGCTCTCGCGCGCGCTGAGCGCCATGAACACGATCACGACGAGCGCCACCGCGCCATAGATGATCGCGGTGGTCTGGAAGCCCTGGGTGGAGTCCTCGGTGCCGAACACCTGCGTCGTGAGCAGCGGGGTGACCGCGAGCGAGATCACGAGGGCCACGAGCTGGAAGCCCTGGCGCAGGCCGTTGGCCACGGCGCGGTCGCGCTCCTGCGGGAACAGCTCGGGGAGCAGCGCGCCGTAGTTCGCGTTGAGCATCGAGTCGAAAGCCTCGCACAGGATCGCGAACACCGCGAACCAGAGCAGGAGGCCCATGCCCTCCAGGGAGGCCGGCGCGGAGAAGAACGCGATCATGCAGGCCGCGAGCATCGGCGCGCCGACGAGCAGCCACGGCCGGCGCCGGCCGAACCGGGTCCGGGTGCGGTCGGAGAGGTGGCCGAGCACCGGGTTGTCGAGCGCGTCGATGACCGCGTAGATCACCATGACCACGCCGTAGGCGCGCACGTCGAGTCCGAGGATGTCGACGTAGTACAGGATCATCGATCCCTTGATCATGTTGATCGGGATCGAGGTGCCGAACATGCCGATGGCGTAGCGCCACGCGGGAGTCCGTTCCGGGGCGGGGGCCGTGCCGGGCTGGGACACGCGATCACCTTCCTTGGTGACGCCGCCGCCGGCCGGGCCCTGCGCGCTGTGTCACGCGTAAGAAGATGCAGACAAAAGGCACATGCTGTCAATGGTCAAGATTGCGTGGTCGCCGGTGCTCGGCTTGCATCCCTCGGCACGGCGCCGGCCGGAGCGAACGATCACCGTCCCGTGAGGCGTGACAGGACGAGCTGGGGCGGCGGGACGGCAGGATAAGGTCAAGATCTTCGGAGGGAGGTTCGGTGGGGAGACTGAGCAGGCGCGGGCTGCTGACCGCCTCTGGCGCGGGCGTGATGGCCGGCGCGGCGGCGACGGCGGGCGCCTTCCTGCTGGGCGAGCCGGAGCCGCCGGCGAGCGCGGCCCCGGCACAGGTCGTCGGCTTCCACGGGCCGCATCAGGCAGGCATCGCGACGCCCGTACAGGACCGGCTCCATTTCGCCGCCTTCGACGTGGCCGTGGGCACGCGAGAGGAGCTGGTCGCGCTCCTCGTCTCCTGGACCAGGGCCGCCGAGTCGATGACGGCGGGCCGGGTCAGCTCCGCCGACGACTCCGGCGAGGCCCTCGACCTGCCCGCCTCCCGCCTGACGCTGACCGTCGGATTCGGGCCCACGCTGTTCGAGCGGGCCGGGGAAGACCGCTTCGGCCTGGCCGCCTCGCGGCCGCCCGCGCTGGCCGACTTACCGCCCTTCCCCGGTGAGAAGCTCGACCCGGCACGCGGCGGCGGCGACATCGCCGTCCAGGCGTGCGCCGACGACCCGCAGGTGGCGGTGCACGCCATCCGCACGCTGGCCCGCATCGGGCTGGGCCGGGTGAGCGTGCGGTGGTCGCAGCTCGGGTACGGCAAGACCTCCTCGACCACGCCCGCCCAGCTCACCCCGCGCAACCTCATGGGCTTCAAGGACGGCACCGACAACATCGCGCACGACGACCATGCCGCGCTCGACCAGCATGTCTGGGTGAGCTCCGCCGACGGGCCCGCGTGGATGGCGGGCGGCAGCTACCTGGTCGCGCGGCGGATCCGCATGCACCTGGAGTCGTGGGACCAGGTCTCCGTGCAGGAGCAGGAGGCCACGATCGGCCGTACCAAGACCGGGGGCGCCCCGCTCGGCGGCAAGGGCGAGCGCGACGGCTTCGACCCGGCCACGCTCCCCGCCGACTCCCACGTGCGCCTGGCCCATCCCGCGTCCAACGGCGGCGTCCGGCTGCTGCGGCGCGGCTACTCCTTCGTGGACGGCAGCGACACCCAGGGGCGCATCGACGCGGGCCTGTTCTTCCTCGCCTACCAGCGCGACCCGCGCCGCCAGTACGTGCCCGTGCAGCGCAGGCTGGCCACCGACGACCGGCTCTCGACCTACATCCGGCACGTGGGGTCGGGCCTGTGGGCGTGCCCGCCCGGTGTGTCTCCCGGCGGGCACTGGGGCGACACGCTGCTGGGCTAGGAAACCGCGCCGTCTCCGCCTGGCCCCGCGCCGCCTCGCCCCGGGTCGCCCCGGGCCGGGAGCTAGAGCTCGTGCGGGCGGATCCAGCCGCCGGGCGCCAGCCGGGCGAGCTGCACCCGCAACAGCTCGCGCAGCGGCCCGCCGGGCTGCTCACCGTAGAGCTGGAGCAGCCTGCCCGGCCGCTCCAGGATCTCCTCGGGGTCGTCCTGGCGGTCGGTGTACTCGGTGATCAGCGCCGGCAGGCGGGCGGCGACGTGCTCGTCCAGCCCGAGCCTGGCCGCCGCGCACAGCTCGTACTCCCACGCCACCAGATAGCGCCAGAGCTTGTCCTCACCCTCGAAGTAGGCGCGGTCCAGCCGGGAGAAGGCGCCGAGCACCGCACCGTGGTCGCCGTCACGGTAGGCGAGCACGATGAGGTGGAACAGCGCCCACTGGTTCCCGGGCCGCAGCAGCTCCGCCCGCTCGAAAGCGGCCCGCGCCTCGGCGTGGGCGCCCACCAGGTAGAGCGCGTAGCCCCGCGCGCGGTGGGCGTCGGCCGAGCCGGGGTCCTGCTTCAGCAGCCGCTCGCTCTCGCGCAGCAACCGGCCGAACGTCTCGGGAACCTCCGGCCCGTCCTCCGCCGCCTCGATCAGCTCGCCGATCGAGGCCGGCCCGTCCGCCGGGGTGGGCCCGTCCGTCCCGACCGGCCCGTCGGCCGGGGTCGGCCCCGTGACCGGAGCCGGCCCGTCCGCCGGGGTGTCAGCGGGCAACGCTCACCATCCTCCGGAGTGGCCGGTGGATCTGCCGTTGGCCATCCAGCGCTTGGCGGTGGCGCGCAGCTCCCTCTCGATCTCCGGCAGCATACCCGGGTGCTCCCTGATGAAGCGTTCGAGGTCCCTGGCGGCGGCCTTGAAGCCTTCGCCGTGCCGGCCGCTCTCGAAGCTGGTGTCCCCCCGGTACCGGTCGCGGATCTCGCGCTTGACGGAGTTGGCCCACTCCGTCGGGGACAGCCAGCCGCAGGGGTACTTGGGACGCGGGCTGTTGTGGACGAGGACGTCGGTCCCGCCCTGGACCACGTGGTAGGTGTGCGGACCGTCCACGCTGAGGTTGTGGACCCGCTGGCTGTCGCGCTGCTCGGTCTCCACCGCCGACACCTGGACGAGGGTGCCCGCCGAGGTGCGCAGCCACATGCCCGGCCGCAGCTCGGAGGCGGGCAGCCAGGTCTTCAGCGCCGGCACCCAGAACGGATGGTTGTCGGTGGCGACCACCACCCCGCCCGCGATGCCCACCTTGACCAGGTCCTTGGCACCCTGGCTGGTCATGGTGGCCACGACCGGCTGCGAGCTCGTCCGCCCGGTGGCGGGGTCGGTCGCGAGGACCCGGTCGCCGACCGCCACCTCCTCGATGGCCTTGGCGCTGCCGTCGGCCATCCGCACCTTGGTGCCCGGCACGAAGCTGCTGGTCAGTCGGCAGGTCTTGCCGACGCTCTCCACCGCCTCGTCGCCGTACCTGCCGAAGCGGGCGAACTTGGTGCCGCCGAAGGTGAGCGAGCCCAGGGCGCCTTCCAGGCAGCCCTTGCCGAAGCCCCTGGCGTAGTCGCCGAAGGAGTGCTTGCGGCCGAGCAGCGCACCGGCGATGGTGTTGACCAGTCCGTTGCCGACGCAGGCGCCGGCGGCCGCCACCACCTGCGGCGGGATCGTGCCGTCGGGGTCGGTGTAGTCGACCGGGTCGCCCAGCGCGTACTCGTAGAGGTTGTAGCCGCCGCCGAAGCCGATGGTGTCCTCGGAGACGAAGCGGCGCAGCGACGGGGAGTACAGGCGGGATCTGTTGTCCTGCAGCCCGCCCGGGATCGGCGCGCCGGAGACGCGGCCGGTCCAGCGCACGGTGTTGGGGTCGTCGGTCGCGGAGGACGTGGTGGCGCCGAACAGGTCGTAGCCGTAGGTGGTGGTGATCTGGCCCGAGCCGTCGGTCAGGGCCAGCGTGGAGCCGAGCGCGTCGGGGAGCAGCCCCTGGACCTGGCCGTCGCCGCTGATCCGCGCGAGGGCCTCGTCCTGGCCGAAGCCGTTGAGGAAGGAGACGTCCACCCCGCCGGGTCCGGTCTGCCCGATCAGGGCGTCGCCGTCGAAGCGGAAGCGGGTGGTGTCGGAGCCCGTGGTGCTGCCGACCCGGCGTCCTGCCGGGTCGTAGCCGAGGGTCGTGGTGACGCTGCCGTCCGACACCGACACGAGCTCGCCGCGGGCGTTCCAGGTATAGGTGAAGATGCCGTCGGAGGTCAGGTTGCCGGCCGGGTCGTAGCCGAGGGTCCGGCCGCCGTTGCCGGTCAGCCGGTTGGCGTCGTCGTAGGTGAGGCCGGTCGCGGGCGCGGGGAGCTGGGCGCGTACGAGCGTGCCGTGCATCCGGGTCCGGCGCCCGAGCAGGTCGTAGTCGTAGGCCACGTCGCCGACGCCGGTGCTGCCCCGCTGGTAGCCGATCGAGGTCAGCAGGCCCGAGTCGTCGTAGCCGTAGGCGGCCGTGATCCCGCCGGGCAGGGACTTGGAGGTCAGCCGCGCGTCGTCGTCATAGCCGTACACGGTGCTGACCGCGCCCCGGGTGACCGACTTGAGCAGGCCGTTGGGGAAGTAGTCGTAGGCGACCGCCGGCTGGCCCGAGGCGGTCATGGACTTCAGCCGCCCGGCCGCGTCGTAGGAGTAGCCGACGGTCCCCGCCGAACTGGTCTCGGAGATCAGGTGGTCGAGGTCGTCGTAGCCGTAGATGATCTTCCCGGCGCCGGCGGTGCTGTCGCTCAGCTCGCGGATGCGGCCTCTGGCGTCGTACAGGGCGCTCTGCGTCGACTCGAAGCTCTGGCCGTTCTTGCCGAAGCCGGTGAAGGTGGCCCGGCCGAGCTCGTCGTAGCGGTACTCGGTGACCTTGCCGCGCCGGTCGGTGACCGTGGACAGGCGGTTCATGCCGTCGTAGGTGAAGGTGTCCTTCGCCCCGAGCGGGTCGGTGCGTTCGAGCAGCCTGTCGGCGTTGTCGTAGCGGTAGGAGGTGATCTTTCCGCGGGCGTCCTCGACCGAGGTGATGTTGCCGTTCTCGTCGTAGCCGAAGGTCGTCTCGTCGCCGCCCGCGTCGGTGACCGACCTGAGCATGTCGGCCGCGTCGTAGACCCGGGCGGTCGAGGTTCCGTCAGGGGCGATCGTCTCGACCACGCGGTTGGCCGCGTCCCGGACGAAGCGGGTCTTGCGTCCCTCCGGGTCGGTCACCGTGCTCAGCGCGCCGTCGACATAGTCGTAGGTGGTGACGCGCCCCTGCGGGGTGGTCCGGGTGCGCGGGTGCCCCTGGGCGTCGTAGCTGGTCTTCCAGGTACGGCCCAGCGCGTCGGTGATCTTCTCGGGGTTGCCGCGCGCGTCGTACTCGAAGCGGGTGACGGCTCCCGTGGGGTCGGTCAGCGTGTCCGGCCTGCCGTACGGAGTGCCCTGGTACGTGGCGCGGCCGGTCACGGTGGCCGCCCCCGCCGCGCCCTTGAGCTCCAGGGGGTTGCCCGCGGCGTCGTAGGTGATCGTCGTGGTCCGGCCGAGGCCGTCGTCGATCGTCCTGGGCAGGTCGCTGTCCGGGTCGCGGGTGATCCTGATGGTGTGCTCGCGGTCGGTGCCCGCCGCCTGGGTGTCCGTGGCCAGGTAGCCGAGGTCGTCGTAGGTGGTCTTGCGTACGGCGCCGTCCGGCTCGGTGACCTGGGCGGCGACCACGCGCGTGCCGTCGAGGGTGTAGGTGAAGGCGTAGGTGCCCTGGCCGAGGATCGTCTGGGTGGCGACCCTGCCGTTGGCGTCGTAGACGTTGGCCAGGTAGGTGTGGCCGCGGGAATCGGTGATGGCGTTCATCCGGCCGGCGGCGTCGTAGCCGTAGGTGGTGGCCAGGCCGGTCGGGCCGGTCACGGTCCTGAGCCGGTCGCTCTCGTAGCCGTACGTCACCGAGCGGCCCGCGTTGTCCTCCACCTTGGTGACCCGGTCGGCGTCGTCGTGCGAGTAGCTGAGCCAGAACCCGTTCGGCGAGTGGACCTCCGTGACCGGCCCGAGGTAGCTGCCGAAGCTGTTCTTGTACTTGCGCAGGATCTTGACGGTGTTGCCCTGCACGTCACGGATCTCCTGCAGCGGCGCCTCGTCACCGAAGACGTAGGTCAGGCCGTTGCGCAGCTTGAGGTGCCAGCCGCCCCGGTTGCACTCGCCCACGTAGTGGAAGCCGGACCCGGTGAACTCCGGCGAGGTGTCTCGGGCCTCGAAGACCGCGTCACAGAACCCGGTGCCGGGCGAGGTCCGCACGTAGTGCACCTGGGACCCGTCGGGGAAGTTGAGGTCGGCCTCCTGGTACTGCCGGCGCGACGACAGGTACATGTTGTACAGGTCGTTGCTCCCGATGCCCATGGAGCGCTTGCGGGTGTCGCCCGGGTTGTAGCCGCGGTTGACGGCCAGCGGCAGGACGTCGTCCACCATGAGGTCGGTCTGGCTCATGGTGAACAGCCCGCTGCCGAGGTCGACGGGGTCGCCCGAGGCGTTCATGAACTTCAGCAGCCACTTCCACAGCGGCTCCTCGTTGCCCGGCACGTTGATCATGGCGCCGTCGAAGTCGGAGATCGCCGTGGCCGCGTCGGGGACGACCTGCCGGGCGGCCTGGTCGACCTTGCCCGCGCCGAAGATCTCCCAGCCCTCTCCGCTCTTGTCGTAGTGCCAGAAGTTGACGCGCTGCCCCGCCGGAAGCTTCAGGTAGTTCGGGTAGGTGATCTTGGCGGTCCCGCCCACCAGACGGCCGCCGGCCGGCTGGACCGTGTAGTAGACGGGCACCCGCACGCCGTCCGGCATGGGGATCGGCGTGCGGTCCACCGGGATCGGGGTGACGCCGACGCGCCGTACGGGCTTGCCGTCGGCGTCCTCGATCGTCACGCCCGCCGGGATGCGTACCTCCAGGCCGGGCACGCCCGGGTTGGAGAGCACGACCTCCTTGGTGGTCGGCGAGGGGATGTCGATCTCGTAGTCGGTGTCCAGGGCCGGCAGGTAGGGCGTGTAGAACAGCTCGTTGCCGCCCGCCTTGAGCGGCACCTGCACGTCGAACACGCCGTAGGTGAGCTTGCTCGTCGAGGCGCTGCGGCCGTCGATCCGCAGGCGGCGCACGCCCGGGCGCAGGCCGGTGAGGTGGAAGGCGCCCTTGGCGTCCGTACGGGCCTCTTGGCCGTCGGCGCGCAGGGTGACGCCGGGCAGCGGCAGCCCGGCGGTGGTCTTCACGACCCCGGTGAGGCTCGCCTCCTTGGGCTTCTTCGCGGTGAACGTCGCCACGGGCGCGCCGCGCTCGACCCCCTCGGGCAGCTTCTCCCGAGCCGTCTCGCTCGGCTTGGCGGCCTGCTTGCCGGCGCTCGCGGCGGTCGCGACCGCGACGCGGATGGTGGCCGCCCCGATCTCGTCGTCCTTGGGGTTGAGCTTCATGGTGTAGGTGCCGGCGGCGGTCAGCGTGGTGGTCTTGGTGCCGTTCTTGGACAGGCAGGAGGACCACAGGCGCGCGCCGGTGGGCGGCCACAGCTCCGTGGTGAGGCAGCTCGTGTACGTCTCGTCCACGATGGTGATCTTGATGCTCTGCCCGGAGGTGGCGGTGAAGGTGACCGCCGAGTTCTGCCCGGCCTTGGTCGTGGTGACCGTGACGTCCGCCCCGCCGACGGTCGCCGCCTTCTGCGCGTCGGCGGGCACGCCGACCAGGGCGACCGTGATCGTGCCCGTCCAGGCGTCCTTCGGGTCGAAGACCAGCCGGTACGCCCCGGCGACGGGCAGCTCGAGCGTGTCGATGTACTCGGCCGTCTGGTAGATGCAGGTGTCCTTGGCCAGCTCGGTGCCGTCCGGCTTGAGCAGCCGCACGTCCAGCGCGCACGCCGGAGCGCCCGCCGGGACGGTCAGCTTGATGAAGATCCGCTGCCCAACCGCGCCGGTGAAGGTGACCGCCCCGCCCTGGCCCGGCTTGGCGATCGCCACGGCGGCCGGGGTGGCGTCCGGCGAGGTCGGCACGGTGGCGTCGGCGGGGACGCCGGTCAGAGCGAACGTCAGCGTGCCCGTCCAGGCGTCCTTCGGGTTGATCGTGAACCGGTAGGCGCCGTCCGCGGGCAGGGTGACCGTGTCCAGGTACTCGGCCGCCTGGTAGAGGCAGGTGTCCTTGACCAGCTCGGTGCCGTCCGGCTTGAGCAGCCGCACGTCCAGCGAGCAGGCCGGGGCGCCCGCCGGAATGGTCACCTTGGTGAAGATCCGCTGTCCGGCCGTGCCGGTGAACGTGACCGCCCCGCCCTGGCCCGGCTTGGCGATCGCCACCGAGACCGCCGCCGCGTCCGGCGAGGTCGCCACCACCACGTCCGCGGGCACGTTCAGCACCTGCAACGTCGGAGTGCCCGTCCAGGCGTCCTTCGGGTTGACCGTGAACCGGTAGGCGCCGTCCGCGGGCAGAATGACCGTGTCGAGATACTCGGCCGCCTGGTAGGCGCAGCTGTTCCGAGCCAGCTCGGTGCCGTCCGGCTTGAGCAGCCGCACGTCCAGCGCGCACGCCGGGGCGCCCGCCGGGACGGTCACCTTGGTGAAGACCCGCTGCCCCGCCGTGCCGGTGAACGTGACCGCCCCGCCCTGGCCCGGCTTGGCGATCGCCACCGAGGCCGCCGCCGCGTCCGGCGAGGTCGCCACCACCACGTCGGCAGGCACGTTCAGCACCTGCAACGTCGGAGTGCCCGTCCAGGCGTCCTTCGGGTTGACCTTGTAGGTGTAGGTGCCGTCCGCGGGCAGGACGGTCGTGTCCAGGTATTCGGCCGCCTGGTAGAGGCAGGTGCTCCTGAGCAGCTCGGTGCCGTCGGGCTTGAACAGCCGCACGTCCAGCGCACAGGCGGGAGCGCCCGCCGGGACGGTCAGCTTGGTGAAGACCCGCTGCCCCGTCGTGCCGGTGAACGTCACCGTCCCGTTCTGGCCGGGCTTGACGATCGCCACCTCGGCGGGGACGGCGTCCGGCGAGGTCGACACGGCCACGTCGGCGGGCACGCCGGCCACCGCCGCCTTGTACGTGCCGGCGACCAGGCCCTTGGGATCGACGATCACCCGGTACGTACCGGCCGCCGGCAGCGTGACGGTGTCGAGGAAGGACTCCACCGCGTAGACGCACGTGTCCTTCACCAGATCGGTGCCGTCGGGGGCGCGCACGCTGGCGGTCACGTCGCAGGCCTTCGTGCCGGTCGGCATGCCGAGCTTGGTGAAGAGCCGCTGGCCGGCCGTTCCGGTGAAGGTGAAGACGGCCTGCTGGCCGGGGAGCGTCGTGGTGAGGGATCCCTGCGCCCCGTCCTGCGTGAGCTCGGCCGTGGCGTCCACCACGGCGGAGGCCAGCACGTCCACCTTTCCGGTCCCGTCGTTCTCCGGGTCGAGCAGCACGGCGTAGGTCCCGGCCTTCGAGCCTGGCGGCAGCTCCCATTCCCACGTGGTCGAGCACATGCTCTGGCTGTGCAGCGTGGCCCCGTCGGGGCCGTACACGGTGAGGGGAAGGCAGCCGGAGAAGGTCTTGCCGGACAGGTAGAGCATGGCGCGCTGGCCGGCCTCCACCTCGAACAGCGCCAGCGCGATCTGCTCCGCCGCGCCGACCTGGACCGCGGTGAGGGTGTTCTGGGCCAGCCGCACCGCGCCACCCGTGCCGACGTTGGCGGCCAGGTAGGGCGTGGGCGGGACGACCACGTCGCCGGACGAGACCGCGCTGCCGCCCGGGTTGACGACCTTCACGTGGCCGAACGCGGGTCCCGGCGGAAGCTTGACCTTCAGGTCGCCCGCGGTGGCCTGCGTCACCTGGATCTTCGATCCGTTGAGCGAGGTGACGTTGCGGATCTTGTCCGGGTCGAAGCCGCTGCCGGGCACCGCCAGCTCGGCTCCCGAGTCACTGACCTTGATGCCGGTCAGGGAGATCGCGGGCTTGGGCCGGCTTCCGGAGACCTTGAAGCCCGCCCAGGAGGCGGACTTGCCGCCGACGGTCACGGTGACGTCGCCCGAGGCGGCTCCGTCGGGGACCGTCACGGTGATGGTGTGGTCGGTGACGGCGCCGGGGGTCGCCGTGGTGCCGCCGAAGGAGACCCGCACCGCGGACTTGTCCGTGCCGAACGCGGTGCCGTAGACCGTCACGGCGGTGCCCGGGGTGGCGGCGGGCGGGGAGACCTGGGCGACCGCGAGCGTACCGGCGGGCAGGTCGCGGACCTCCGTGATGTTGCCCGCGGGGTCATGGCTGATCTTCGAGCCGTCGCCCGGCTGGGCGAACACACCGGTAACGCGGCCGTTGGCGTCGTGCGCGTACGACACGTCCGTGGCCTGCGCCGACGCCTGCTGCTCGGTGGCCGCTTCGCCCGTGGCCCGCACCGGCGTCGTGGCGGCGACCGGGGTCACGGCCGCGGCTGGAGCCGGAGGTGGAGCCGTGGGTGTGGCGGGTGCCAGACCGGCGACCAAGGCAGCAACGACTAAACCCGCGATCACCCGCATGAGAACGCTCCGGCTCAGATAATGATCAACCCGGGCAAACCATAAGGATCATTACAAAGGTCCGTCAATGATCTCGGACTAGGTTGTATGACACCCCAGCTCAGCTACCGAGCCGGCAGGGTCTTCCCGCGGTTGCCCCCGGCCTGCGTGAGCGTGCGCGCCCGCGCCGCAGCCGCGGCCGGGCGGTCCGCGTGGCTTGTCCGGCGGAGCCCGCCGCCCCCGGGTGTGAACGAGCATGAACGACGGCTGTTTCCGGCCGAATAAAAGGCCACCGGACGATGAACAAATGATTTCCGAAGCCCCTTCACCAGCGAGGTCGAATAAGAGAACCGGCCCGGTTATCGCGCATCCGAAAACCCTTATAAGGTTGGGCCCGGCGCGCCCGGGCAGGCACGGCTGCTTGCCGCGATATCTGAGCAATGCTAGGTCGAGGAGATACTGGTGAGTGTCGATACTCTCCGCGAGGAGCAGGCGATAAACCGGACGACCGATCACCTGATCCAGGTTTTCGCCGGCGCCCATCCCCCCGAGCATGTCGAGGGCGTGACGAAAGCGGCCCATCTCCGCTTCGCCGGCCATCCTGTCAGGGAGTTCGTCCCGATCCTGGTCGAGCGCATAGCCCGTGGAGAATTGACGGCACAGGTGGCGGCGAATGCGCAGGACCGGCCCACCGCGCCGCCGAAAACGTCCGCGGACGGCCAATCGGAGACCGCCACCACCGCCCAGAACGAGGCGAAGGCGGAATCGAACCCGGAGACCGCGGCCGACATTTCCGATTCATCTGGCATTCATTCTCCGGAAAGCGATCCGCCATCGCCGCCGCGGCTTTCCCGCGTCCGCGGCAAGAAATTTCTGTCGCTCATCCTGGTGGCCGCGGCCGTCGTTGTCGCCGCCGTGGTGGTCGTGAATGTCAGGCAGGCGCAAGTCCCGGCCCCGCCCCCGCTGACGATCGTGCGCGGTGTCATCGGCTCGGAGAAGAAGGCCTTCTTCGAGGACCCGCGAGTGGTGCGGGCTCTGGCCGGCAAGGGGGTGCGGGTCGAAGTCGAACCGGCGGGCTCACGCCAGATCGCCACCTCGGTCGACCTCGCGCGCTACGACTTCGCGTTCCCGTCGAGCGCACCGGCGGGCGAGTGGATCCAGCGTCAGCGGCGGATCAGCACGAAGTACACGCCGTTCTCCTCGCCCATGGCGATCGCGACGTTCCGGCCGATCGCGGATCTGCTGATCAAGGCGGGCGTCGCGAAGCAGGGCCCCGTCCTGGCCTTCAACGTCGGCCGCTACCTCGAACTGGTCACCACGGACGTGACGTGGGACCAGCTCCCGGGCAACGCCGCCTATCCGGTCGACAAGAGCGTCCTGGTCTCCACGACGGACCCCCGTACCTCGAACTCCGCCGCCATGTATCTGGCGATCGCCGGCTACGTCGCCAACGGCGGCAAGATCGTGCACGGCGCCGGCGCCGAGAAGAGCGTGCTGCCCCTGATGACCAAGCTCTTCACCAGCCAGGGTTACACCGACAACACCTCCGAGGGCCCGTTCCACGAATACCTCACGGTCGGCATGGGCCCGGCCCCGCTGGTCTGGATCTACGAGGCGCAGTTCATCGACGCCGCCACGCGCGGGCAGGTCAAGCCCGGGATGGTGCTGATGTACCCGTCGCCGACCGTGCTGTCCCAGCACACGCTGGTGCCGCTCAACGCATCGGGCGACCGTGTCGGACGCCTGCTGAGCACCGATCCGGAGCTGCAGAGGCTCGCCGCCGAGCACGGGTTCCGCTCGGGCGACACGGCCAGGTTCGCCGAGGTCGCCGCGGATCACCGGGTGCCCATCGCGACCGATCTCATCGACGTGGTCGACATCCCTTCCTACGACACCCTTGAGCACCTGCTCGACGGGGTCGCCAAGTCGTACGGCTAGCGGGAGGTGAGAGCCCGCCCGTCGGCGTTGGCGACGGGCCGGTCAGCGACGTGCGGTAGGCCAGGGCGGCCGCTCGCCCAAGGAGACCGGCGGGATGCGCCCGGGCCGTCCGGCGGTCCTCAGACGAGGTCGCGCACCGGCCGGGAGCGGGGCGGCCGGCCCTGCGGCGGGCGTCGCCGGCGGGGCCCCAACTCGATGATCGCCGGCTTCCCCTGACGAATCGCGGCCGAGCGGGCGGGTCCCGGGATTTCCATACGCAAACATTGACGCCACCGCTGACTAAACATAACTATTTCCTGTTATTCAGGAGAGGCGGCAACCAGCATCTTCCGGGCGCGGCCACTTATATTATCGGCGCCGCCTCGCTACAATTTCACTTGACAGGATTGATACTCGGTGAGCGAAATCCCTTCTCCCCCGCACGACGATCCACACCGAGTACCGCTGAAGCGAGTCACGCGAAAGGGAGCGTGATGATGAACATCGCGAGATCATATGTCAACGACACATCACCCCTGCCCTCGCCATGGCGAGACGCTCAGGTCGCGGTGGTGGTCCCCACCTATAACGAAGCCGGCAACATCGCCGAGCTGACGCGCTCGATCCACGCCCTGGACCTGCCCAACCTCATGCTGATCATCGTGGACGACGACTCGCCCGACGGTACCGGGTCCATCGCCGACGACCTCGCAGGACGGGCGAACGAGGACCGCCCGGGCAGCATGGTGGTGCTGCACCGCAAGGTGAAGGAGGGCATCGGGCGGGCCCACATCGCCGGCATGAAGGAGGCGCTCGCCAGAGGTGCGGATTATGTGGTGCAAATGGACGGCGACCTGAGCCACCGGCCCGAATACATACCCCGGATGCTGGGCACGATCATGTCCGCGCACGCCGGTGTGGTAATCGGCAGCAGATACGTGGCGGGCGGCTCGCTCTCCGCGGATTGGGGCCGGCACCGCCGCCTGCTGAGCAAGTTCGCCGGCCTCTACGTCAACGCCATCCTGAAACTCCCGCTACGCGACGCGACCGGCGGTTTCAAAATGTGGCGGCGTGACGTGCTCGAACGCATCGACCTCAATGCGATCCGCAGCGACGGATACAGTTTCCAGGTGGAGATGAACCACCTTTGCCGGCAGCTCGGGCAGTCGATCGTCGAAATTCCGATCCATTTCGAGGAGCGCAACGCCGGGTCCAGCAAGATTAGCTTCGCGGTTCAGCTCGAGTCGATGCTGACCCCGTTCGCCCTCCGGTTCGGCGGGCGGCGGCGGCCGGCCGGGCAGGCCGAGGCGGTCCGCTCCCTGAGGTGAGCCGCACCGTGGAAAGGCTCCTCCGCCCCGGGCGGGTACCCGCCCGGGGCGGAGAGGTTTTCGGAGGGCCCGTCCCGGCCGCGATCATGGCGCGAAAGGCGGTGCCCGGCCTCCACCCGCAGGCCGAACATACTGGTCAACGGGGCTCGTCGCGGCGGTTCGCGGGCCGATCACGGCCGCCCGCCGGCTCAGGAATCCCCTCGTCGCGCACGTCCGATTTGCGATGCCGTAATCCACCGGCCACAGGCCCGTTCCCGGCGGTGTCTTCACTTCTCCAGTAGGGCTGAGTACAGTTTCCGTGGCACACCGATACATTTCCTTGAATAAACAAATGTCCGGGCAGGGACATTGCTGGAGGGCGCGAGAAGGTCGCGCGGCGGCCGGTGAACCATTGGTGACAGGCACATGACGTTAAGTCAGGGCCGGAAAGCGATCCGAACACCTGCGAATATTCTGGGCGGGGGCCCGGTGAATATCTCTGGGGGCGAAGAACGTTCGCGCGAGGCCGGTGGACGAGATGGAGCAGGCGATGGTTCCAGTCTTGACGTACGGAATACTCGGTCCGCTGATCGTCCGCCGCGGTGAGGCGGAGGTCCCCGTCGCGGGGGTCCGGGACCGCACCGTGCTCGCCCGGCTCCTGCTCTCCCCCGGCGACGCCGTGTCCAAGGATCAGCTGATCGACGCCCTGTACGGAGACTCGCCGCGCAAGACCGCCTCCACGCAGATCCACGGCGCCGTCAAACGCCTGCGCTACCTCATGGGCGCCGCGTCGATCCAGACCGACAACGGCGGCTACGTGCTGGTCACCCCGCCCGAGGCGGTGGACGCCAACGTCTTCGAGCGGCTGGTCACCCTCGCCCGCACCGCTCTGCGCGCCGGGCGCACCGGCGACGCGGCCCGCGACCTGGTCCGGGCGCTGGAGCTGTGGCGCGGCCCGGCGCTGGCCGGTTTCGACGGCGAGATCTTCGCGGCCGAGGCCCGCAGGTGGGAGGAGCTGCGCCTGGCGGCGCTGGAAGAGCGCATCGAGACCCAGCTCGAACTGGGCCGATACACCGAGCTGATCCCCGAGCTGCACGTGCTGACCGCCAACCATCCGATGCGGGAGCGCTTCGCGGGCCAGCTCATGCTGGCGCTCTATCGCGCCCAGCGCACCACCGAGGCGCTGCGCACCTACACCGACCTGCGCAACCGGCTGGTGGACGAGCTGGGTGTGGACCCCTCGCCGGACCTGCAGCACCTGTACGAGCAGATCCTCCAGCAGGACTCCGCGCTCCACCATCTGCCCGAGCCCGCCTTCACCCCGCAGCAGCTTCCCGCCGGCCTGCCGTCGATGATCGGCCGGGACAGTGAGCTGAAGGTGGCCATGATGGCGCTGACCCCGCAGCAGCGCAGGCACCTGCCCGTGGTCGTCATCCTCGGCAACGGCGGCGTCGGCAAGACGACCGTGGCGCTGGAGGTCGCGCACCTCCTCACCGGCGACTATCCCGACGGCCAGCTCTTCGCCAACCTGGGCGGCGCGAGCGCGCGCCCGGCCCGGCCGCACGACGTACTCGGCCGGTTCCTGCGGGCGCTCGGCGTGAGCGCCCCGGCCATCCCCGCCGACCCGGAGGAGCGCTCGGAGCTGTTCCGTTCCCTGTCGGCGCGCAAGCGCCTGCTGCTCGTCCTGGACGACGCCGCCGACGCCCAGCAGATCGCGCCGCTGCTGCCCGGGAGCGCCGGGTGCGCGGTGCTCGCGACGAGCCGGGCCGACGCCTCCCAGTTCCACAGCGTCACCCTGATCCCGCTGCAGCCGTTCGACGCCCACGACGCCAGGGCGCTGCTGGCCCAGAGCGCGGGCACCGAGCGCATGGCGGCCGAGCCGGCGGCCGTGGAGCAGGTCATCGAACGGTGTCTCGGGCTGCCGCTCGCGCTGGCCATCGTCGGCTCCCGGCTCGCGGCCCGGCCCCACTGGCAGATCAGCAAGGTGGCCGCCAGGCTCACCGGCCGGCAGCGCATCCTGTCGGAGCTGCGCGAGGTCGAGCCGGTGCTGGAATGGGCGTACGGGGTGCTGGACGAGGAGAACCGCTCGCTGCTGCGCCGGCTCGGCCTGCTGGGCCAGCGGGGCGTGTCGCCCTGGATGGCGGCGGCCCTCGCCGACATCTCGGTGCCGGCCGCCGAGGAGCGTCTCGAACAGCTCGGCGAGGCCGGATTCCTCTCCCCGACGGGGGTGGGCGCCTACGAGGGGCTGACCTACACCTGCCACGACCTGGTGCTGGCGGTGGGGCACGACCGCGCGATGAAGGAGGATTCGCCGGAGGAGCGGGCGGCGGCGCTCCAACGCTCCTTCGGCGCGCTGCTCAGCATGAGCGACGCCGCCTACGTCGCCGTCCGCGGTGGCCACTGGGGGATCGTGCGCGGCGCCGCGCGGCGCTGGCTGCCGCCCGAGCCCTGGCTGGACCGGCTGCCGTCCGGCTGGGCCCCCGTGTGGCTGGAGTCGCAGCCCGCGCGCATCGCGGCGGCGGCGCAGCAGGCCGCGGAGCTGGGCGAGACGGAGTACTGCTGGGAGCTGGCGCTCGCCCTGTTCCCGCTGCTGGAGTCGGGCGGCCACTTCGAGCTGTGGCGGTCGATCACCGACTGCGGGCTCGCGGCGGCACAGAAGGCGGGCGACCTGCGCGGCGAGGCGGCCATGCTGTACTCGCAGGGCCACCGGGCCACGATCCGCCACGACCTGGCCGAGGCGCGGCAACTGCTCGAACGCTCCGCCGAGCTGTTCCGCGGCCTCGGCGACACCGGGGGCGAAGGGCTGGCGCTGAGCGACCTGGCCGCCATCAGCAGAACCGGCGGCGACCTGTACGGGGCGGAGAAGACGTATGCCAAGGCCGCGGATCTGCTCTCGCAGGCGGGCGACCGCGCGGGCGAGGCGGGAGCGGTGCACGGCATCGCCAAGATCTATCTGGACCGGCACGCTGACTGGACGGCCCGCATCTACCTGGAGAAGGCGAGGCTGCTCGTGCACTCGGCGGGCAACCTCGGGCTGGAGGCGCAGATCCTGCACAGCATGGCGGTGCTCGACGCCCATGCCGGGCATCTCGACACCGCCGAGACGGGGTTCCAGAACGCCCTGAAGGTCATCCGCTCGCTCGACCACCTGGTCGGGACCGCGTTCATCCTGGTCGACCTGGGGGCCCTGCAGCCTGTCTCTTATACACCTCTGACGCAGCC
>NZ_VCKX01000206.1 GCF_005889725.1 Nonomuraea zeae
AGATGTGTATAAGAGCCAGGCCACCTCACCGCGCGCCTCCGCGCGCTGCGTCCCGCGCCTCCGCGCGCCCGCCGCCACCTCACCGCGCGCCCTCACGCGCCCGTCCCACGTCCTCACACGCCCGTCCCACGTCCTCACACGCCCGTCCCGCGCTCTCACGTGCCGAGTCCGGCGCCTCTGCGTGCCCTCGCCGCCGCCCCGCCGTGGTCGTACCGCCCCCTGTTGCGGTCGCATCGGCATCTTGCCGAGCGCCGGCCGGGACTCGGCGGGGCTTGGGGCGGGGGCGTGGGCTCTCGTACGCGGGGATTGGCGGGTGCTGGTTTTCGTGCTATTTCGCGATAAATCGGGCAAATGCATGTTCTCGCCGGTGAAGGTCAAGGATTTGACGGGTTGTTTGGCTTCATGGGGTTAAGTGAGATTCGGGGAATGGGTACATCTGCACCTATCTGAGTGCCCGCCGATCAATGGGCGCCCGGATCCCGGGTCGGCTACCCATGAACGGAATCGAATGCACGTGAATACTGAAAGTCGGCAACCACGCCGCTTCGGGCGGCTCCTCGCACTGGCCGGTGCGGTCGCCGGTGTCATGCTCCTTCCCATGGGTCAGGGGATCGCCGGCGCGAGCTCCGGCGGCGCCCTCGCTCCGACCGGTGTCGGGGTCGTCTCGGGTGAGAAGCCGGTGCTCGGATGCGGCTGGCGCCGTAACTGCGACGCCTGCGGCAACCGCTGGTGCGGCAATCGCTGGTGGGGTCACCGGTCATGGGGCCACCGCTCGTGGGGGCACCGCTCATGGGGCCACCACCACCATCACCGCTTCACCCACCACAACGTCGACGACGGGCGGCACCCCGAGGAGCCGGTGGTCCAACCGGCCCCGGAGCGGCCTCCCGTGAAGGAGCCGCACAGACCTCCGATCAAGGAGCACAAGCCGCCGCGCAAGGAGCACAAGCCACCGCACCACGACGACTGGCCGCCGATCGACGACTGGTCTCCGGGCGACGACCGCCTGCCGTTCAACAATTAGGCCGTTCAACGGTTGGTCACTCAGAAATTGGGCCGCTCGGCCGGCGCCGAGCGTGAATCGCTGCCGTTTCCGTGAAACGCGGACGACAAATGCCGTGGCCCATTGACCGGTCCCGGCATTCATCGAACACGGCATTCATCGAATTCGGAGTTCTCGCAGTCATTCTGCCGCGGCGGCGGCCATGACCGTCGTCTAGGCTCTGAAAGAGACGAGAGGGGGTCCTCGTGGCGGACGATGCGACGGGGCTGGCGGGGTTGATGTACGAGTTCGGGCTGCTCAAGCGCTACAAGCGCACCGGGTGGCTGGTCGCGGGCGTACGCGATCCCGAGAGCATCGCCGAGCACTCCTTCCGCGCGGCGGTCATCGCGAGCGTGATCGCCAAGCTGGAGGGCGGCAATCCCGAGCGGGCGGCGTTCATGAGCCTGTTCCACGACACGCAGGAGACCCGGATCACCGACATCCCCTACATCGGCAAGCGCTACCTCAAGGCGGCCGACAACGAGGCCGTCACCGCCGACCAGATGCGGGGCGTGCCCGCGCCGGTGGCCGACATGGTGAGCGACGCGGTGGGGGAGTACGAGGAGAAGGCCAGCCTCGAGGCCGTCTGCGCGCGCGACGCCGACAAGCTGGAGTGCCTCATCCAGGCGATCGAATACCGCGAGCAGGGGCACCAGAACGTTCAGGGGTGGATCGACAGCTCGCTCGCCGCCCTCACGACCCCGACGGGCAAGCGCCTGGCCGAGGAGGCACTGAGCACGGGGACCCTGGAATGGGTCACCCACGTGCTCAACGGCGGCTGAGCACCCATCTCAGCGCCGCGGAGGGCGATGACCGGCCAGGGCGTCCGGGGACGCCGTGGCCGGTGGGGGGATCACTCGGCGTCGAGGTTGGTGACGAGGTCGCGCTCGTAGTCGTCGTCGCTCTCCGCCAGCACCCGCTCGACCCCTCGCGCGGCCCGCTCGTCCCCGCGGATGGCCAGCCCGCGCGTGGCCTCGGCCACCGTGCGCAGGTCCGGGTCGGCGAGCCGGGCCGCCAGCGCCTCCCTGATGACCGGCGTGTCGGCCGACAGCCCGGCGAGCCCGGCGGTGGCCCAGTCGCGGACCTCCGAGTCCTCGTCCGTCGTCATCTGGATCAGCAGCGCCAGACCCTCCTCGTGGTCCGGCGGCAGCACGTCGGCCAGCGCGATCGCGTCCGTCATCGTGCGCTTGTGCCCGGGGCGGCCGATGACGTCGAGCACCTGGGGCAGCGCCCGCGGGTCGCCCTGGTGGCCGAGCGCGGCCAGGACGGAGCGCAGGACCTGCGGGTTGCCCTCCGTGGTGACCATCTTCTGCAGCAGCGGCAGCGTCCGGTCCAGGTAGGGCTTGGCGTCGTCCGTGAACCCGAACTGGGCGATCGCGTCCACCCCGAACTCCCGCTCTCGGGCGTCCTCGCTCACGCACAGCCTGGTCAGCGCCTCGTAGGTCTCGTCGTCGCCCCGCTTGCCCAGCGAGTCGGCGACGATCCACCAGGTCTCGGCGTCCTCGTCGGCGTCGCGGTGCGCCAGGGCCCGCGCCACGAGCTTGTCCACCGGCGTGTAGACGCCCGCCGCGTCCTCCAGCAGGGTCGCGATCGCCGCGTGCCCGCGCTGCGCCTGCACCTGCTCCGTCTGCTCGCCGTCGGCCGAGCGACCGGCCACCGTGACGAGCTCGGTGCCGTCCTTGGCGTACTGGCGGCCCACGACGTACTCCCAGCCGTCCTGCTCGATCTGGTCGAGCAGCGCGCTCTCCAGGTGCACGCCCACCCAGTCGACGGCGATGTCGAGCGGCGTGTCGCCGTCACCGTCGTACTTCTCGTGATCGGCACCCGCCTCCAGCAGCACCTGCACCACGCCCAGCGCGCCGCGCCTGGCGGCCAGGGAGATCGGCGTGTCACCGTCGTCATTGGCCGTGTCCACCTCGGCCCCCGCCTCGATCAGCACCCTGGCGGTCGCGGCGTGGCCGTTGGCGGCGGCCCAGAGCAGCGCCGTCCAGCCGCCGGCCTCCCGGCCGTTCACGTCGGCGCCGGCGGCCAGCAGCGCGCTCGCCACTTCGGAGCGATCCCAGGCGGCGGCCGCGCACAGCGGCAGGCCCTCCTCCTCGCCCTGGCTGAGCTGGTTGGGGTCGGCTCCGCTGGCGAGCAGCTTGCCCACGGTCTCGGACTCGCCGTTCAACGCCGCGCGGTATAGCTGTTCCTCATGCATGACAGGGACCCTAGCCTGGTCCGGCCGCGCCCCGGGCCAAGCTAGGGCCGTGTCATGTGCTGGTACGCGCCCCTGCCTCGGCCGGGTTCAAACCCTGGGGGAAATATGCATGGTTCGAGGTATGCAGGATGATTCCTCCTCAAGGAGGAACCCCGTTTCCGGCAAGACGCGATATGTTGCGAGTATGACTGATCCGGGTGAGGTCCGAGCGTCGGACGCCGAGAGAGAGGCCGTCGTCGAGCAGCTCCGCGTCGCCTCGGTCGAGGGCAGGCTCACCCTCGCCGAGCTGACCGATCGCACGGAGGCCGCCTACACCGCGACCACGCACGCCGAGCTGGCCCTGCTCACTCAGGACCTGCCGGCGGGCGCCATGCCCGCGCCCGTGCCCGCGCCGCAGATGCGCGAGGGCAGGAAGCGGCGCTGGTTCGTCGGCGTGATGGGCGACTCCAAGCGGCGCGGGACCTGGCGCATCGACCAGGAGCTCGGCGCGGTCGCGGTGATGGGGGACGTGCTGCTCGACCTGCGCGAGGCCGAGGTGCGCACGAACGTGGTGGACATCATGGCCGTCTCCGTGATGGGCGACGTGAAGATCATCGTGCCCGACGGGGTGAACGTGGACCTCGACGGCATGGCCATCATGGGCGACAAGAAGGTGGACGTCCTGGAGGGCGCGCCCGGCACGAACGTGCCGGTCGTCCGGGTGCACGCGTACGCGGTGATGGGCGACGTCAAGGTGATCGGCGACTCGCGGGCGCAGCCGTTGCAGCGCGGGTTCGCGGCCTGGCGCGAGCACTGGCGGCGGCTGCACGGCGAGGACTGGCGTGAGCTGGGCAGGAAGGTCCGCGACGAGGGCCGCGAGCTGCGCAGGCAGCTGCGCGACGAGGGCCGCGACGAGCGCGGGGACCTCAGACGCGGCTACTGATGGCCACGCTGAAGACCCGGCGCTGGACCACCGGCCGCTGAAAGCCGAACGCATGGCCACGGCACCCGGGCCCGCCCAGGTGCCGGTGCCTCAGCCGACGAGGGCCACCGGCTGCCGCTGGGCCGCCTCGTAGCGTTCGAGCAGCACGTCCACCAGCTCCGGCGCCGGTCCGAGCACGTCGGCCACGACGTCTGCGCCCGCCGCCAGCGTGCTCTGGCGCACCTTGTCGGCGAAGTAACCGGGCGCCAGCAGGTACGGCGCGACGGCCACCCTCGGCGCGCCCGCCCGCCTGAGCTCCACGACCGCCTGCTCGGGAGTGGGCGAGGCGGCGGAGGCGTAGCCGGCGGCGACGGTCCACCAGCCGGAGCGCCGCCACGTCCGCGCCAGCCCCGCGACCACCGCGTTGGCCCTGGCGTCGCTCGAACCCGCCGACACCAGCACCACCGCCGTGTCCGGGTCCCCGGCGGGCACGCCCGCCTCCGTGAGCCGCCGCTCCAGCGCCCGGCGCAGCAACGGGTGCGGGCCCAGCGTGGCGCCGTAGTGCACGCGCAGGCGCGGGTCACGCGCCCTGCTCTCGTTCAGCGCCGCCGGCAGGTCCACCCGGCTGTGGTACGCCTCCGTCAGCAGCAGCGGCAGCACGACGGCCTCCTGCAGGCCGTTCAGCGCCTGAGCCGGCGTCGGGGTGCAGTGGTCCAGGTACGCCACCCGTACGGGCACCTCAGGGCGCGCCAGGCGTACCTGGTCGAGCAGCGCGGCCACGGTGGCGGCGGCACGCGGATCTCGCGACCCGTGCGCCACCGCCACCAGTGGCACGCCTCCGGGGGCCGGCCCGCCTGCCAACGGGACGGTTCCCCTGCTGGGGATCACAGGTGAATGCCGCATTCGACCTTCCCCAGGCCCGCCCAGCGACCGCTGCGCGGATCCTCACCCTCCGCGACCTGCCGCGTGCACGGCCCGCAGCCGATCGAGGGGTAGTTGTCATAGTGCAACGGGTTGATCAGCACCCCGTTGTCGGCGATGTAGTTGTCGACGTCCTCCTGGGTCCAGGCCGCGATCGGGTTGACCTTGACCATCTGCCGCTTGGCGTCCCACTCGACGACCCTGGTGTCCGTCCGGCTGACGGACTCGTCCCTGCGGATGCCGGAGATCCACGCCAGGTACGGCTCCAGCGCCCGGTTGAGCGGCTCCACCTTGCGCAGGTAGCAGCACAGGTCCGGGTTGCGGCCGAACAGGCGCGGGCCGAGGTCGCGATCCTGCTCCTCGACCGTCCGCGACGGCTTGATGTCGATCACGTTGACGTCATAGACCTGGCGCACCGCGTCCCGCGTGCCGATGGTCTCGGCGAAGTGGTAACCGGTGTCGATGAACAACACGTCCACGCCGGGTTTGACCCTGCTGACCAGGTCGATCAGCAAGGCGTCGCTCATGGACGAGGTCAGGCACAGCCGGTCGCCGAAGGTCGCCGCCGCCCAGCGGATGATCTCGCGGGCGGGGGCGCCCTCCAGGAAGGTCGCGGCGGACTCGACGATGTCCTGCAGGTCGAGCGCGCCACGCTGATCTCTTAAACCGACCTCGATGTCCACCAGCGTCATATCTTCACTCCGATTCCGAGAAACTTCAGCTTGAAGGCGCGAGCGCAGGCGCGGCAGTACCAGCCGCCGTCTCCCTCGTAGGGCTCCAGGTCCTCATCGCCGCAGTAGGGGCAATGGAACGGGACCGCTCGCGTGGTCATTTCAGGTCCGCCTCGTCTGCTCGCTGCACCCAGTCGGCGAACGACTCGCCTTCCTTCTTCTGGGTGTCGTAGTTGGTCACGACGCGCGACACGTAGTCGGGCAGCGCCTTGGCGGTGGTCTTGAGCCCGCGGACCTTGCGGCCGAAACCGGCGTTGACGCCGAGCGAGCCGCCCAGGTGGATCTGGAAGCCCTCGACCTGGTCGCCGTTCTCGTCCACCACGAGCTGGCCCTTCAGGCCGATGTCGGCGACCTGGATGCGGGCGCAGGAGTTGGGGCAGCCGTTGACGTTGATGGTGAGCGGCTGGTCGAACGACGGCAGCCGCCGCTCCAGCTCGTCGATCAGGTCGGAGGCGGTGGCCTTGGTCTCGACGATGGCCAGCTTGCAGTACTCGATGCCGGTGCAGGCCATCGTCTGCCGGCGGAACGTGGACGGCCTGACCTGCAGGTCGTTCTCCTCCAGCGCGGCCACGATCGAGTCGACCTGGTCGGGGGCGACGTCGAGGATGACCATCTTCTGCTCGACCGTCGTGCGGACCCGGCCGGAGCCGTGCCGCTCGGCGATGTCGGCGATCACGTGCAGCTTGTCGCCGTCGAGCCGGCCCACCTTGGGCGCGAAGCCGACGTAGAAGTTGCCGTCCTTCTGCGGGAAGACGCCGACGTGGTCGCGGCGGCTGCCGCGCGGCTGCTCGGGCGCGGGCCCGTCGGGCAGCGGCGCCTTGAGGTATTCGGTCTCCAGGATCTCGCGGAACTTCTCCGGCCCCCAGTCGTTGACCAGGAACTTGATCCTCGCCCGGTGCCGCAGCCGCCGGTAGCCGTAGTCGCGGAAGATGCCGATCACGCCGCCGAACACGTCGGCCGCCTGCTCCGGCTTGACGAACACGCCGAGCCGCTTGCCCAGCATCGGGTTGGTGGACAGGCCGCCGCCCACCCACAGGTCGTAGCCGATCTCGCCCTGCTCGTTGACCACGCCCACGAACGCCACGTCGTTGATCTCATGCACCGTGCAGTGCGCCGGGCAGCCGCTGAGCGCCGACTTGAACTTGCGCGGCAGGTTGGAGTATTCCGGGTTGCCGATGAACTGCTGGTTGATCTCGTGGATCTGCTCGGTCGCGTCCAGGACCTCGTCGACGTCGATCCCGGCCAGCGGGCAGCCGAGGATCACGCGCGGGGTGTCGCCGCACGCCTCCGTGGTCGACAGGCCCACCGCCTCCAGCCGCTCCCAGATGTCCGGCACCGACTCGATCTCGATCCAGTGGAGCTGGATGTTCTGGCGGTCGGTCAGGTCCGCGGTGCCGCGGCCGTACTCGTTGGAGATGTCCGCGATCACCCTGAGCTGGGCCAGGTCGAGCTGCCCGCCGTCGATCCGCACCCGCAGCATGAAGTAGCTGTCGTCGAGCTCCTCGGGCTCCAGGATCGCCGTCTTGCCGCCGTCGATGCCGGGCTTGCGCTGGGTGTAGAGGCCGTACCAGCGCATGCGGCCACGCAGGTCCGCGGGGTCGATGGAGTCGAAGCCCCGCTTGGAGTAGATGTCGATGATGCGCTGGCGGACGTTGAGGCCGTCGTCGTTCTTCTTGTTCTCTTCGTTCTTGTTGAGCGGCTCACGGTAACCGAGAGCCCACTGACCTTCGCCGCGCGGGCGCTTGTGGTGCCTACTGGCAGGAGTGCGGCTGGCAGGGGTGCTCATTGCGCGTCCTTCGGTTCATGGGCGCGCGCACGGTTCCTCCGGCCTCATCGTCGAGGGCAGGGGTGGTCAGGAGGATTGCGACGCGCTCAGCGGCAAAAACAGGTGAGTTAGCGGGCGTCGCAACAGATGGCACTGCGGACACGCTGAAGATCGACGTGGCGCCGACCGACGAGCATGGGATCCGCTGGCATACTCATGAAGATACTCCGGCCGTCCCGTATGTCCAAGACGGGGTCCAGAGTGTGGGACTGTCCGGTCGCCGCCGGGGCCGTCGCCACGTCCTCGTCCGGGCTGTCAGCCTGGGGTTCAGCCCTGCCGCGGCCAGTCGAGCGGCGACTCCTGCGGCTCTTCCCCGACCTGGTGCTGGCAATCGCACCAGGAGCCGCCGCGGCAGTCCTCGTGGCGTTTGTCCTTGCAGCTCTCACAGATCACATTCCGCATTATTCTCCCAGAACGTTGTTCGGGTTACGCTGGCGCGCGTGAAGCCCACGGATCCGGCAGACCCGGCCGACCTCATGGCGGAGCTGGTCGGCGACCTGCGCGCCGAGACCGCCTCCTTCGAGACGCTGCTCCGGCCCCTGCGCGAGGAGGACTGGGAGCTGGCCACGCCGGCGGAGGGATGGGCGATCCGCGACCAGGTGAGCCATCTGGCCTGGTTCGACGACGCGGCGGTCCGCGCGGTCACCGACCCGGACGGCCACGCGGCCGCCCTGACGGGCTTCGGCTCCGTGGACGACATCGCGATGGAGTCGCGCGGGATGCCGCCCGCCGAGCTGCACGCGTGGTTCCGCGCGGCACGTGCCCGCAGCCTGAAGGTGTTCGCCACGCTCGGGGCGCGCCGGCGGGTGCCGTGGTTCGGGCCGCCGATGTCGGCCGCCTCCTTCGTCACCGCGCGGCTGATGGAGACCTGGGCGCACGGCCAGGACGTGGCCGACGCCCTCGGGGTGGTCCGGCGGCCCACCGCGCGGCTGCGGCACGTGGCCGCGATCGGGTTCAGGGCCAGGCCGTACAGCTTCGCCGTACGCGGGCTGCCCGCGCCCGCCGAGCCGGTGCGCGCGGAGCTGACCATGGCGGACGGCGCCTTATGGGCGGCGGGCCCGGCGGACGCGGGCAGCGTCGTCCGCGGGCCGATCCTCGACTTCTGCCTGGTCGTGACCCAGCGCATCCACCTGTCCGACACCGCGCTGGAGCTCACGGGAGAGCCCGCGCGGGCCTGGATGGAGATCGCGCAGGCGTTCGCCGGAGGCCCCGGAAAGGGCAGGGCGCCCAGGTCAGGGTGAGTTCAGGGTGATTCCGGATGACGCGGGCCGCCCGGCTGATGACATGCTGTGAGCATGCGCACGATCTTGAACGTCATCTGGCTCGTCTTCGCCGGGATCTGGCTGGCACTCGGTTACGCGCTGGCGGGGGTGATCTGCTGCATCCTGATCATCACGATCCCGTTCGGCATCGCATCGTTCAGGATCGCCGCTTACGCGCTGTGGCCGTTCGGCAGGACGGTGGAGCGCGACCCCGACGCGGGCGTGTTCTCCTTGCTGGGCAACATCATCTGGTGCGTGGTCGCCGGCATCTGGCTGGCCATCGGCCACGTCGTCACCTCGATCCCGCTGTTCATCTCCATCATCGGCATCCCCATGGGCATCGCGAATCTCAAACTCATCCCGGTTTCGTTGCTACCGCTGGGCGCGCGCATCGTCGACAACGACCAGGGCAGGACTGGGACGTAAGCTGTCCCGGAGAGTCACTGCGAAAACCGTTGGGTGCCATGACGTCGACCGATGCGCCTTCACGGCCCAAGGGCAAGAGGCGGCTCGCCTCCAACGCCCGGGCCAGGCTGAACTGGGTGCTCGACACCAGGTCGTGGGCGATCGTCCGCGCGGCCACCAACGCCGGCGTCACCTACCGGGTCACCGGTCTGGCGGGCGAGGCGGCGTTCTTCGCGCTGCTCTCGCTGCCGCCGTTCGTGCTGGGCCTGATCGGCGTGCTGGGCAAGCTCGGCACCTGGCTCGGCCCCACCGTGGTCACCCAGGTCAAGACCTGGGTCATCGACCAGGCCGGGCTGCTGTTCACCGACGACGCCGTCAAGAAGGTGATCAACCCGCTCATCACCGACGTGCTCAGTGACGACGCGGGCAAGGTCTCGATCATCTCGCTGGGCTTCCTGCTGTCGCTCTGGTCCGGCTCCAGGGCCCTCTATGTCTACGTCGACCTCATCTCCGTCGCCTACGGGCTGGGGGAGGAGCGCGGCATCATCCGCACCCGGCTGATGTCGTTCGGCCTCTACATCATCGGGCTGGTCATCGGGATCATCGTCATGCCGATCCTGGTGATCGGGCCGACCCTGCTCAAGGACGCCCTGCCCGGCGAATACGGCATCATGATCGACATTCTTTACTGGCCGGTGGTGATCATCGGCTCGGTGCTGTTCCTGACGGTCCTCTACCACGTGAGCGTGCCGGTGCGCACGAAGTGGTACCGCGAGCTGCCGGGGGCGATCCTGGCGCTGTTCCTGTGGATCGTCTGCGCCGCGGTGCTGCGGGCCGTGCTGGCCGCGTGGTTCTCGCCCGTCTCGGTGTACGGCTCGCTGGCCGCGCCCATCGCGCTGCTGCTGTGGCTCTACATCACCGCGCTGGCCGTGCTGATCGGGGCGATTCTCAACGCCGAGGTGGATCGGCTGTGGCCGGGAGTCAGCCGCACCACCGCGTGAGCCGCCGCCGGGGCCGGGCCGATCTCGCGCGGGCGAATCCAGCCTGTGCGGGATCCGATATCGTCTGTAGCCAGACGCGACTGGCGCATTGGGTGGGATCGACCACCAGGGAGCGAAGGGAGCGGAGGCCGTGCGCCTGGGTCTTCGCGAATGTCAACGAGTTGTCAACGATGACAGGAGAGTCATGAGTTCTCTCGCGAGCGTCGACCCGCAGATCGCCGAGCTCATCAAGGCGGAGGAGCGCCGTCAGGCCGACACCGTCAAGCTGATCGCGTCCGAAAACTACGTGTCCAAGGCCGTCCTCGAGGCCACCGGCACCGTGCTGACCAACAAATACTCCGAGGGCTACGCGGGCAAGCGCTACTACGAGGGCCAGCAGGTCATCGACCAGGTCGAGACCCTGGCCATCGAGCGCGCCAAGGCCCTGTTCGGCGTCAACCACGCCAACGTCCAGCCCTACTCGGGCTCGCCCGCCAACCTGGCCGTCTACATGGCGTTCCTGCAGCCGGGCGACACGGTGATGGGCATGGGCCTGCCCTTCGGCGGCCACCTCACCCACGGCTGGTCGGTCTCGGCCACCGGCAAGTGGTTCAACCCCGTCCGCTACGGCGTGCGCCAGGACACCGGCCGCATCGACCTCGACGAGGTCCGCGCGCTCGCGCTGGAGCACCGGCCGAAGCTGATCTTCTGCGGCGGCACCGCGATCCCGCGCACGATCGACTTCGAGGGCTTCGCCTCGATCGCCCGCGAGGTCGGGGCCGTGCTGGCCGCCGACATCGCCCACATCGCGGGCCTGGTCGCGGGCGGTGCGCACCCGTCTCCCGTGGGTCACGCCGACGTGATCTCCACGACCACCCACAAGACGCTGCGCGGCCCGCGTGGCGCCATGCTCATGGCGACCTCCGAGGAGCACGCCAAGGCACTCAACAAGGCCGTCTTCCCCGGCCTGCAGGGCGGCCCGCACAACCACACGACCGCGGCCATCGCGGTGGCGCTGCACGAGGCGAACACCGACGAGTTCAAGGCGTACGCCCACCAGGTGGTCGCCAACGCCAAGACGCTGGCCGACGAGCTGGCCGCGCGCGGGTTCGACCTGGTCTCCGGCGGCACCGACAACCACCTGATCCTGCTCGACCTCACGCCCAAGGGCATCGGCGGCAAGCCGGCCGCCCAGGCGCTCGACCGGGCGGGGCTGGAGACCAACTACAACACGGTGCCGTTCGACACCCGCAAGCCGTTCGACCCGTCGGGCATCCGCATCGGCACTCCGTCGGTGACCTCGCGCGGCATGGGCGAGGCCGAGATGCGGCAGATCGGCGCCTGGATGGACGAGGTCGTCACCGCCCTGGCCAAGGGCGACGCCGAGGACGTCATCACGCGCGTCCACCACGAGGTGAGCGAGCTCACCGCGCAGTTCCCCGCGCCCGGTCTCTAAAGGCTGGTTCGGCCGCGCACGGTGGGCGCTCACCCGCCGTGCGCGGATCCGACCGTTGCTCGCGGTGGTCCTGCGCCCGGTGCCGGTCACGACGGCGCGGTCATGAGGCCGCTTCGACGATCCCGTCCCTGACGGTGGCCACCGGGACCACATGGCGCTCCGGGCGGCGGACGTCGCCCCGGGCGTCCACGTACGTGCGGGTGCTCTCCGCCGCCAGGCGGAAGATCGTGGCGTGCCTGATCGTGCCGTCGTCCGCCAGCCAGGGCGACTCCATGCGCAGGATCGCCCGGGGCGCGTCCGTGACCGCCCCGATCGCCGTCTCCAGGTCCAGGCCGCAGGCCAGCAGCTTGGTGAGCGTGGTGGCCAGGTCGTGGACCGGGCCGCCGATGTTGCGGACGTGCAGATCCGTGCTGATCGTGTGCGGCGCGAACCCGGCCGCCAGCGCCCTGGCGGCCACGTCGAAGCTGAAGCTGGCCGCGCCGTGGCCCACGTCCAGCAGCACGCCCCGCTCCAGGGCCCTGGCCAGGGCCGGCGCGGGTTCGCCCGAGGGCAGCCACGGGGTGCCGGTCTTGCCGTGATAGCAGTGGGTGATCACGTCTCCGGCGTCCAGGAGGTCGAGCACGTCGCCGATCAGCGGGGGCGCCTCGCCGACGTGCACCAGCAGGGGCAGGCCCGCCTCCCGCGCCACCAGGCGGCCGAGTTGCAGCGGCTGCAGGCCCATCGCGCCCACGATCGCGCCGCTCGACCGGACCTTGACGCCGCAGATCACGTCGCGGTGCCAGTCGACGGCGGCCAGCGCGGCGTCCACGTCGATGAAGGCCGGGTCGGCCGTCTCGCGCAGGTGGACCAGGCCGTGGGAGCCGATGTTGAGCCAGGCGCGCACCCGGGTCCTGGCCGTGGGCAGGACGTAGCGGACGAGGCCGTCGATCGTGGCCTGGCCGGCGCTGCCCGCGTCCGCCACGACGTGCACGCCGCGTTCCAGGCCCCCCCGGTCGGGATGCACGCTGATCTGCGTCGTCCCGTCGTAGACGTGGGTGTGCAGGTCCACCCAGCCCGGTCCGATGTACAGGTCGCCGCCGGGCGCCGCTCCGTGGCACGGCTCCAGGCGCGCCGGCCCGTTCCCGAGCGAGAGCCGCCCGGGGGCGGCGGAGCCGATCACCCGCAGGGGCCCGTCGCGGCCTGCTCGATCACCGTGCGGCGTCATCCCAGGGCCGCCGTGACGGCCGCGTTGTGGAACGTCCGGCGGATGCGGCCGATGGCGTCCGAGTCACGGGACGGGTGGACGCGGTTGGTCAGCAGCACCGCGAAGAAGTCCAGCTCCGGATCCACCCACAGGCTCGTCCCCGTGAAGCCGTTGTGCCCGTAGGCCGAGGCGGTGAGCAGGTCGCCGCCGCTGCACAGCCGCGGGTCGCGCCCCTGCCAGGCCAGGGCCCGGCCGCCGACCCTGGTCCCGGTCATCACGGCCAGCGTCCGCGGGGAGACGGCGCCGCGCCCGCCCCCACGCCCGCGCGCCCCTTCGCACAGTGCCCGGCCCAGCCTGGCCAGGTCGTCCAGGGTGCCGAACAGCCCGGCGTGCCCGGCCACGCCCCCGAGCACCTCGGCGTTCTCGTCGTGCACGGTGCCCTGCACGATCCGGCCGCGCCACGGGCAGTCCTCGGTGGCCGCGGCCCGGCCGTGGTCGGCCTCGTCGAGCACGAACCGCGTGTCGTCCATGCCCAGCGGGCCGGTGACCCGCTCCCGTACGAGCCGGTCGAGGGGCAGGCCCGAGGCGCTCTCCGCGATCAGCCCCAGGATCATGAAGCCCTGGGAGCTGTACTCGACGCCCGGGTCCGCGCGCAGCGGCAGCGCGACGAGGGCGTCCAGCAACTCCCCGCGGGTGGGGCAGCGGCGGTAGAGGGGCTGCCGGCCGGGGATGCGCGAGGTGTGGGTGAGCAGGTCCCGTACGGGGATGGCGGCCTTGTCCGTGCCCGCGTACTCGGGCAGGTGCGCGGCGACGGGATCGTCAAGGGTCAGCTCGCCCGACTCCACCAACGCCATCACGGCGAGGCCGACGATCGGTTTGGTGACCGAGGCCAGGTCCCACAGGGTGTCGTCGCCCGCCGGCGGGCCGTCCCAGCGCAGTGTGCCGAGCGTGCCCCGCCCGGCGGGACCGGCGGACCCGCCGTAGGCCCAGGCCGCGGCCGAGAACTCGCCCTTGGCCCGCCCCCGCGCCAGGATCCGCGCGGGTCCTTCTGCCGTCGTCATGCGTTCCTCCCCAGCGCCGCCGAGACGCGGGCGGCGGCGGCCACCACCAGCGGCCCCAGCAGCGGCACGTCGTCCTTGTTCAGGCTGATCGTCAGTCCCGCCACGCTGACCGCGCCCACCACGGTCCCCGCCGCGTCGTGCGCCACGGCCGCGACGCAGCGCACGTTGGGCTCGTTCTCCTCGTCGTCGACCGCGTATCCGCGCTGCCGCACCGACTCCAGCTCGGCCATGAGCAGGGCGGGGTCCACGATCGTGGCGGGCGTGTTGCTGATCAGCGGCGCGGTCGCCGCCAGCACCGCGCGCACCTCCTCCTCGGGCAGGTGCGCGAGTATCGCCTTGCCGATCGCCGTGCAGTGCAGCGCGATCTGCGTCCCCACCCGCGAGGCCATCCGGTACGGCTGCTGCGACTCCACCTTGGCCAGGTAGACGGCCGACGAGCCGCTGCGGATCGCGAAATGGACGGTGTGCGTGGTGTTGCGCTGCAGGTTCTCCAGGATCGGCCGGACCAGGGTGGTCATGTCCCGGTCGGTGAGCGCCGCCCCGGCCAGCGCGAGGATCGCCGGGCCCGAGGCGTAGGTGCCGTCGCCGTGCGAGACGGCGTACCCCTGCGCGATGAAGATCTGCAGGATCCGGTGCACGGTCGTCTTGTTGATGCCGGTCCGCCGGGCGATGTCGGCCAGCCGGCGGGGCTGGTCATGGCCGGCCAGCGCCCCCAAGACGACGAGGGTCTTCTCCACCGAGTTCATTGACACCTGACTCAGGAGGGTTGACGGATTTGACCAAAACGAGTCATATTCAACCACGTGATACGACATTTCATCATGTGAAACGCACGAAAGGGGCTCGGACCATGTCCGACCGCGCGTTGCCCGCCCGCCGGGACCTGTTCAAGATCGGCGGCCTGGCTGTCGCGGCGGTGTCCCTCGGGGCCTGCGCCAGCACCAAGCCGTCCGGCGGCCAGACGGGCGCCTCCGGCGCCCTGCGGGTCTCGCTCGCCTCGGACGCCACCACCCTCGACCCCGCACAAGCAGGGCGACCTGCCCTCCATGAACGTGCTGATCAACGTCTTCGACACGCTCACCGTCAGGGACGCGAGCGACAAGCTGACCGGCGGCCTGGCCGAGCGCTGGGAGTCCGAGGACGACAAGACCTGGCGCTTCCACCTGCGCAGGAACGTGACCTTCCACAACGGCGAGCCGTGCGACGCCGCCGCGGTGGCCTACAGCATCCAGCGCCTGATCGACCCCGCCACGCAGTCGCCCATCGTCGAGCTGCGGCTGGTGACCGGCGCGAAGGTGATCGACCCGCACACCGTGGACCTGGTCACCAAGGAGCCCGACCCGATCCTGCCGGCCGAGCTGTCGCTGTTCGGCGGGGTGATCGTGCCGCCGAAGCACATCAAGGAGCAGGGCGTCCAGGCGTTCGCGGAGCACCCGGTCGGCACCGGCCCGTTCACCTTCGAGCAGTGGCAGCGCGACAGCCAGATCACGCTCAAGGCGAACCCGTCCTACTGGAACGGCAAGCCCGCCGTCGGGCGGCTCACCTTCAAGGTGATGCCGGACCCGTCGTCGTCGCTGGCCGCGCTCCAGTCCGGCGAGCTGGACATCGTCACCGGGCTGACCCCCCGACGCCGCGCAGCAGCTCGGCGAGGCCCCCGGAGTCAAGGTCGTCACCTCGCCGGGCGTGCGGACGTACTTCGTCTCGCTCGACACCGAAGAGAGCCCGCTGCAGGACAAGCGCGTGCGGCAGGCGCTGAACCACGCGCTCGACGTGGACGCCCTGATCAAGGCGGTGCTGAACGGTGCGGCCGAGCGCACCCCGACGCTCATCCCGCGCCAGGCGTTCGGCTTCGACCCGGCGATCCAGCCCATCGCGCACGACCTGGCCAAGGCGAAGAGCCTGCTCGCCGAGGCCGGGCACGGCGGCGGGTTCTCGCTCAAGCTGTCGTCCTCCACCGCCGGCAAGGACGTCGTGCAGGCCATCTCGGGCCAGCTCGCCGCGGTCGGCGTCGAGGCCGAGGTGTCGCTGCTCGACCCGGCCACGTTCAAGGGCCGCCTGGTCTCCGACAACCGCAAGGCGCTCGGCGAGATGTACTTCGTCGGCAACTCCGGCTGGACCATGGACGCCTCCAGCAACCTGCAGTCGTTCGTCCGGCACGACAGACGCCAGAGCCGGTGGAACAACCCCGAGGCCGACGAGCTGATCGACAAGGAGGAGCAGGCAGATCATGGTCCGCCACCTCCTCCCGAACATCGTCGCCCCCCTGGCCACGATCGGCACCCTCCAGGTGGCCGCGATGATCGTCGCGGAGGCGTCGCTCAGCTATCTCGGCCTCGGCGTGCCGCCCAGCGTCCCCACCTGGGGCAGCATGCTCGCCGACGGCCAGCTCTACCTGCGCAGCGCGTGGTGGACAGCGGTCTTCAGCGGTGCTGCCATCATGATGACCACACTCGCGATCAACGTCACCGGCGACCTCCTGCGCGACGTCGCCGACCCGAAGGCATACAACCGATGAACCTCGCCACGCACTACACGTGCGACGACTGCCACGCCACCTTCCCGCTGAAGACCCCCGCGCTGCTCTGCGCGGCGTGCGGCGGCCTGCTGGAGATCGCCTACGACCTCGGCCCCGCCAAGCCGGCGGAGATCGCGGACCGGGCGGCGCGCCGCCGCGACCTGGGCCTGTGGCGGTGGTCGGACCTGCTCCCGCTGCCCGAGGGCGCCGAGCCGCTGTACCTCGGCGAGGGCGACACCCCGCTGATGTCCACCCGCAGGCTCGGCCGCCACGTCGGCCTGCCCAACCTGCTGATCAAGAACGACACCCTGATGCCCACCGGCAGCTTCAAGGACCGCGGCTTCTCGGTCGCCGTCGGCTTCGCCCGGGCACTGGGCGTCAGGCAGGCGTTCACCTACAGCTCGGGCAACGCGGGGGCGTCCTTCGCCGCGTACGCGGCCAGGGCCGGGATCGAGGCCACCGTCCTGGTGGAGGACGTGGCCAACGAGTCCAAGATCTCCGCCATCAGCCTCAGCGGCGCCCGCGTGCTGCGGCTGCGCTACCGCTCCAGCCTGGAGATCTTCGCCGGGGTGAGCGCCCTGTCCGAGGCCGGGTTCTACTGTTTCGTCAACTTCATCAACCCCGTGCGCCACGAGGGCATGAAGACGTACGCGTACGAGATCTGCGAGGCCCTCGGCTGGCGCGCGCCCGACGTGATGGTGCACCCGGTCGGCACCGGCGGCGGGCTCTACGGCGCCTGGAAGGGCTTTCGCGAGCTGCGCGCGCTCGGGCTCATCGACCGGCTGCCCCGGATGGTCGGCGTCCAGCCCGCCGCCTCGGCCCCCCTCGTACGCGCCTTCGCCGAGGGCAAGACGGTCGCCGGCCGCCACGGCGACGCGAACAAGACCGTCGCCCAGAGCATCGCGGGAGACGCCCCCATCCAGGGCGGGTCCCGGGTGCTGCACGCCGTCTACGACTCCGGCGGCCGGGTGGTCGCCGTGGACGACAACGACCTGTTCGAGGCGATGCGGCTGCTCGGCGAGGAAGGCGTCCTCGCCGAGCCGTCCGCCGCCGCCTCCACCGCCGCCCTGCTGCGCGCCCGCGCCCAGGGCTGGGTGGCCGAGGACGACACGGTCGTCAGCGTGGTCACGGGAGGCGCGCTCAAACAGCCGGGCGCGCTCGTCCAGGCGGCGCGCCCGCCGGCCGGAACGGTTCAGGCCGACCCGGCCGAGCTGCTGCGGATCTTCAGGCGGGAGCATGGGTGAGCGTGCTGGAGATCAACGACCTGCACGTGGAGTTCCGCCTGGACGCGGGCACGGTCAAACCGGTCAACGGGGTGTCGCTGTCGGTCGAGGCCGGGCAGACTCTGGCCGTGGTCGGCGAGTCCGGCAGCGGCAAGACGGCCACCGCCCTGTCGATCCTGCGCCTGCACCCCACCCCGCCCTGCCACTACACCGGCGGCGAGATCCTCGTGGGCGGCCGTGACCTGCTGCGGCTGCCCGAGCGCGAGATGCGCGGGATCCGCGGCAACGAGATCGCCATGGTCTTCCAGGACCCCATGACCAGCCTGAACCCCCTCAAGACCGTCGGGCCGGTCGCGGATCCGAAGGTGGAGCGGACGCGGCGGCGCGTCGTGCTCAGGGGCGACCCGCCGTCCCCCGCCGACTCGCCGTCGGGGTGCAGCTTCCGCACCCGCTGCCCGGCCGCCCGCGCGGAGTGCGCGCAGACCCATCCGGGCCCGGGCGGACGGAAAGCGCCCCGCCGCACGGGCTCCCATGTGCGGCGGGGCGCTTCGTCGCGACCGGGGTGGGCCGGAGTCACCCCGTCGCGGTGGCCGACCGGTGGCCCGGGGGACCGGGCCGGATCGACCGGGGACGGCCTTCCGGGGGGACGGGACCGAATCGTCCCCGCGGAAGGCCCTGGCTTCAGCCGAGGAAGAGGTAGTCGGCCCCGTAGGCGACCTGCACCTGGCTGCCGGGCTCGCACGCCCCGGCGGGGGCGACGCCGCCGGTGGTGTTGAGCCGCAGGATCTGCGTGGCGTGCGCGAGCAGGCCGGCGGCCGCGCCCGACTGCGTGGCGTCGAGGACCAGCTCGGGGATGTTGCCCGTGCCGTTCGGCGTCCTGGTCACGACCGCGCCGCGCACCGCGCTGCCGTCGGGGGCGATCCACTGCGGCGGGCCGGAGGCGGGCGTCACGAACGAGTGGTCGATCGAGCGCCGCAGCTTGGCCGTCACGCCGAACTGGGTGAAGGCGTAGCCGCCCGACGGCTGCTGCGTGCAGGCGTAGATCTGCGCGCCGCGCAGCACGTCAGCCGTGAGCGCGCGGGGGTGGGTGAACGGGTCGCCGGAGAGCTGCCCGCGCACCGCGCCGCCGTTGAAGTCGAGGGTGTGCAGGTTGGTGTAGTAGCGGCCGGGGCTCGCGGCGATGCGCTTGACCACCTTGGCCGTGACCGGCGTCTCCCCGGCGACGCCGGTCACGTTCTCCGGCAGGGTCCCCGCGAACAGGTCCGCGACGACCGGGCCGTTCTTGCCGGCCACGCCCTTGTGCAGATGGCCGTTGGTCACCTGGCCGAGGCCGGACCACGAGGCGGTGTAGGCGATGGCCGAGCCGTTCGCGCGCAGCCACCAGGTGGCCTGGCCGTCCTGGTCGCCGCGCTTCTTGCCGTCGTTCTCCGCCACCTCCTGCGCGCCGTCGGCGCGCGAGGACAGGCCGGCCCGGTTGCTGCCGTGCAGCACGCCGTTGAGGTCGATCGGCTTGCTCAGCCGGTGGAACTGGCCCCGTACGGCGCCCTTGGGGTGCGCCGCGTCGTGCAGGTTCGCGTAGAAGCCGCCGGGGCCGTCGAGGAGCGACTTGACCAGCTCGGGGGTGGCCTTGACGGTGCCGGTGACGCCGAGCACGGAGGCGGGCAGCGGCTTGGTGAAGAACTCGAGCTTGACCTCCCCGTTCGCGTCCTTGGCACCGAGGTGGACGTGTCCCGCGGTGGGCGCGCCGATCTTGTTCCACCGGGCCGCGAACGTGATGTCGTTCCCGCTGATCCTGAGCACGACCGTCGAACGCCCGTCGGCATCACCTTTGGCGCCGACTTCGTTCGCACCCCGCAGCCCGGCCGCGAGGTAGACGTCGTCGCCCGAGGCGGCCGCATTCGCCGGCATCGAGGGGACGAGAAGGGCACCAGCTATCAGAGCGGCAGGAATGATGATCTTACGGATAGACATGATGAAACCTCTTAAAGAGCTTGATATTCCGGTTGGTACGGCAAGCAGTACGCGCCGCAGCCCGGGGAGGTTCAACTCAGTTATCCGTAAATTTCCACACAACGGGGAGAACCCAAAAAAAGCCCCCCCACCAGCGGTGGGAGGGCTCGGAGGCCGGAAATCAGGCCGCGACGGTGAGCAATTTCTTACCTGTCGAGGTGACGACCTCGAAATGATCGATGTCCTTCAGCGGTGTCGCGCTGCCGCCGTGCATGTAGAGCGGATCAGGCGATCCCGGCACTCCGTACCCGGCTGGAGGTACGGACCATCCGGTCATCACCCGGCGCTCGCCCGACTTGCCCACGGAGATCAGCTCGCACTCCAGCGGCCCCTTGACCCCGGCCAGCTTGAGCGCCGCGTGGGTGCCCCATCCCTTGGACTCCACGACCAGCCCGCCGGTCACCCCGTCGACGCCCTTGCCCTCGATCGGGGAGCCGTCGGCGTAGAACTGCTCGGCGGGGCCCATATGCGTCCCCATGTGGCCGGAGTGTTCCTGCGCGACCTGCGGCGCGCTGTCGGCGTCGAGCTGCGTGCCGATCGTCAGGCCGCCGGCCACCAGCGTGACCGCCGCGGCCATCCCGATCACGAACGTCCCCCTGCGGGTCCGCCTGTCGGCCGACTTCTTGCGCCGGAGCAGGTCGATGACGTCGCCCTGCCCCTCAAAGGAAGGAGGGTCGGCGTCCTCGACGGGACCGATCCCGTTCAGCACGCTCGCGACACCCGCCAGCTCGGACAGCTCGAAGCGGCAGGTGGGGCAGGCCAGGAGATGGGTCTCGAACGCCAGTCGGTCGTCGTCGTCCAGCAGGCCCAAAGCGTAGGCGCCTACGTCTGTGTGCTCGACTCTCGAGGTCACGCCGTCACCCCCCTCTCCTCCAACGCGATCCGCAGCGCGCGGACCGCGTAGTAGACGCGGGACTTCACGGTGCCCACCGGGATGCCGAGCGCCTCGGCGGCGTCGTTGACCGACCGGTCTCGCAAGATCGTCTCATTGAGGATCTCGCGGTGTGCCGGCGACAACGCCTTCAGCGCCTCTGACACGACCACCTGGTGCAGCAGTCCCTCCATCTCGTCCGGCACGGGCATGCTCTCCAGCGGTCCGTCGCCCGACTCCTGCGGCCGGGCATCCCGGCGCCGCCGGTCATCGATCACGATACGTCTGGCGACCGTGGCGAGCCAGGGCATCAACGACCCCGAATCTGGGTCGAACTGCTCCGAACTCCGCCAAGCACGAATCATGGTCTCCTGCACCACGTCTTCCGCCCACTGCCGATCGCCCGCCGTCAACCTGATCACGAAAGCCAGCAGCGGCCTGTGATACTCCCGGTAGAGCGCGGACACGACCACTTCGTCATCCGGCCGCACACGCCGGATCCAGTGTCGTAAGCGCGGCTTCCCCATCGGGGCGGCTCCCTCGGCCGAGAGCGGGGGATACGTGCTGATTCGCATCATTCCCCTTTCTCGCGTCCGTCGGCAGGTGGTACGGCCCGCCGCCCTGGCACGGTTCAACGAATCGCGGAACTAAATCCGATTGCATCCATGGGGGAAGGGTGCGTAGAGTCGCACGCAACTGATCGAGGAGGTGAGGACTATGCGGGTCGTGCTGTTCCGTATGCCGTCCGTCCACCTCCGGGCCCTCGTCTGAGCTGCCCGGTTCCTTCTCGCATCAAAGGTTCACTACGTTGTCTTTCGATCTCACGTCCTTCGATCTGACCATGCTCGGCTGGAGCGATCTGCGCGCCGCCGAGCTGCCCGACGGCACCGTCCCCGCCCGCGTGTCCCGCATCGACCGGGGCGCGGCCGAGGTGATCGCCGCGGACGGTCAGCATCACGTCAAATACAGCGCCCGCGTCCGCCGGGCCTCCTCCGCCGACCCGGTCGCGCTGCCGTGCGTCGGCGACTGGGTCGCGCTCAGGCTCCTCCCGGAGGGCCGCTACGAGCTCGACGAGGTCCTGCCGAGGACGACCGCGTTCATCAGGGGCGGCGTGAGCCGCGACTCGGTGGGCGGGCTGTCCGGCGACGGCCAGGGCCAGGTGCTGGCGGCCAACGTCGACGTCGTCTTCGTCGCCGAGCCGTCCATGCACTCCACCGACTTCGCCGATCTCAGCCGCATCGAACGCCTCGTCGCGCTGGCCTGGGAGTCCGGCGGCACGCCCGTCGTGCTCATCACCAAGTCCGACCTGTTCGATGACGGGCTCGACGACCTGCTCGCCGACGTCCGGGTGGCCGCGCCCGGCGTGGACGTGCACGCGGTCTCCTCGCTGCAGGGCGAGGGGGTCGAGCTGGTCGGCGGCTACCTCGAAGGCTCCCGTACGGCCGTCATCCTCGGCCCGTCGGGAGCGGGCAAGTCCACGCTGGTCAACGCGCTGGCGGGGGATCCGGTCATGGAGACCCAGCACGTACGCGCCGCCGACGGGCGCGGCCGGCACACCACCGTGCACCGGGAGCTGATCCCGCTGCCCGGGGGCGGGCTCGTCATCGACACGCCAGGCATCCGCAGGATCGGCCTCTACGACATCGGAGAGGGCGTGGACCTGGTCTTCTCCGACATCGAGGCGCTGGCGGAGCAGTGCAGGTTCGGCGACTGCGGTCACTCGGGGGAGCCGGGCTGCGCGGTGCTGGCCGCCCTGGAGAGCGGGGAACTGCCGGAGCGGCGCCTGGTGAGCTGGCGCAAGCTGCAGCGGGAGGCGGCCTGGATGGCGTCGAGGACGGATGCGCGGCTGCGCAAGGAGCAGCAGAACAAGTGGAAGGTCATCCACAAGGAAGTGCGCCGCTCCGGCCGCATCCGCCCTTGATCCGTCTGCCGGGCGGACTCGTGCTCGGTTGACCGGCCGGAGGGCATTCGCTCAGCTGACCTGCCCGTGGGCTGTTGTCCTGCGGGCAGGTTCGCGGCACCCACTCGCCCCGCCCCCCTCCCACCTGCACCCCGTCTCTTATACACCTCTCACTCTCCCGACGATACCCCCCCTGTCGATCTCGGCGCTCTCCGTATCATTCCCCTCTCAATACAAAAATACCCTCCC
>NZ_VCKX01000207.1 GCF_005889725.1 Nonomuraea zeae
GCTGAGGCCCGCCGGACCCCCGCCGCCCCTCAGGAGAGGAGGCGACGGAGGTCGGCGGCTGTCACGATGTCAGAGCGGCTGGTCGTCCTCGGATGATCCGGCGTCCTGCCCCGTGCCCTTCGTGGTCAGCAGGGACTCGGGGGTGGAGGCGAGGGCGCCGCCGACCGCGCCGATGGTGTGCGTCAGGCGGACCCCCGAGCCGTCCCTGCGCCCGATCTCCTCGGGCAGCGGCACCGGCTTGCCCACCGCCGAGACCGCCTTGGCGGGCGCCGGCCCGGCCCAGGCCAGGAGCAGCTCGTCCTCGCCCTTCAGGAACCGCTGGGCGCGCACCCCGCCCGTGGCCCGCCCCTTGGCGGGGAACTCGGCGTAGTCGGAGACCTTGCCGCCTCCGACCTGCGTGCCGGGCAGCGCGGTCGAGGACCCGGCGACCGTGACCACCTGCGCGGGCTGTTCGGGGTCGACGACGCCGAACCAGATCACCCTGGCCCCGTCGTCCAGCCGGATCCCCGCCATGCCGCCCGCCGGACGGCCCTGTGGCCGCACCAGCGCGGCCGAGAAGCGCAGGAGCTGCGCGTCGGTGGAGATGAACACCAGGTCGTGCGCTTCGGACACCAGCTCGGCCGCGCCCACGACGCTGTCGCCGTCCTTCAGCGTGATCACTTCGAAGTCGTCGCGGTTGGCCGGATAGTCGGGCACCACCCGTTTGACCACGCCCTGCGCCGTGCCCAGGGCCAGGCCGGGGCCGTCGGGGTCGAGGGAGCCCAGGCCGACCACCTTCTCGTCGGGCTGCAACGAGACGTATTCGGAGACCGGGTGCCCGCCCGACAGGGACGGCGGGTTGGCCGAAGGCGGCAGCGTCGGCAGGTCCACGACCTGGACCCGGATCAGCCGGCCGAGCGAGGTCACCACGCCGACCTCACCGCGTACGGAGGTGCGTACGACGGAGACCAGCACGTCGTGCGCGGTGCGATCACCCTCGCCGGCCAGCGGCGTGGCGTCGGAGGTGCGGGCCAGCAGGCCGGTCGAGGACAGCAGTGCCAGGCACGGGTCGTCGGCCACCTGCAGGTCCACCACGGCGGTGCGGGTGACGCCGGGCGCCTCCAGCAGGACGGTGCGGCGCGGCGTGGCGTATTTCTTGGCCACCTCGGCCAGCTCGCTTGAGACCACCTGGCGCAGCTTGGCCTCCGAGGACAGGATCTCGGAGAGCGCGGCGATCTCCTCGCTCAGCGTCTGCTTCTCGCGGTCGAGCTCCAGCTTGTCGAACCTGGTCAGGCGGCGCAGCGGCGTGTCGAGGATGTAGGCGGCCTGGATGTCGGTCAGCTCGAACACGTCCATCAGGCGTGTGCGGGCCTGCCCCGAGTCATCGGATGAGCGGATGACCTGGATGACCTCGTCGATGTTCAGCAGCGCGATGATCAGGCCGTCGACCAGGTGCAGGCGCTCCTCGCGCTTGCGGCGGCGGAACTCGGACCTGCGGCGCACGACCTCGAGCCGGTGGTTGACGTAGACCTGGAGCAGCTCGCGCAGCCCGAGGGTGCGCGGCTCGCCGTCGACCAGGGCGACGTTGTTGATGCCGAAGGTCTCCTCCATCGGCGTCAGCCGGTAGAGCTCCTCCAGGACGGCCTCGGGGATGAAGCCGTTCTTGATCTCGATGACCAGCCGCAGGCCCTTGTGGCGGTCGGTGAGGTCTTTCAGGTCGGCGATGCCCTGCAGCTTCTTGCTGGTCACCAGCTCCTTGATCTTGGTGACCACGCGCTCGGGGCCGACGTTGTAGGGGAGCTCCGTGACGATGATGCCCTTGCGGCGCGGGGTGATCTGCTCGACGGCGCACTTGGCCCGCATCCGGAACGTGCCGCGCCCGGTCTCGTAGGCGTCCCGCACGCCCTGCAGCCCGATGATCGAGCCGCCGGTCGGCAGGTCGGGGCCCGGCACGAACCGCATCAGCTCGTCGAGCGTCGCGTCGGGCTTCTTGATCAGGTGGCGGGCGGCGGCCACGACCTCGGCGAGGTTGTGCGGGGCCATGTTGGTCGCCATGCCGACCGCGATGCCGGTCGTGCCGTTGACCAGCAGGTTGGGGAACGCCGACGGCATGACCGTGGGCTCGGTCTCCTGGCCGTCGTAGTTGGGCTTGAAGTCGACGGTGTCCTCGTCGAGCGACTCGACCATCAGCATCGCCGCCGGGGCCAGCCTGGCCTCGGTGTAACGCATGGCGGCGGGCATGTCGTCGGGCGAGCCGAAGTTGCCGTGGCCGTCGGCGAGCGGCAGCCGCATGGAGAACGGCTGCGCCAGGCGGACGAGGGCGTCGTAGATCGCCGTGTCGCCGTGGGGGTGCAGCTTGCCCATGACGTCGCCGACGACGCGCGAGCACTTGACGTGGCCCCGGTCGGGGCGCAGGCCCATCTCGCTCATCGAGTAGAGGATGCGCCGCTGCACCGGCTTGAGGCCGTCACGAGCGTCGGGCAGGGCCCGCTGGTAGATCACCGAGTAGGCGTACTCGAGAAAGCTCGTGCGCATTTCTGAGGAGACGTCGATATCGACGATCCGCTCCTCGAAATCCTCGGGCGGGGGTGCAGTCGTGCGTCGGGCCATGTCGAACATTGTGCCGAAGGTAATTGGGTGCCCGCGACTCGTTGCCCTGACGAGTCCCGGCTGATCCTCTTCGCGGGCCCCCGGGAGCCGGGCGGAAGTGACGTACGAGTTGCTTGACCAAGCAATTGCTTGGGCATTATTTTCGCAGTATCGTTCACCCCCGTCTCCGGAGGCGTCATGATCGAGTTCCATCCCGTGACCAAGCACATCGGCGCCGAGGTCACCGGGGTCGATCTGCGCAAGCCGCTGTCGCAGGAAGAGGTCGCGACCCTGCGGGCGGGCTGGCTCAAGCACCTCGTGCTGTTCTTCCGCGACACGGAGCTCGACGACGAGCAGCACCTGCAGTTCGCCCTGAACTTCGGCACGCTCAACCACCCCGCGTTCAAGAAGGACTCCGACAGCCCCATCCACGTGCTCGACCAGACCTCCCCGAAGGGCGAGGGCGGGGACGAGTGGCACAGCGACAACACCTTCGAGCCGACGCCGCCGATGGGCTCGCTGCTGCGCTGCGTCCAGCTGCCCAGCGTGGGCGGGGACACGTGCTGGGCGAACACGTACCTGGCCTACGAGACGCTCTCCCCGTGGCTGCAGCGGCTGTGCGACGAGCTGACGGCCGAGCACGACATCACGATGTCGATGAAGAAGGCGATCTCGAAGGGGCATCCGTTCGACCTGGCCGAGGTCCAGGCTAAGTGGCCGCCGGTGCAGCGTCCCGTGGTGCGCGTGCACGCCGAGACCGGGCGCAAGGCCCTCTTCGTCAACCGCGCGTCCACGACCCGCCTCGTGGGGCTCACCGACCGGGAGAACGAGGCGCTGCTGCCCATGCTGATCGACCACATCAGGTCGCCGGAATATCAGCTCCGGCTCCGGTGGCGGCCCGGCACGCTCGCCTTCTGGGACAACCGCCCGACCCAGCACTACGCGGTCGCCGACTACACCGAACGCCGCCGCATGCATCGCGTCACCATCAACGCCTTCCCCGAGCACGCGGATCGCTAGGGCCTTTTTCTCCGCGAGCCGATCCCGTTCCCGCCGTACGGGATGGGTTGTTTGAGGGATCTTGGAGGCGGTCGTACGCGCATGCGGGCGTATTTCGTCGGGGAAAGCTGGTAACAAGGAGGGCATGATTGAAGCCCCCGATGTGGCGATGCTGCGCGAAGAGGCCGAGGAGCGGTTGCGGGCGCTGGCGGGCGACCACGCCGTGCTCCGTGACGACCAGTGGGCCGCGATAGAGGCACTCGTCGTCGACCGCCGCCGAGTGCTCGTCGTGCAGCGCACCGGCTGGGGCAAGTCGGCCGTCTACTTCGTGGCCACCGCCCTGCTCCGCGAGCTGGGCGAGGGCCCCACGGTCATCGTCTCGCCGCTGCTGGCGCTCATGCGCAACCAGATCGCCGCCGCCGAGCGCGCGGGCATCCGGGCCGTCACGATCAACTCCGCCAACCCCGAGGCGTGGGAGGAGGTCTACGGCCAGGTCGCCGACGGCCTGGTCGACGTGCTGCTCGTCAGCCCCGAGCGGCTCAACAACCCCGACTTCCGCGACAACGTGCTGCCCGAGCTGGCCGAGAGCGCCGGGCTCGTGGTGGTGGACGAGGCCCACTGCATCTCCGACTGGGGCCACGACTTCAGGCCCGACTACCGCAGGCTGGCCACGCTGTTCGAGGAGCTGCCCCCGGGCATCCCCGTCCTCGCCACCACCGCCACCGCCAACGCGCGCGTCACCCGCGACGTGGCCGAGCAGATGCGGCTGCCCGGCGATCGCGACCGGGGCGACGGCGCCCCGGATGACGGCGAGCTCCGGTCCGGCGCCGGCGACACGCTCGTCCTGCGCGGGCCGCTGGAGCGCGAGAGCCTGCACCTCAGCGTCGTCCGCCTGGCCTCCGCCGAGCAGCGGCTGGCCTGGCTGGCCCAGACGCTCCGCGAGCTGCCCGGCTCGGGCATCGTCTACACCCTCACCGTGGCCGCCGCCCACGAGATCGCCGGCTACCTGCGCGAGCAGGGGCTGGAGGTGGCCGCCTACTCCGGGCAGACCGATCCGGCCGAGCGGCTGGCGGCCGAGGAGGCGCTGCTCGAGAACAAGATCAAGGCGCTGGTCGCGACGAGCGCGCTTGGCATGGGGTTCGACAAGCCCGACCTGGGGTTCGTGGTCCACGTCGGGGCGCCGCAGTCGCCCGTGGCCTACTACCAGCAGGTGGGCCGGGCCGGTCGCGGTGTCGAGCGGGCCGAGGTGATCCTGCTGCCCGGCACCGAGGATCGCGATATCTGGGCCTATTTCGCTTCGCTGGCCTTCCCGCCCGAGGCCGTCGTGCGCACCACGCTCCAGACCCTCGAAGAGCGCGGCCTCATGTCCACCCCCGCGCTGGAGACCGCCGTCGACCTCAGCCGCAGCCGGCTGGAGATGATGCTCAAGGTCCTCGACGTCGACGGCGCGGTCAGGCGGGTCAAGGGCGGCTGGGAGGCCACCGGCGAGCCCTGGGCCTACGACGCCGACCGCTACGGCCGCATCGCCGCCGAGCGCAGGGCCGAGCAGGAGGCCATGCTCGGCTACCTGACGACGTCCGAGTGCAGGGAGCAATACCTGCGCCGGCATCTCGACGACGAGAGCGCCACGCCGTGCGGCCGCTGCGACAACTGCACCGGCCGGCACCGCTCCGCCGACATCGGCGCGCAGGCCGTCGAGAGCGCCCGCGAGCGGCTGAGCAGGCCCGGCGTCGAGATCGAAGCCCGCAAACAGTGGCCGACCGGGCTGTCCGACCTGTCCGGGCGGATCAAGCCCGAGCTGGGCGCCGAGCCGGGCAGGGCGCTCGGCCGGCTGACCGACATCGGGTGGGGCAACCGGCTGCGCGAGCTGTTCGCCGGGGACGACGGGCCGATGGCCGACGACATGTTCAAGGCCGTGGTGCAGGTGCTGTCGGCCTGGGACTGGCGCGAGCGGCCGGTCGCCGTGGTCAACGTGCCGTCGGCGACGCGGCCGAAGCTCGTACGCGGGTTCGCCGAGCGGCTCGCGCAGGTCGGGCGGCTGTCCTACCTGGGCGAGCTGGGCTATCGGGCGGGGCCGCCCGGGCAGCAGTTCAACAGCGCCAAGCGGGTGCAGGCGATCAGGGGCACGCTGGCCATGCCGAAGGACCTCGGCGCGGCCATCGCCGGGTGCGGCGGACCGGTCCTGCTCCTCGACGACCGGATCGACACGGGGTGGACGATGACGCTGGCCGCGGCGCTGGTGCGCCACGCGGGCGCCCCGGCCGTGCTGCCGCTGGCCCTGGCCACCACCTCCTGACCGCTACGGCCGCACGCCCATCGTGAGCAGGTCGTAGGCGCCGAAGACCGGGCTCACGTGGACGTTCGCCGCGTTCCGGCCGCGCAGCAGGAGCGGGCTCTGCCACGCCAGCGGGACGAGCACGGCGTCCTCGGCCACGGCCGCCTCCACCGCCGTCCACCCGGCGGCCCGGCGGGCGGGGTCGAGCTCGGTCTTGGCCTGGTCGATGAGCGTGTCGATCCGCGGGTCGCGCACGCTCACGTTGACCGAATACTCCTGCTCGGCGATCTCCCTGCTGTCCACCAGCAACGACAGGAACGCCTCGGGATCGGGCCAGTCGGGCGCCCAGCTCTTGGCGATCAGGCCCACCTTGTTCGTCTTGAGGTAGCTGGGGCTGCCGCCGTATTTGCGGTGGAAATCCACGAGCGGGACACGTTCGAGCTTGACCTCGATGCCCGCCTCGTGGAGTGAGGAGCGCACGATCTCGGCCGCGCGCACCTCCGCGGGCAGGTCGCGGTAGAGGTAGACGCCGGAGAACCCGGTCGGGTGCCCGCACGCCTGCAGCGACTTCCTGGCGGCCGCCGGGTCGCCGCCGGCCCTGAGGTTCGGGTCAGGCGCGCGGCGGCCGGCGATCGTGGGCGGCAGGAGTGACGTGGGGGCCGGATGCTGCTCGGTTCCGTAGGCCGTGCGCAGGGCGTTCAGGTCGAGAGCCTGGATGACGGCCCGGCGGCAGTCCGCGTTGTCGAACGGCGGCACCTGGGGGTTGATCGCCAGCATCCGGACGGTGGTGGTCAGGGGCGCGTCCGCCCGCTCCTTGAGCGCCGGGTCGCCGAGGACGCCGGCCGCCTCCTCCGGCAGGACGCCCGGGCCGGCGTCGGCGGTGCCGGCTTTGAGCCGCTGGGTGGCCTCGGCGGAGGAGACCTCGTACTCGACCTCGTAGCGGTCGGGGAGCGGCCTGCGGTTGGGGTCGGTCGCGGCGTCCCACCCGGTGTTGCGTACGAGCACGACCTTCTTGCCGGTCACGCTCTCCAGCTTGTAGGGGCCGGAGGAGACGACGTCGCTGCCGTACTTGTCGCGGGTGTCCTTCGCGGCCGGCACCGGGACGGTCTCCGGGAGCTGGGCGATCTGGTCGAACGCGGCGTAGGGGGACTTCAGGTGGAACACGATCGTGCGGTCGTCGGGCGTCGTGATGGCCGAGTCGGTGTTCACGGTTGAGGACTTGTAGGCGCCCTGGTAGCCGGCGGGGAGGTCGAGCAGGAAGTCGAAGTAGCTGGAGCCGTTGGACAGGCCGGCGTCCATGCTGCGGAGCACGGCGTGCTTGACGTCCTTGGAAGTGACCGCCGTGCCGTCCTGATATTTCACGCCTTGGCGGAGTTTGTAGGTCCAGGTCTTGCCGCCGTCGCTCGCCACCCCCAGCGAATCGGCCAGATCCGGTACGACCTGCGTGCCGCCGGCCCCCGGGACCGGCTTGAACATCGTCAGCGAACGCCCGTAGAGCCTGACGAGGTTCAGCGAGTCGGGCATGTACATGTCGCCCGGGTCGGTCGACTCCAGGGAGGTCGTGGAGACCACGCGTAATGTCCCGCCCTGCTTGGTGGACGGGCTCGCGACGGAGGCCACCGCCGCGCCGAACCCGCCGGCCGCCCCGGGGGCGACGGTGGGGCCGGCGGTCGGCTTGGGGTCCGGGACGAAAGGGGAGTTGCCCTGGAGGACCAGCCAGATCGTGACGCCCACCGTCAGGGTGGTGACGGCCGCGCCGATCGGGATCAGCACCTTACGCAGCCGCTTGGCAGGCGGGATGGTGGCCACCGGAAACGGCACGGGCGTCCCGGCCCCGCCCGGCCGGCCCCCAGGCGGGTGCGCCGCGCCGGGCCGTGCACCGGAGTCGCCGTGGACGTCGCCGACGGACCGCGAAGGCGGCACCCGCGGCGGCGGGGCGGTGCCGGCTCGGATCAGGTCCCTGATCAGCTGCTCGGCCGTGGGCCGGTAGCGATGGTCCTTGGCCAGCGAGGCCCACAGCAGCGGCGCGAGCTCCCCCGGCACGCCCGACAGGTCCGGATCCAGGTTCAGGATCCGGTGCATCACCACAGGGAGCGCCCCCTGCCCGAACGCCGGCCGCCCCGTCGCCGCGAACACCATGGTGCCCGCCCACGCGAACACGTCGCTGGCCGGCGACGCCTCCCCGAGGAACTGCTCGGGCGCCATGAACGCCGGCGTCCCCACGATCCCGGTCGTCATGCTCTGGCTGAGGTCGAGCGCCCGCGCGATCCCGAAGTCGATCACCCTCGGCCCGTCCGGCCCCAGGAGCACGTTGTTGGGCTTGAAGTCCCGATGCACCACCCCGGCCCCGTGAATGGCGACCAGCGCGGTGGCCGTGGTGATCGCCAGCCGCATCAGGGAGGCGCCCCGCACCGGCCCTTCCTTGGCGACGTGATCCTGCAAGGAGGGCCCGTCGACGTATTCGCCCACGATGAAGGGCTGATCGCGGACGGTCCCGACTTCAAGCACCCGCGCCGTGCAGAACTCCGCCACCCGCCGCGCCGCCTCGGCCTCGCGGCGGAAGCGGCGTACCGCCTGCTCGTCCTCGGCGAACCGGGCGTGCAGGAGCTTGATCGCGACCTGCTCACCGGAGGGGGAGACGCCCAGATAGACGCTGCCCTGGCCACCCTCGCCGAGGAAACCGGTGACCTCGTAGGAGCCAACCGACGCGGGGTCGCCTGGCCGCAACGGACGCACGCCCTGCATCCGGCTCCCTTGCTCGGGCCTATCCGACGCTATTTCAGGATCTATCCCACGATAGCGCCGTACGTTCCCTCAGGGGGCGGCTCAGGAAGTCCTCCGAAGGGTTGCCCGTGCTGCCCTGATCTCCGTCAGCTTCGCAGGTCGGACAGGTCCTCGTCGCTGAGGCTGAGAGCGTTCGCCGCGAGGTTCTCCTCCAGGTGGCCGAGCGTGCCGGTGCCCGGAATCGCCAGCACCGACGGCGACGTCGCCAGCAGCAGGGCGAGCTGCACCTGCGCCACGGTCGCGCCCAGGCGGGCCGCGACCTTGCCCAGCCGGTCGGTGTCGAGCGGGTTGCGGCCGCCGCCGAGCGGGAAGTACGGCACGTACGCGATCCCGGCCTCCTCGCACTCCGCCAGCAGCCCCATGTCGTCGGCGTGCTGGTTCTGCACCGCCGTGACGGGCGCGATCGCGCGGGCCTCGGCGAGCTGGGCGGCATCGACGTTGCTCACGCCCAGGTGCCGGATCAGCCCCTCGGCGCGGAGCTCGGCCAGCACCGCGAACCGCTCGGCGATCGACTCGCCGCCCGGCCCGGTCATCCCGCCCACCCGCAGGTAGACCAGGTCGAGCCGGTCCAGCCCGAGCGCGCGCAGATCCGCCTCGACCAGGCCGCGCAGCTGATCGGGCGTCGCCTGCTCGCTCGGCATGCCGCTCGGCCCGAGCAGCGGCCCGACCTTCGTCGCGATCACCAGGCCGTCAGGGTAGGGGGTCAGCGCCGTACGGATCAGCTCGTTGGCCCGCACCGCGCCCCTGCCGTAGAAGCCGGCGGTGTCGATGTGATTCACGCCCAGCTCCACGGCGCGCCGGAGCACCGCGATGCCGCTCTCCGGGGCTCGCGCCGGACCGCCGAAAGTGCCCATCGCCAGGCGCATCGCACCGAAGCCGAGCCGGTCGATGGTCAGGTCTCCGCCGAGGGAGAAAGTCTTGTCCGTCATAGGGCTCATGGTGTCCGCCGCCGCGCTGCCCGGCGAACTCGTGGCAGCTTGCTGCCAGACTGGGAGGTATGCGGAGCGAACAAGCGTTTTCCGTCCAAGGGGACGCCGAGCTGGTCGCCCGCGCCGGTCATCTCTTCGAGTCCACGCGGGACGAGTTCCTGTGCGCCGCCCGCGACCTCAAGACCTGGTCGCAGCCGGAGGCCAGGGCCGCGATCCGGAACCGGATGCGGGCCGCGGGCTCGACGGGCTTCACCTCGCGCAAGCTGCTCAGCCCGGTCGCGCTCGCCGACGAGGAGGCCCGCGCGCACCTGCGGCTGGTGCGGAACGAGGGGGCCGAGGTCCGGATCAGCGGCTCGCCGCTGCCGCACGAGACCATCCTCATCGACCGGCGGGTGATGATCCTGGCCGGCCGGGAGACCCCCAACGGCCGCGAGTACACCGTGACGACGTCGCAGACCCTGGTCGAAGGCGTCCACTCGCTGTTCGCCGCGCTCTGGGACAACTCCCTTGATCTCACCACTTATCTACGCAGCGACGTCCCGCACCTCGATGCCGACGGCCGCCTGATCCTCGAAGCCCTCAGCTCGGGGCTCACCGACGAATCGGCGGCCCGACGGCTGGGCGTCTCGCTGCGCACCTACCGGCGGCGGGTGGCCGAGCTGATGGCCAAGCTCGAGGCCGGCTCCCGCTTCCAGGCCGGGCTGCGCGCGGGCGAGCTGGGGCTGCCCCGCTGACCGCTCAGAACGGGGGACGCGCACCCAGATGCATGATCGCCTTGGCCGCCAGCCGGCAACCGGAGGCCAGCGCCTCGGCCGGCGGCTTGCCCTCCAGCCACGGCGGCAGGAACCCGGCGGAGAACGCGTCGCCCGCGCCCGTGCCGTCCACGATCTTGTCGACCGGCTCCGCGGCCACGTGCACCGGCTCGGGCCGGCCGTTGCTGAACCACAACGCGCCGTCGGCGTTCATCTTGATCACGACCTGCGGGAACCACGCTGTCAGCACCTTCGCGGCGGCCTCGGCGTCGTCGCGCCCGGTCAGCACCTTCGCCTGGTCGCTGTTGGCGAACAGCAGCTTGACCCCGTTGGTCCACTCCAGGAACGGCTCGGCTCCCGTGCGGTCCAGCGGCGCGGACGAGGCGCAGTCGACGGAGATCGACATCCCGCTGTGGCGCGCCATCTCGAGCGCCGCCAGGCCCGCGTCACGCGAGCCCTCGTTGATCAGCGTGTAGCCCGAAAGGTGCAGATGCGTGCCGGACGAGAACAGGTCGCGCGGCAGGTCCTCCGGCGACAGCGCCGCGTTGGCGCCCGGGTCGGAGAGCATCGTGCGCTCGCCCTTGTGCGTGACGAGCACCACGCAGGTGCCGGTCGGCCGCTCGGGATCCATGACGAGCCGGGCGTCCACGCCGTAGCCCATCAGCTCCATGTCGCGGTTGCGCCCCGTGATGTCGGCGCCCCTGCGGCCGATGAAGGCCACTTCGGCGCCCTCGACGGCGAGCCACGAGGCGATGTTCGCCCCGGAACCCCCGCCGTGCATGGTCACGATCGCCGGGGTGTCGCTCGCCCTGGCGAGCGCATAACGGGCGCGCGCGACCGCGTCGGTCATGAGATCGCCCACCACGACGACCCGCGTCATGATGTCACCACCTTGCTGCCTTCAGAACGAGCCTGGCCACGGCAAAACTAACAGCTTCCGGGCTGCCCGTGGGGCGGACCCATCACACCGGGCAGCAGTCGATGCACAAGCGTTGCCCAACAGCCCCCCTGGTCTTGGCATTTGGGATGCGGGTTTACGCTCGACACTGTGGAGGCACAATATCCGGCCCACTGGGAGGCCGATGTCGTCCTGGCCGACGGTGGCACCGCGCACGTTCGTCCGATCAAGCCCGCCGACGCGGATCGCCTCCGTTCGTTCTACTCACGCCTGTCCGACGAGTCGATCTATTTCCGGTTCTTCGGTCCCCGGCCGCGGCTGTCCGACCGGGAAGTCACGCGGTTCACGAACGTCGACTACGTCGATCGGGTGGCGCTGATCGCCACCATCGGCACCGAGATGGTGGCGGTGATCCGTTACGACCGCATCGGGCCGGGCGAGGCCGAGGTGGCCTTCCTCGTCGAGGACGCCCACCAGGGCAGGGGAGTGGCCTCCGTGCTCCTGGAGCACCTGGCGGCCACGGCCCGCGAGCACGGCATCGAACGCTTCATCGCCGACGTCCTGCCCGCCAACATGCGGATGACGGGCCTGCTGCGCCAGGCCGGTTACACGGCCCAGAGCCAGTTCGAGGACGGCGTCGTACGCATGACGCTCGACCTCACCCCCACCGACACCTCCGCCGAGGTGACGGCGGCCCGCGAGCACCGGGCCGAGGCCAGGTCCATCGCCAGGCTGCTGACCCCCGGCTCGGTCGCGGTCGTCGGCGCCTCGCGGGAGCCGGGCGGCGTCGGCCAGACCGTCCTTCGCAACCTGCTGGCCGCCGACTTCACCGGCCCCGTCTATCCGGTGCACCGCGAGGTGCGCGCGGTGGCGGGCGTGCGGGCCTATCCGAGCGTGACCGCGATCGACGGCGACGTGGACCTGGCCGTGGTGGCCGTGCCCGCCGAGAGCGTGATCGACGTGGTCAAGGAGTGCGCGGAAAAGGGGGTACACGGGCTGATCGTGGTCTCCTCGGGGTTCGGCGAGACCGGCGCGGAAGGCAGGGCCAGGCAGGACGAGCTGGCCCGCCTCGCCCGCTCCTACGGACTGCGCGTCGTGGGCCCCAACTGCCTCGGCATCGCCAACACCGATCCGGCCGTCAAGCTCAACGCCACCCTCGCCGCCACCGTGCCGGGCAGGGGCAAGGTGGGCTTCTTCAGCCAGTCGGGCGCGCTCGGCACCGCGCTGCTGCAGCGGGTCGCCCAGCGCGGCATGGGCATCTCGTCGTTCGTCTCCGCGGGCAACCGGGCCGACGTGTCGGGCAACGACCTGCTCCAGTACTGGGAGGAGGACGACTCGACCGAGGTGATCCTGCTCTACCTGGAGTCGCTGGGCAATCCGCGCAAGTTCACCCGGCTGGCCAGGCGCACCGCGCGCACCAAGCCCATCGTGGTGGTCAAGAGCGGCGGCACCCCGGCCGGGCACTCGGCCGAGGAGCTCGGGCTGCCCGACTCGGCGATCAGCTCGCTGTTCGCGCAGGCGGGGCTGATCAGGGTCGACGACCTCATCCAGCTCTTCGACGTGGGCCAGCTCCTGGCCTACCAGCCGCTGCCGGCCGGTCCGCGGGTCGCGCTCGTGACCAACTCCGACGCGCTCGGCCTGCTCGCCGCCGACGCCTGCCTGGCCGCGGGCCTGGAGCCCCGCCCGCCCGTCAACCTCGGCCCGGCCGCCGGGCCCGCCGAATACGGCACGGCGCTCGCCGGCGAGCTGTCCTCCGCCGACGTGGACGCCGCCGTCGTGATCTACATGCCGCCCATTCCTGGCAAGACGGACGAGGTGGCCGCCGAGCTGCTGCGCGTCTCGAAGGACGCCGCCAAGCCGGTGCTCACGACGTTCCGCGGGCATCTGGGCATGCACCCGGCACTGCGCGTGACCTCGCCGTCCGGGGCCGCCTCTGGCCCGACGCCGTCGCGCGGCTCCATCCCGTCGTACGCGGCGCCGGAGGAGGCGGTGCGGGCCCTGGCCCACGTGGTCCGGTACGCGACGTGGCGCGCGCACCCGGCGGTGCCGCCGCCCGAGCTCGACGACCTCGAAGCCGACCGCGCCAGAGCCCTGGTCCACGCCACCCTCTCCACCCCCGCCAACCTCTCGCCGGCCGCCGCGGACTCCGCGCCAGGGCCCGCGGACGCCGCACCCTCTTCCGCGGCCCCCGCGACAGGGCCTGCGGACCCTTCTACAACAGGAGCCGCAGCCTCTTCACCCGCGCCCGCCGACTCCTCCACCGGTCCCGGTGAGCCCGCCTCGGCGGCCGCCCCTGCGCCGGTGTCCAGCGTGTTCGCGGAGCCCGGGCCGCCGGTCGAGATCGACGCCACCGAGCTGCTGTCCTGCTACGGCCTGACCGTCTGGCCGTCCGAGGTGGTGCGCTCGCCCGACGAGGCGGTCGCCGCCGCCGAGCGCCTCGGCTGGCCCGTGGTGCTCAAGGTGGCCGATCCGGGGGCCTCGCGCCGCGCGGGCACCGTGCGCCTGGGGCTGACCGGCCCGGAGATGATGTGCCACGCGTACGCCGGGTTCGCCGACCAGCTCGGGGAAGAGGTCGAGCTGGCGGTGCAGCGCATGGCGCCGCAGCCCGCCGTGCCGACCGTGGTGGGCGTCATCGAGGACCAGGCGTTCGGTCCCGTGGTCTCGTTCGGGCTCGGCGAGGTGACCGCGCGGCTCCTGCTCGACCAGGGGTTCCGCCTCGCCCCGCTGACCCGGGAGGACGCCGCGGCCCTGGTGCGGTCCGTACGGGCGGCCCCGCTGCTCTTCGGCGAGTACGGCTACCCGCCCGTCGCGGTGGACGCCCTCGAAGATCTTCTCGTACGCGTCGGCCGCCTCGCCAACGACCTGCCGGAGCTGGCCCGTCTGGACCTGGACCAGGTCCTCGTGGGTGAGTCGAGCGTCATCATCCTCGGCGCCAGGGCCACCCTGCGCACCCCCGCGGGCCCGCGGCTGGACGGGGGACCGCGCCGGCTTTCCTGATCCGCTCTCAGCGAATGAAGTGAACCTATGTACACAGTGATACCTGGATAAAAGACGTTATAGAGCGTTATATCTGGCGGGTGAGTGCACTGCCTGCTCCTGGCAGGATGGAGCCATGAGGGAAACCCGAGTCTCAGCCGCGGGCCTGCGTGAAGCGATCGAGCGCAGCGGCTACTACCCCGACCTCGTCACCGATGCGGTCGAATCCGCGCTGGGCAAGGAAGCTGTGACCGCGTTCGTGGTCCATCACGAGGCCACCTTCGATCCGGCGATGGAGGTCCGCCGGCATGTCACCGTCCTGGTGCTGTCGACGTCGCGGCTGCTGGTCTGCCACACCGACGAGCACCCGGCGGTGGAGGGCGTCTCGACGTCCCACGCCTCCACGACCACCGAGGCCGTGCGCCTGAGCCGGGTCCAGTCGGTCGCCGTCACCCGCGTGGTGCCCGACCCCGCCTCCTACGTCCCGGGCGTCCCTCCCACCGAGGCGACGCTCACGATCGGCTGGGGCGCCATCTCCCACGTGGACCTGGAGCCGGCCACGTGCGGCGACGAAAACTGCGAGGCCGACCACGGTTACACGGGCGCGATCACGGCCGACGACCTGTCGCTCAGGGTCAGCGAGGCGGCCGACGGCCCGGAGGCGGTCACCCACGTCCTGGCCTTCGCCAAGGCCCTGTCCGAAGCGACGGCCCGCGCCACCTCCTGACCGCGACCGGCAGCTCACCCGACGGGCCACGGCGAGGACCTCCCGACCCCCTGCAGGCCCGGCCCACCAGGGCGGCATACGTGCGCCCTGTCCCGCGACGTCTCGGCCGGGCTCGGCCCGTCGCGCATGCGCACGCCGCCGGCGCGGTCCGCCGCCCGCCGTCCGTGCCCGGCAAGCACTGCCGCCCCTGCTCGAAAGCACGCCTTCGAGCGCGCCTTGACACCGTGCGGGCGCGCGACGAGGACACCACCCACGACCAGGGGCTCCCGCTTCCACCGTCCCCACACCGGCATCCCCTCTGCACCGGTGCGGCGCGGGAGAGCCCGCGCCGGGGAGCGGCCGGGCCGGCTCTCGACGCCCGTGAACGCCGCCCACCCGGCCCGCGCGACAGGGTGGCAACGGCGACTGCCTGGCGCTGGTCACCCGGCCCTGCGCGACAGGGTCGCACCGGCGACTGCCTGGCTCTGCGTGACAGAGGATCGAGGTCTGGCGGGCGACGCCCACGGCCCGCAACGCGGCCAAGGACCCACCCGGCCGTGCGCTCGAAATCCCGTGAGCCTTCACCACCGGCCAGGGCAGACGGAGACCGGCGACGGCGAGTGCGGGTGACCAGGCGCGGCCGTACCGACAAGAAAGCGCACATAGATCGCCGAGGTCTAGGATGAGAGCCATGCTGGTGCCTGGGTACGGCGGCGGGTCGCTGGCGGATCTCCCCGGTTCGCTGCTGGCGGCGCTGGGCCTGCGCGAGCCCAACCCGCTCGCCCTGCGGCCCGCCGAACGCGTCTGCCTGTTCCTGGTCGACGGCCTCGGCGCCGACCTGCTGCGGGCCCATGCCGATGTGGCCCCCTTCCTGGCCGGGCTGGCCGGCCGCACGCTCACCGCCGGGTTCCCCGCCACCACCGTCACCAGCCTGTGCTCGCTGGGCACGGGCCTGACACCGGGCGAGCACGGCATGGTGGGGCTGATGCTGGCCGTGCCGGGCACCGGGCACCTGTTCAACTGCCTGCGCTGGCGGCTGCCCGCCGGCATGGAGGCGATGGACCCCGACGAGTGGCAGCCCGCCACGACCGTCTACCAGCGCGCCGTCCAGGCCGGGATCGACTCCGTCTACGTCGGCCCCGGCGAGTTCGAGGGCACCGGGCTGACCAGGGCCGTCTACCGGGGCGCGCGCTACGCCGCCGCCGAGACCGTGGACGAGCGCGTCGCCCGCGTGCACGAGGCGATGCAGGCGCGCCCCGCACACGTCACCGTCTACTACGGGGACCTGGACGCGGCCGGGCATCTGGCGGGCTGGGGCAGCGAGGAGTGGCTGCGGCAGCTCGGCATCGTCGACGACATGGCGCAGCGGCTCGCGGAGGGGCTGCCGCCCGGCTCCGCCCTCTACGTCACCGCCGACCACGGCATGGTCAACGCCACCGAGAAGATCGACGCCGAGAGCGTTCCCGAGCTGGCCGAAGGGGTGGCGCTGCTCGGCGGCGAGGCCCGGGCCAGGCACGTCTACGCCGAGCCGGGAGCGGCCGAGCAGGTGCTGGAGGCGTGGCGTGCGACCCTGCACGGGAAAGCCTGGGTAGTGTCCAGGCAGGAGGCGGTCGAGTCGGGCTGGTTCGGGCCCCGGGTGCGTGACGCCTGGCTCGAACGGATCGGCGACGTCGTGGCCGTCCCCTACACCGACCTGGCCATCACCGCTCCCAAGGCCCACCGGATCGAGGCTCTGTTCACCGGATACCACGGTTCGCTGACGGAGGCCGAGCAGCACGTTCCGCTCCTGGAGGTACACACGTGACGAGCCCGCTGATCACCCCGGCCGAGCTGGCCGCGCTCGAAGACGCGCGGGTGCTCGACGTCCGCTGGCGGCTGGGCGGGCCGCCCGGGGTGGAGCTCTATCGCGAGGGGCACATCGAGGGCGCCGTCTACTGCGACCTGGACACCGATCTCGCGGCCCCGCCCGGGCCGGCCGGGCGGCATCCGCTGCCGGAGGCGGGCGCGTTCCAGACCGCGATGCGGCGGCTGGGGGTGTCGGACGGGCAGCCCGTGGTGGTCTATGACGACGCCGGGTCCACGGTGGCCGCCCGCGCCTGGTGGGCGCTGCGCTACTTCGGCCATCAGGACGTCCGGGTGCTCGACGGCGGGTTGTCCGCGTGGCAGGAGGCGGGCTTGCCGACGGTGAAGGAGCCGTCCGGCGTGCCGTCGTCCGGCGTCTCGTCGTCCGGCAGCGGGGTGTCCGGTGTCCCCGAGGGTGATTTCACGGCTCGTCCGGGCGGCATGCCGGTGCTCACGGCCGATGAGGCGTCGGCGCTGGCCTCCCACGGCGTGCTGCTCGACGCCAGGGCGGCCGAGCGCTACCGGGGCGAGGTCGAGCCGGTCGATCCGGTCGCCGGGCACGTTCCCGGGGCCGTCAGCGCGCCGACGGCGGCCAACACCGGCCCCGACGGGAGGTTCCTCGACCCGGCCGCGCTGCGGGCCCGGTTCGCCGCGCTGGGCGTCGGCGAAGGGGTGCAGGCCGGCGCCTACTGCGGTTCCGGCGTGACGGCCGCCCACGAGGTGCTGGCGCTGGAGGTGGCGGGCCGGTCCGCCGCGCTCTACGTGGGCTCCTGGTCCAACTGGGTCGCCGACCCCACAAGACCCGTCGCCACCGGCTGAACCCCAGCCCGCCCCCAGGAAGCCGCAGGCCCCTGGCATGGCGCGGATGCCCCGGGGTGTGCCCCGCTGGTGCCGTGCGGGTCTAGTACAGGGGCAGGTTGCCGGCGCCGAAGCAGGTGAACTCGATCACGCCCGTCTTGGCCGCGGCGCACGCCAGCGCCGCGTCCGGCGGCTGACCCGCCGCGACGAGCTCGTGGAACATGCCCATCACCACCCGCGCCGCCTCATCCTGCACCGGCACCATGCCGGCCACCACGCACGACGTCCCCTTGGACAGGAACGTCCCGGGCAGCCCCAGCGGCGCCCCCTCCATCGGCGTCGTGGACATCCCGGAATTGCACGCCGACAGCACCACCAGCCCGGCCGAACGCGACACGTTCAACAGGTCGTAGGCCATCAGCGACCGGTCCTCCAGCGTGATCCCCGACACCAGCGGACTGCGCGCGTGGAACACCCCGTGCGCGGCCAGGTGCAGCACGTCGGCCACCTCCAGGGCCTCCAGCACCGCCTCGGTCCGCCCGGGCGCCTCCCGCCCGTCCGGATGGCAGGCGAGTACGTGCGCCACCTCCTCCTGCGCATGCGACAGCCCGGGACCGGCGGCGGCGACCACCAACGGGGTCCGCCTCCTGCGGCCCGCGAGCTCCCCGGCCCGCACCCAGGCGGACGCGCTGGCCGCCACGCTCACCGGGCGTTCGCGCAGGCACGGCAACGCCCCCCACGGCAGCGTGTGGAGCGCTCCCACCGGCACCACGACGAGCGGCCGGTCGCCGAGCTCGGCCAGCAGCGGGCGCAACAGCAGGCGTTCGAGCTCGACGGCCGCCGCCTCGATCCCGGCCGCGTCGCCCTGCCTGCGCAGCGCGTAACGCAGCCTGAGGATCGCCTCCTTGACGGGGACGAGGTCGCCCAGCCGCCGCACCAGCAGCCGTTCCGGCGTGATCAGCACGGCCAGCAGCGCGTTCTCGCCGGTCACGTACTCCACCAGGGCCCCGCGCCCCAGCCCGGCCCGCACCCGTTCGGGATCCACCGGCGCGCAGGCGTGCGCGGGCGCGGCGACCGCCCGCCACCGCTCGGCCCACTCGAACACCTCGCCCGGGCAGCCGTCGCGCACCGCCAGCCCCAGCCCGAACGCGGCCAGCCGCTCCCCGGCCCGGGCCGCGTAGGCGCGCAACGACGGGTCGTCGAACGTCTCCACCTGCTCACCGACCTCGGCCAGCCCGTCGTTGACCGCGCGGAAGGCCCCCGGGACGTCCTCCTGGAGGGCCGCCTCCAGCGCGAGCGCGTGCTGCCGGACGGGCACGGGGATCTGCGGGCCCTGAGCCAGCTTCCTGGCCTGCAGCTCCGAGCCCAGCGAGGTGAGCCGGGTGCCGGCCGGCATCCACCGCTCGTCGCGCTGCGCGTGCCGGGTGAGCCGGGCGAGCTGGGCGGAGGCCGTCGGGTGATCGTCCACGGCGAGCGCCGCCTCGGCCGCCGTCAGCCGCAGGGCCGCCGCCCCCGCCAGGTTCGCGACGCCGTCCTCCAGCTCGTCGGCGCACGAGATCAGCTCGGTGATCAGCGCGGGCGAGGTGGGCTCGAGCACCAGCCGGGCGCGCAGCACCACCTCCCTGGCCAATGGCAGCCACGACGCCCGCTCCTGTGCCGCGAGCTCGGCCGCCGCCTGCTCGGCGACCTGGCGGGCCCGGTGCGGGTCGCCGGTGAGCAGCTCCACCTGGGCCAGCTTCAGCCGTGCCTCGGCCAGCGCCACGTGCGCGCCCGACGCCTCCAGATCGGGTACGGCCAGGCTCAGCATGGCCCTGGCCTCGCCGGGAAGGTGGGCGGCCAGCAGGGCGCCGGCGAAGTCGGCCCGCATCGTGGCCATGCGCTCGGGGTAGCCGAACAGCGTTTCCTCGGCCTCGCGGTAGTGCTTGAACGCCGCGGCGACGTCGCCCCGCCGGACCGCGAGAAAGGGCAGGTTGGCGGCGGCCAGGCGGGCCAGGTGCCGCAGGCCGGCGTGCCCGGCGATCTGCAGGCAGGCCGTCAGGTCGCGCATGGCGGCGTCCCAGTCGCCGCGGCAGGAGTGGACGAGCCCGCGGTTGAGCAGCCCGCCCGCCAGGAACCTGCGGTCGTCGATGGTGCCGGGCGCGGCCACCAGGGCCCGCAGCGCCCGGTCGCAGGAGGCGATGGCCTCCTGGTGGCGGCCGAGATGGGCCAGGGCGACCGCGCGCTGGGTGTCGAGCTTGGCGCGATCCAGCGGGGGCAGGTAGGCCCAGGCCAGGGCGGCCACGCGCAGGGCCTGCAGGGGGTGGCCGCGCTCGGTGCGTACGGTGACCAGGGAGAGCCGGGCCTGGGCCAGCCGGTGCGGCGGGGCGCCCACGGTGCCGATGGCCTCGCGGAGCAGGCGTTCGGCGTCTTGGAGGTCACCCAGCTCGCGGGCGGCCAGCGCCATCGCTCTGAGGGACATGACCTCGGCCTCCGGAGCGCGGGCGCGGCGGGCCGCCGCGAGCACGACGCGGCCGGCGTGCAGGGCCTGCTCGGGGTCGACCAGGGACCGCATCATGGCGGCCTCGGCCGCCGCGATCAGCGGGTCGAGGTCCCAGGGCGATGACGATGTTGCGCTCATGGCGGGCCTTGGCGGAGACGGCCGGGGAGGGGCGCGGGGTCGGAGCTGTGCGCGAGCACGGGGGCGAGGCGGTGTGGGTGCACGGGGTCGGAGCTGTGTAGGGGCACGAGGTCAAGGCGGGGTGGATGCACGAGGTCGAAAGCTGTGCGCGAGCACGGGGTCGAGGTGGCGTGGGGGGCATCAGGTCAGGGCCTGATGCGTACCCACCTGGTCTGGACGGGGGCGTGGCCGGGGCGGTGGCACACGACGCTGAGCCAGCCCGGCGGCAGCCCGGTGGCGGCGAAATGGCCGGTGTGGGCGATGCGCCTGGTGAGGGTCAGATGCGGGGTGCGGACGTCGACGAGGGCGCCCTCTCCCGGGTAGGGGAAGACCTGCCCCGCGACGTCGATGAGACCGTCGCCCACCGTCACCTCCAGGTCGAAGGTGAGGCCGGCCGCGACGAAGCGCACCAGGTGGGAGCCGTCGTCGTCACGCACGCCGCGGATCGCGGCGCACTCGGCGGGGTTGGCGGTGACCGCCCGGGGGACCCGGAGCCCGTAGACGTCGCGCGCGGCGGCGGACACGTGACTGGGGATCGGATCGTTCCCGGCGGCGAGCCGGAGTGCCGCCAGGAAGTATTCGTCGTTGATCATTGCGCCGTCTCCTGTATCGAGATCAGAGTGCGCAGTTTTTCCAGGCAGCGCGCCCGGGTCGGGCCGACGCTGCCCATGGGCAGGCCGAGTCGCGCCGCCATCTGCTGGCTCCCGAGATCGATGGCGACCAGCTGAAGGAGAGTGCGGCACGGCTCGTGCAGGGTGGAGACCGTCTTCCAGAGCAGGCGCCGGTCGTCGGCCTCCAGGACGGCCGACGCGGGGTCGGGGTCGTCGACGACCTCGTAGGAGACGACTCCGGTGCGCTCCTTGCGCAGGAGCAGGAGGGCCTCCCGGCGTACGGTGGTCGTGAGCCAGCCGCCCACTCTCGCCGGATCTCTGATGCTCTGCAGATGCTGGAGCAGGCGCAGCCAGGAGCCCTGGACCGCGTCGGCGGCGTCGGAGTGGCTCAGGCCGCACGCGCGGGCCACGGCCCACATGCGCGGCCCGAACGTCGACTCGAGCGTCTCCCAGGCCGATCGGTCGCCGTCGGCCGCCGCTACGAGCAGCTCCGCTGGATCGCGTGGATCGTGCAATGCGGCCTCCCTTCGTCCGGCACGGAGAGGCGATCATGCCTCCTCGTGATTGCCTGAGGACTGAGCGTAAACTCTACAGACTCGCCGGGACGAGAACTCCCAGATCGGGAATTTGCCGGGCCGTCTCGGAGTCGAGCAGTCGCTTCGCCGCCTCTTTGGCCGGCTCGTCCCTGGCCGCGTCGGCGATGGCCCCGGCCACCAGCGCGGTGGCGAAGGACGTGCCGCTCCACGCCGCGTAGCCGGCGAAGTCGCCCGAGTCGAGGAAGCTGCTGGCCAGCCAGTCGCCGCGGGCGCAGGCGTCCACCCAGGTCCCGTAGCCGGAGAAGGGCGCCCTGTGCTGCTCCGTGGCGTCCACGGCGGCCACGCCCACGGCGCTGGGGAGCGCCGCGGGCCAGAACGGGCGGTCGGAGGCGGTGTTGCCGGCGCAGGCCACCGCCACGGTGCCGGTCAGCCCGGCGATGGCGTCGGACAGCAGCGGGGGCGGCCGGTCGTCGAAGGAGTGGCCGCCGAAGGACAGGTTGAGCACGTCCGGCGGGCGCTCGCGCATGCGGTGCAGCGCGCGTACCACGGTCGCCTCGTCGGTGAGCCCGTCACCGTCGAGCACCCGGCTCACGCGCAGCGCCGCGCCGGGCGCCCGCCGCGCCAGCAGGCCGGCGATGAACGTCCCGTGGCCCGCCTGCGTCCCCTCGTGCGCGTCGGCCTCCTCGGGGCCGAGCCGGGCGTACCAGTCGGTGCCGGACCACCACGGGTGCTTGGTGACGCCCGTGTCGAGGAGCCCGATGACCACGTCCGTGCGGGACCTGCCCGGTCTGAACCCGATGGGCGGGGTGGGGAAGGGCCTGGACGCCGGGCCGCCGAAGAACAGCGGCTGGCCGCGGAGCACGTGGTTGGGCGACGCTCTGAGGCCCTGCTCGCGCAGCTCCGCCGTGACCTCGCAGGGATCGGTCCCGGCCGACAGGTGGATCACGCAGACGCCGTCCGCCTCCGAGACCGCCTGGGTCCAGCGTGCCGCGGCGGACAGCGCCGACCGGTCGGTCAGGATCTGACCTGGCCGGATGAACGCCTCGCCGACTGATTGGAGTTCCATGAGCGGGTATGTTTCCCCGCTCGCCGAACTGTCACGTGCCACTCCCGCACCAACTTGGTATGGCCCCCCTCTGGTGCCGGGTAGCGACCGACGGTAGTCTCTCCCTAGTCACTTGTGATCATCCCAGGACGAGGCCGTTGGGGAAGGCGCACCTCGTACCGAAACGGGAGGTCCGGTGTCTGCTCGTGGCGTCCTTTACGTCCACTCGGCTCAGCCCGCGCTGTGCCCTCACATCGAATGGGCAGTCGCGGGTGTCCTTGGCGTGCCCGTAGATCTGACGTGGACTCCGCAACCCGCCGCGCCCAACGTCGTGCGCGCACAGGCGGAGTGGGAG